>NZ_JBHUDG010000012.1:0-249880 GCF_042678145.1 Pseudopedobacter beijingensis | reverse complement strand
CATCCACTTTCTCGTTTGCCCATTTCAAGGCATCGGCAAGGTCGGCGGATTTATCCCATGAGGAGCCATCGCCTGCTGCCCCTTCCTTGACATAAAGAATATTATTGGCGGGAACCATTGATTGCGAAAACGCCCCACTGGAGCAAAACAAGAAAACAATAAGTAGCAATAACCTATTCATAAGCAGTAATTGATTGGTTTTATAATGTGTTACCGTTACAAAAGTATTGCGTTCGAAAAGGTTATACCCTATGCGTTTGAGAGGTGCAGAACAGGTAGTTTTCCACATTTTTATCCACATCATGTCGCAAATGGCTGCCAAATCCTCAACTGCCAGTCGGTCAGGTACAAGACTATATGACGAACTGGAGGGTTTATTTGATTAGGGGTTGTTGGACACAAAAAGGTAATAAACTTATGGTAAGGTACGGTTAGTTGTCCATCAAATATTAGGTCTTTTTATATCGGGGGGATAGCATACCGCATGACATGGCGAGCTTTACAGCTGCCGAGTTGTCACGAGCTAACAACCTGCCGCGGATGGATACCAACTGGTTTCTGACCGTGGCATCACTGATGTGCAATTGTGCCGCTATGGCTTTGCTATCTCCATGCTCCATCCAGCATTTTAATATTTCCAATTGAGAGGGGGTAATCAGTTCTTTCTGATGTACCTGGATATCGCCGTAAGACTGATGGTATATACGGTCTGCAACCACAGCCCGCAACCAATAACCTTCTTCTATAAAAGCACTGATATCCTGTAATACAGACAACCAATAGCGGGGATAGCCCTCGTCGTTTTCTACCGAACATAAAGGCACTGTATGTATAAAAAGCTTTAGTTTTACTCCGCAGGTATTTACAACAGGCATACCACTGGCAGTAATATTACAGTTGCTCACCTCGTCGGGGGAGTGTTTTAATAAAGATTCCTTCATCAGGTTCATAAATACAGCAATACCTTCGTAGCCCGCCCGGCTGGCCTCCAGTGCTTTTCCAAAATCAAAGCCATCCTGGGGGCGGATGCCGTACATACCGTACAGATTGGATGTAAAATAACGGTATTTGAATTCTTTGAGGTCAAAAATGGAGAAAACATTTTGGGTTTGAGCAGACAGCTGCTCCAGAAGCCCTCTGAATAATGTACCCTCTGCTACGATATCTTTATGACAATAGCCTGCTTCTGCATGCTGTTTTAAAAAAGAGGAGATTATGGTTTCTTTCATATCTATCTTCTGTTGTAGAAATACACTATCATTTTATTGATATTTGATGCTATTGATAACCAATAGGAAACCAACTTTTACTGTGCACTATTTTATGCCCGGCTCCCTTAGCCCATTATAAACATACAACTTGCCACTGTAAAACACAAAAAACGTTGTTGTAAGAATGAATGGAAGAACAAGCCCTAAACTATAAACCCATTAACTGTGAATGATGAGCTGCACTAAACCGGGGATGTTTAATATTAAAAAACAAGAATGAGCAAACAAGAAACTATTACCCTGATTTCGACTATTATTAGTCCTGTTTTCCAGTTATTTGGGTCATCCCCGCCTTGTTTGGGAGCTTGTTCCTATACCCGGGGAGTGCAGAATGGCAACGAAAAACGAGCAATCATAAAGACAAACTCCCGCTCACCTGCTTGGAAACTGCCTGGGGGTAGTACCCGTATATTGTTTAAACGTCCGGATAAAATTAGTAGGAGAGCTAAAGCCCAGCTTACGGGATACCTGAGCTACGCTATATTTTTTGGATTTCAACAGCTTTTTAGATTCCTCTATCTGCATATTCTTAAAATATTCAAGAGGAGTGGTATTAAAATACTTTTCAAAAAGTCGTTTAAATGTACTTACAGATGTTCCAAAATAAGCAGTTAAAGTAAGTACCCCACAAAAGGGTCCTGCTATTCTTTGGCGAAAAAACTTACGCAGCATTTTTTAAAAATCCTCGTCAAGCAAAAGCTTATGGGTACGAGCCTGCTGCTCAAGATACTCTTTAAAGAATATATCGACAAAATGGGCAGTCAATTGTAATATCGGAAGCTTATGAATCAGCACATTTTTCTCGGTATATAAACAATCTACAATATTTTCCAGTGCATGGTGTACGTATAAGGGTAAACCAGATATAATTAATGGTGTGGGATCCTGCCTGTTTACAATGGCAGCTACAATAGGATGTTGCAAGCTATGTGCTGCAACATAGTTTTTGAGGAAATATTCAGAAATCACAATCTGAAGGATATGCCCCTCGAAACCTTTGGGCATAAACAATCGATATTGTCCCAGATCATTACAGAATACTAACTTTCTTTGGTCAAATATATAATCATTATTGATACGCAGGGGAATACTGGCTTCAAAAAAATACGTAAAAATATAAGCCGGCTGGGCTTGTTTAGTAGGTTTTAGGGTAATATCCTGATCTTGTTTTATCTGAACCTGCTGATTCCAGATAACGGCATCGTCTCCAAGCCGTACATAATAAAACTCTACTTGCTCAACCTCATTTTCCCAACCAAATTTTCCTTTATTAGATAGCGGTTCGGCTGTGGCCGCATATTTATGGGGTAAATCGCTGAATTCAGCAATAGAAGGAAGATACTGATCCATCTTCTTTACAGAAGAAGGGGTATCTGTTAGGCTTGTGTTTTCTGCTGATTTGGTCTGCATATCCATTGACAAATAAGCTCTTTAAATTAAAAAACATTTTTACAATAAACAACGCTATACCGGAGGTGAATGTGCTACAATGGTGAGGTAATGGTGCACATAGCCAGAATAAGAGAGAGGCTACTTTTACTGTTGCCCTCTCTTATATCCTAAATTAATTATTGAAATAAAGGCAATGCCTTTATTATTCTGCTAATAGTTTCTTCTCTTCCTAAAGCCAGCGCAATATCAAAAACCTGAGGTCCAAACTTTCCACCTACCAGCATAATCCTGAAAGGCAGCATAACTTCCCCTATTTTTAGTCCCTTATCTGCGGCTAACTGCTTAAATTCTGCTTCCAAAACAGTTGCATCTGCAAAGTCTCCTGCTTCAATTTGCTTGATATAAGCTTCAAAGAAAGCCGTTTTATCTGCATTCCATTTTGGTTTAACAGCATCAACATCATATTGATACGGTGCTTCAAAGAAGAAAGAGGCTTGTTGATAGAAATCCGGTAATAAGGTACAACGCTCTTTAACCATATCTATAACTTTTATCAAATGCTCTTGTGCCGGATTTATACCTTTCTCTGCCAATACAGCAACTACATAAGGGTATAAGCTTGGTGCTGTAGATTTCTTGATCCACTCGGCATTGTACCATTTTGCTTTCTCGTAGTCAAATTTAGCACCTGCTTTATTTACTCTTTCCAGAGAAAACTTATCACATAGCTCTTCTAAAGAAAAAAGCTCCTGATCCGTCCCGTCATTCCAGCCCAGCATAGCCAGCATATTTAAAAATGCTTCTGGCAAAAAGCCTACCTCCTTAAACCCTTCTGCCAATTCCTGTGTTGCAGGATCTGTCCAGTTCATAGCATATACCGGAAAGCCCAAACGTTGACCATCGCGCTTACTTAATTTACCATGGCCATCCGGCTTTAATATCAACGGTAAGTGAGCCCATGCAGGCATAGCTGCTTCCCATCCCAAAAATCTCCATAACAAAATATGGATAGGCGATGATGGCAACCACTCTTCTCCACGGAAAGCATGGGTAATTTTCATCAGATAATCATCTACAACCACCGCTAAATGGTAGGTTGGCATGCCATCTGCTTTCAGTAAAACTTTATCGTCTACTTCGTTACTGTCAAAACTTACATCGCCACGAATCAAGTCTTTGAAATAGATATTTTGATCTCCGGGAACTTTTATACGCACCACATGAGGAACTCCCTGTGCAATCAGCTCTTCAACCTCTTGGGCAGAAAGGGTTAACGAGTTTTTCAACGACATCCGCGTCGATTTATCGTATCTGAAGTTCTCTATAGTATTTCTGGCATTCTCCAGCTCTTCGGGAGTATCAAAAGCATAATAGGCATAACCATTGCTAACCAGCTCTTCCGCATATTGCTTATAAATAGGTTTGCGTTCGCTTTGTCTGTATGGGCCGTAAGCTCCACCTGTATCTGGTCCTTCATCCGGATTTAATCCACACCATTTTAAGCAGTTAATAATATATTCTTCTGCTCCCGGAACATAACGGGTTTGGTCGGTATCCTCTATCCTCAGGATAAATTCTCCATTATTTTTTTTAGCAAAAAGATAATTGAATAAGATGGTGCGCACTCCACCAATATGTAATCCGCCGGTTGGGCTGGGTGCAAATCTGACTCTTACTTTCTTGTCCATCGTAATTCTGAAAGGTTAAAAAAGCCTTACGGCTTTGGAGGTGCAAAGTTACGCTTATTAAATTTTAAAGTACAAAGAAATTTAAGAGACCAAAATCAAAGAGTTACTCCCTTTCAATTCCTAATCCGGGTCTTTCGCTTAAAACATACCTGCCGTCTTTAAACTCCGGTTTTTTAAAAGGATTATTGGTCGTCAGAAACGGCCCGTCTAAATCGGCAAAATCACAAAGCGGAGCCAAACTTGCCCCCGCCAGTGTAGCTGCGCTGGTTTCGCTCATGCAACCAATCATCAGCTTCATGCCCATACTCTTCGCCTGTTGCATCATTTGAAAAGCCTCGTACATGCCGGCAGACTTCATCAGCTTTACATTAATCCCATGGTACACTCCTTTTACCCGCTCAACATCCACCAGTCGTTGTACCGCTTCATCACCTATAATGGGGATAGGACTATGTTCTGTAATATAAGCATTGCCTTCAACATCCGATTTATCCATAGGCTGTTCTATCAACATCACGCCCTGTTCTTGTAGCCAATGTGTCATTTCGACCCCTTTAACTTTATCATCCCACCCCTGATTGGCATCTACATACAAAGGTAAATTGGTCACCGACCGGATGGTGTCTATCAAAAGCCTGTCGCTATCTCTGCCTATTTTTATTTTGATGAGCTGAAAACCATTCGCCAGGGCGTCCTCCACTTTTTCTACAATAACCTGTGGCGTGTCTATCCCTACGGTATAGGTAGTTAAAGGCATTTTTTGTGCATCTGCATGAAATAGTTGGTAACAGGATTTTCTTTCTATTTTTCCCGTAATATCATACAAAGCTATGTCTATTGCCGCTTTTATGGCAGGCAAACCCGCCTCCAGACTGTCCAGATAGCTCACAATTTCCGCCATATTAAACGGGTAGGTAAATCTTCCAAAATCCACTTTTTTCAGAAAAGACGTTGCTGTCTGGAAACTTTCGCCCATGTAGGGTACCATAGAGGCTTCGCCTATCCCTTCCACGCCATTGTAATTTAATCGCAGCAGGAGTATCGGAGTACTGGTTCTGGAATAGCGAGCAATAGTAAATGGAAATTTTAATTCGAGATTTAGTAAATCGTAACTTATCTTCATGTAAATTCGTCCAGTAAAGTAAAGATATTAAAAACTACATCTTCTATGAGAGGAAACCAACTAATTTTACTGTCAATATTTGTTCTGATACTGCATGCCTGTAGCAGCGGCACAAAAATGTTAGAAAAGGGTGATTATGATAATGCCTTTTATACCGCTGTAAAAAGACTTAAAAGCAACCCTACCCATGCCAAGGCCAAACATACGCTAACAGCCTCTTATGACCTTGCGGTGCAAAATCATTTACGTAAAATAGAACAGGCCAAACTGGCTATAACCCCTTTTAAATGGGACGAAGTGGTTTATAATTATGAGGATTTGAACAATATTGGCGCTAGCCTGGAATCTTGCCCCAGCTGTATGAATACGGTGGGGAGACCGCGATTTTACGATACCGAACTGAACGATGCCCGCTACAAAGCGGCAGAAGAACGTTATGTTGCCGCCAATAAATTAATGCTTGAAAGAAACAGAGAATCTGCAAAAGTGGCGTACAGATATTATGAACTGGCCGATTATTTTATCCCTAAATATAAGGATGTAAGAACCAAACTGGACGAAGCCTATTATGCCGCTGCCATAAAAGTAGTGGTTTATCCGGTACAGGTTAACTCTAACCTTTATAAGCTTTCTAACGATTATTTTCAGTCGCAACTAGACGGATTTATGGCAAATTACGAAACCAAAAACTTTGTTATGTTCTTTCGCCCGGAAGATGCCAAACGGCAAAAAGTACAGGCAGACCACCTGATGTATTTAAGTTTTGACGATTTTGTAGTCGGTCAGACTTATGTTAAAGAACGTGTAGAGGAAATCAAAAAAGAAAATGTACTGGTAGGTTATACCGATCAAAAAAGACCGGTTTACAGTACCGTTAAAGCCAGGTTGTCGATATTCGACAAATCTATCAGCTCCGGTGGTTTGTTGGACATGTCTATTATTGATGCCCGCACCAACCGACCTTTGCATCAACAAAAAATGCCGGGGACTTTTGTATGGCAAGATTCATGGGCAGCTTACACGGGAGATGAAAGAGCTTTATCTAAGGAACAATTGGCTATGTGCCGTAAAAAAGAGGTAATGCCGCCGCCGCCTCAAACTTTGTTTCTGGAATTTACTAAACCTATTTATTCTCAGACGGTAAATGCTATTAATGGTTTTTATAACAGGTATTAACTTAATAGTTCGAATTCAAAAGGAGTGATTTTTATCATTTCCTTATATAGTTTACTTCGCAGGATCGTAATAACAAACAGTAAGAGCGTCTTTGCGAACGGAGTGAAGCAATCTATTAAACGTTATTCCATATTGAATGTTTAAGGATGAATGATAAACAAGCAGCTATTATACTTTATTGACCCGGCGTACTACATTTCGACGGGCTCAATGTGACCTAAAGAAACTAACTATAATACTCCTAGCTTCATCCCCGGAACGTAAGATGTTTATTATTACCTTATAGAGATTACTTCGCAGGATCGTAATAACAAATAATAAGAGCGTCTTTGAGAGAGCCTGTTCCTATTTATCGGAAAGAAACAACGAAGCAAGCTCACTCAAGACCATTCAAACGACACAATAATAATCTAATTGAGGTCATGAGAGGTTGTCACATTGAAATCGAAATGTTCTTTTATTACCCAGAAAAAAGCTGCCACTGATGAGACTGCCTATTTTAACAAAGAGCAAATACGGGGTTTCAGATTAATTTGATTACCCAATCAAACAACAGATCTATTATAAAAAATTATTGTGCTACTAAATCAACCCAGACAGAAAAATTAAAACATGAATTAGGAAAAGGGTTATCTTATCGAATGGAGACCATGCAGATATACACAATTTCCACTTTCATGCGTGTTTCTTTTGGTTAAAAAGTATCCTTTTATGATAAAGTGGACCCTACTTACAGTTTCTTCTTTTTCGGATTTTGTCTATTTGAAAAGAAAGATAGTATTTCAATATCAGTTTCGTTAACTCTATAATAAAGCGTATTGTATTTCAAGATTACCAGTCTGTAAATATTCTTTTTATCGGACTTTGGAAATAGTTTTGGATTTTGAGAAATTAATTTTACTACATTTTCAATCTTTTGTGCGAGCTTTTTTATTTCTTTCTCAGTAAAATTTTGCTCTAGGTATTTAATGGTTAGGGCAAGTTCTTTTAACGCATTTTCGGTCCATAGAATCTTATAACCATTTTTCATATAATTCTCTAGCGGATGAATGTGGCTTTAAATTTTTGTTATTGGCATCAGCAACTCCTTTTTCAATAGATTCCTGCTCATCTTTAGAAACAGAACCCCACCAATCTGTTGTTTCCTCTTGTCTTAACCTCATCAACTTATCAATAATAGTTGCATCTTCTACTGTAGAGAGCCATTGAATTAATTCTATTTTTTTCTCCGATATATCAATGTCCATTATTTATTATTTTAAGGATTTTATATTATCAAATTTACATTTTTTATTTTTATTTGTGGAGAAACCAGGATGTACAATATAACAGGCAACATACTAGTCTAATAATCTCAAGGTACGATTTCCAGACTATTGAGTAAGCAAATCAAGAAACCACTCAAATAATTAAAAAAGTTATTGTATCACCTAGTCAAAACAAACAGAAAAATTAAAACAGTTTTTTCCCTTTATAACCACTCAATTGTCTCGGCGTTTTACGGGTATCTTTGTAAAAGCAAAAGCTCTCCCTTTTGCTCGTTCGATTAAAATGCCTTACCCATACATAAAGACACATTAAAGAATGATAGCAAACAATTACCGGCTTAATTTAAAATAATAGTTCTACATCTCCGCTAAAAATCCACGTTTTTATGCAAAAACGTGGACTCACCCCGGTGTAAATACCGAATCATACCGGAAAAACATATAAGCTATCTGCTATTTGTCTGGCTACAGAATGGTACCTTACCCTAAAATTTGAGGAAGGCTACTTTACGGATAAATTAAATCGGGAGTCAACTCATACACTTAGTTATATTTTACCCTACTAAGTCTTGTAAAAAATCAATAAAAACAGTCCTCCCCCACCACAATTTTTTTAAATTTGGAATCCATTGCTGTTTTAGCAATGTGTCAAATGAACAGAACATGAAAAAACTCTTTCTTTTAGACGGAATGGCTTTAATTTACAGAGCTCATTTCGCATTAAGCAAAAACCCAAGATTCACGTCAACAGGTATTAATACATCTGCAGTGATGGGTTTTACCAACACTTTGCTGGAGGTATTAAAGAAAGAGCACCCTACACACATGGCTGTTGTTTTTGACACCGCAGCACCCACAGAAAGACATACGGATTTTGAGGCCTATAAGGCTAACCGACAAGCCATGCCGGAAGACCTCTCTCTTGCCTTGCCTTATGTAAAAAAACTCATCGAAGGGTTTAATATTCCTGTAATTACCTCAGATGGTTACGAGGCTGATGATGTTATTGGAACCCTGGCAAAACAAGCGGAAAAAGAGGGATATACTGTTTATTGTATGACCCCTGATAAGGACTTTGCCCAGTTGGTATCTGAGAATATTTTTATCTATAAACCTGCCAGAATGGGCAACGATATGGAGATTCTAGGAGTAAAGGAAGTTTTGGAAAAATGGGAAATAGAACATGTGCACCAGGTTATAGATATTTTAGGTTTATGGGGAGATGCGGTGGACAATATTCCCGGAATTCCCGGAATTGGAGAAAAAACGGCTAAAGCCTTAATCAAACAGTTTGGCTCTGTAGAAGAAATTATTGCCAACAGTGACCAGTTAAAAGGAAAACAAAGAGAAAACGTAGAGAATTTTGCAGAACAGGGAATATTATCTAAGCGTTTAGCGACTATATTACTGGATGCTCCTGTAGAATTTCATGAAGAGGATTTCCTGATTAAAGAACCCAGCCGCGAAATGCTTGAACCGCTGTTTGCAGAATTAGAGTTCAGAACTTTAGGCAAACGGGTATTTGGCGAATCTTTCAATGTGGCCGATGCCAGACCTACAAGCGGTCAGATGGATCTTTTTGGCAGTATCTCTGAAAGCAACCAACCGGTATTAAAACCATCGGTAGTACAAGAAATAGCTCCGGGAAAAGACATTACCAACACCCCGCATAACTATGTTTTAATAGACGATAAAGCTGCTTTGGAGAAACTGGTAGCCGAGCTTATCCTTCAGGATTCTGTATCTATGGATACAGAAACTACCGGGCTGGATGCCAACGAAGCGGAACTGGTAGGACTTTCTTTTGCCTATAAAGCCGGAGATGCCTATTATGTTAACCTGCCGCAAGACAGAAAAGAAGCTCAGGAATACCTGGAAATCTTACGTCCTTTTCTGGAGAATGAAAAAATACGCAAGGTAGGACAGAATCTGAAATATGATTTTATTGTATTAAAATGGTATGGAATTGATCTTAAAGGAGAGTTTTTTGATACCATGATTGCGCATTACCTGCTTGATCCGGATACCAGACACAATATGGACGTTCTATCGGAAAATTATCTGGGTTATATACCGGTTTCCATTACCGAATTGATTGGTAAAAAGGGTAAAAACCAGCTCAATATGCGTGAGGTAGAGGTGGGAAAAGTAAAAGATTACGCTTCTGAGGATGCTGATATCACCTTACAGCTGCAACAGGTGTTCGAACCCATGCTGGTAGAGGCCAAGGCCGACAAGCTAGCCAGAGAAATGGAAAACCCTTTAATTTACGTGTTGGGCGATATGGAAAAAGAAGGGGTAAAAATAGACACTAACCAACTACAGGAGTTTTCTAAAGAACTGGAAAAAGACATTGCTGCATTAGAAGCTACGGTACACGAAAAAGCAGGCGTAAAGTTTAATATTGCCTCTCCTAAACAACTGGGAGAAGTCTTATTCGATAAATTAAAACTAGACCCCAAAGCTAAAAAAACTAAAACCGGTCAGTACCAGACAGGAGAAGATGTATTACTGGCTTTAGCCAATAAATCGGACATTGTTAAAGACATTCTGGATTTTAGACAATTGCAAAAACTAAAATCCACCTATGTTGATGCGCTTCCGCAATTAATCAATTCAAAAACCGGAAGGGTACACACCTCCTACAATCAGGCTGTGGCAGCCACAGGCCGTTTAAGCTCTAACAACCCTAACCTGCAGAATATTCCAATCCGCACAGAAAAAGGACGGGAAGTAAGAAAAGCATTTATCCCCAGAGATGAGCGCCATATTTTGCTTTCTGCGGATTACTCTCAGATAGAACTTCGCATTATAGCTGAAATCAGCAAGGACGAAAACATGCTGGACGCATTTTCTAAGGGCTTAGATATTCATACCGCCACTGCCGCAAAAGTTTATGGCTTAGATATTAAAGAGGTTACATCAGATCAGCGTAGAAATGCAAAGGCTGTAAACTTTGGTATTATTTACGGACAATCTGCATTTGGATTATCGCAAAATCTGGGTATTCCAAGAAAAGAAGCGGCAGAAATCATCGAAAACTATTTCGAGCAATATAAGGGCATTAAAGATTACATGTCGGACACGATGAACTTTGCCCGTGAAAATGGCTATGTGGAAACCATTATGGGCCGCAGAAGATATTTACGGGACATCAACTCGGCAAATGCAACAGTACGAGGTTTTGCTGAACGAAATGCCATTAATGCCCCCATCCAGGGTTCTGCAGCAGATATGATTAAGATTGCTATGCTGAATATCCACAAAGATATGACGGCTAAAAAACTACAATCTAAAATGACGATGCAGGTACATGATGAGTTGGTTTTTGATGTATTGATTACAGAAAAAGAGGCGGTCAAAGAAATTATTCTGGATAGAATGAAAAATGCCATCAAAACCTCTGTTCCTATTGTTGTTGAAATTGGCGAAGGTAAAAATTGGTTAGAAGCTCATTAAACTTAAATCTATGTTATCTATATTAAATTCGGCTCCGGTAGCCTCTATTATATTTGCAGCCACTATTATTTTAAGTATTTATGCTTTTAACAAACCCAGTGCTCTGGGCAAATTAATGTTGCACCCTTATTCTGTATCCCGTGGCAAAAACCTTTTTCAACTGGTTACTAGTGGTTTTGTGCATAAAGATTGGGCGCATTTAGGCTTCAATATGTTCTCATTTTATTTTTTCGCTTTTAACCTGGAAAGAATTATTGGCCACTGGCAGTTTGGTATATTGTATATAGGCAGTCTTATTCTGTGCGATCTGCCATCCGTTAAGAAACATAAAAACCAATTTAACTACCATAGCCTGGGAGCATCGGGAGCGGTTTGTGCCGTGGTTTTTAGCTCTATTCTGTTTTTTCCGTTTTCGTCTTTAATTGTATTCCCTATTCCTCTTCCTATTCCGGCAATTTTATATGGGATTATTTTTCTGGCTTACAGCAGTTATGCGAGTAAATTACCCGGTCAGGGAATTAATCATGACGCACACTTTTTTGGTGCCATTGCTGGTATTGTGATAACCATATTATTGTATCCACAGGTTATTTCTCATTTTATGGGAGAGATAGGACAGTTTTTTTAGAGCGGAAACATACAACGGGGCTGTGTAATTTGTTATTCCGAGCAAAGTCGAGGAATCTGTTTCAGGAATACTCCAGAAGAAGATTTCTCTTCGCTGTTCTCATTGCAATAACATCGTTTTTGTTTTTGAAACAGTTCTTTGATAAAAAGCACCTATTTCTTAAATTCAGATCAAACTATCTCTCCAGAGTAATACTATTGGCAAGCACAAAATCACCATTATCATCAAACAGGTAGCTTACGGGCTTTTCCGGGTTTTTAATAATTTCCAATAACAGAAAACCCCATTTTTTCCAGAAGTTCTCCAGTACCTGTCCATAGGTTTTGTTCTGCCAATCATCAAATAAAGGTTTGGAGCTCATACCGCGCAATGGCGACGCCTCTAAATATATTCCGTCCGGTGTTGGCATAATATGGTATTCGGGCAAACGGTTAAACAGGTATGCAGAGTAATAAACCTTTCCGCAAAGTTCTTCAAACTGAATGGGGTGTAGCTTTTGCCCTTCTACTTTGTTCCAAACATCCTGATGGTAAACTTTATTTACCCCATTATCCTGCAAGCAAAGAATAATACCGAAATCATTCATCCTTAAAGAGAAAGTCATGGTATTGATCTCATCCCGATACGAGAATTCGTTTTCCAGATTATCTACCGGACAGATAAATATGCTCCAGGGTTTAAAATCTTCAAAATACACCGGCAAGTTCACTGATTGCAGCATATTATGCAGGTTTCCGAATTTATGCATAAGTCCCTGCGACATATAAAAACCTTCTCCGCTTCTGCTTTGCGATACAATAGCAGCCTGTATCTCCCTGAATATGATTCCGTACACCGTTTTTGCTGTCCACTGAAAAAGCTTGAATTCATCCAGCTTGCACACCTTTTCGTACCCGCCCAAAAATGCTTCTTCAATTGTTTTCTCTAAAGCAGAGAAATGTACCTTCACCGCATCAGAACAGGGAACAGAAATATCTGCATAGGTTAGCATACTCTCGTCCAGCATCTTAAACGGGCGCTCATTCAACTGATATCTATCTATCAACCAATCACCAAAAACATTCATTTTCTCTGCTGTTGACTCCAACTTTTCGCCACTTAAAAAGCAACGGTTATTATCAAAAGACATAGATACAAAAGGCTGATAGAGTTTCTGTTTCATAGCCGCAAAAGTACATAAGCATTTTAACAATCTGTTAAAAGTAAAAATCATGTTTTTGTAATACCTGACTCTAAGGTAATGTGTACTTTTGCCATCAAAACAAATCAACCATTGGAATACAGCGAACAGAAATCTATTTATACCTTACAATATTTATTACTTTGTTTAAGTTCTTTCTTATTCTCTTCCAGTTTTAACATGCTTATCCCCGAGCTTCCGGCTTATTTAAGCAGTTTGGGCGGTGCAGAATACAAGGGACTTATTATTGCTCTTTTTACACTTACAGCGGGCATTTCCAGACCTTTTAGCGGCAAACTGACCGATAAGATTGGCCGTGTGCCTATTATGGCTGTAGGCTCTCTGGTATGTTTTGTTTGCGGACTTTTATATCCTTTGCTTACCTCTGTGGCAGGATTTCTGTTTTTACGATTAACACATGGGTTTTCTACGGGTTTTAAACCTACTGCCACCGCAGCATATATTGCAGATATTATTCCAAAAAGCAGATGGGGAGAAGCCATGGGATTTCATGGGCTTTGTTTTTCTATAGGGATGGCCGTTGGCCCTGCCATTGGAAGTACCATCACGCTTTATACCTCTATCAACGTTTTGTTTTATGTTTCTTCGGTATTTGCACTACTTTCTATTGCCATTATTTTCAATATGAAGGAGACCTTAGCCGATAAACAGAAATTTACGCCTGCACTATTAAAAATCAGGAAAAACGAGATTATTAATAAACAGGCTCTCCCCGTTTTTTGGGTAACACTTTTTAGCTATGTAAGTTATGGTACTTTGATTACGCTGATTCCTGATTGGTCGGAATCTATCGGTATTAAGAACAAAGGGATATTTTTCATGGTATTTACACTGGCGTCTATTACGGTAAGATTGTTCGCCGGGAAGGTTGCCGATAAATACGGACGGGAACCTGTGTTACGGGTTTCGTTAATTTTGCTGTGCATTTCCATTACCTGGATGGCTGTTTGGCCAACCAGTATGGGACTAATTTCCGGATCTATTTTATATGGTTTTGCTACCGGAACTTTCTCTCCCGCCATTTCTGCATGGGCGGTAGATTTAAGTGACGAGGATAAGCGCGGAAAATCTATTGCCACCATGTATATAGCATTGGAAGCCGGAATTGGATTGGGTGCTTTATTCGCCGGCTATTTCTTTCAGGATGTTATTTCCAGAATACCTTATATTTTTTATGGTTCTGCCGCTATTAATTTAGTGGCTTTGGCTTACCTTTTGAACTATATGCGTATCAAAAAGAAAAAACACTATTCAGTATAATATTTAAAGATCAAATACTTTTACAGATGAAAAAATTATTGTTGCTTATTGCCTGTTGTTACTCTTTAAACACTTCTGCACAGAAGAGACCTCCTTTTATAGATTTTCTTAATCAGCGCAATACATGGGTAGATTCTGTTTTTAAATCTATGTCTCATGCAGAAAAGCTAGGACAATTGTTTATGGTAAGAGCCCATACGGATAAGGGAGTAGAATATTCTGAAAAAGTGGCCAAATTAATTAAAGACAACCACATAGGTGGAGTGGTCTTTTTTCAAGGTGGGCCGGAACGACAGGCTGCTTTAACCAACCAATACCAACAACTGGTAAAAGTGCCGCTAATGATTGCCATGGATGCAGAGTGGGGTGTGGGTATGCGCCTGGACAGCACCATATCTTATCCTTTCCAAATGACATTGGGAGCCATGCAAAACGATCAATTATTGTATAAGATGGGCGAGCAGGTGGCTAAAGATTTTAAACGACTGGGCATGCATATCAACTTTGCTCCTGCTGTTGATGTCAATAATAATGCAAACAACCCTGTGATTAACTTCAGATCTTTTGGAGAGAATAAATATAATGTTGCCGACAAAGGAATTGCTTATATGAAAGGTATGCAGGAAAATGGGATCCTCACCACTGCAAAACATTTCCCCGGACACGGCGACACAGATGTTGATTCTCATTACGATTTACCTCAACTAAACTTTACCAGAACAAGACTGGACACCTTAGAGATGTATCCTTTCAAGAAAATAATGGCTAATGGCGTTGGCGGCGTAATGGTTGGCCATATGAATATTCCTTCTTTAGATCCAACACCTACTTTATCTTCGTCTTTGTCTAAACCTATTGTAACCGGGATATTGAAGAATGAGTTTGGGTTTAAAGGTCTGGTGGTTTCTGATGCCATGGACATGAAAGGGGTGGTTAAATTCTTTCCAAATGGCCAGGCCGATGTTAAGGCGTTAATTGCTGGTTTAGATGTGATAGAACTATCAGAGGATGTAGAACGAGCTATTAAAATGGTTAAAAAAGCAATTAAAGCCAAGCAGATAAGCTGGGAAGAGATTGATGCCAAGGTCAAGAAAATATTATATGCTAAATATTGGTTAGGCTTAGATAATTACCAACCCGTTAGTACGGCAAATGTTTTCAGGGATCTGAACCGTCAAGAATCTACCACTTTAATACAACAAATGGCTGATGCTTCCATTACAGTACTTAAAGGCACTGCTGCATTTCCGTTAAGGAATGATTTTGTAAGAAAAACAGTGATATTAAATGTAGGTTCTTCCGAAAACACTGTATTTTCTAATACTTTAAAGAAAATAAAACCGGGAGCATTAGTGATTAATATCCCAAAAAATGTGGGCGAACTGGAACTTGCCACCATCAGAACTACGGTAAAACAGTACGACCAGATTGTAATGGCCGTTATTGATTCCAGAAGCAGACCTGCCAGTAAACTGGATTTTCCCAATCACCTGACCCAATTTATTTCTGAGTTTTCCACTAAAAACACCATTACGGCCTTGTTTGCCAATCCTTATGTTATTAGCGGAATACCCGGCTTTGAAAGGTCTGCATCTATCTTACTTGGCTATCAGAACCTACCGGAAATACAGTTAGCTGCTTCGAAAGTTATATTAGGGACGTTAAAGGCCAACGGAAAACTTCCGGTAAGCGTAAATGCATTTTTTAAATATGGGGATGGGATTTTGATGAGGTAAGCCTTTTATTAGATTTTAGGCGTAAATGCCTAAAATCTAATTCACAGCCAGATCCTGATCAAAGATTAAAGTTAATTTTTCATACAGTTCCGGATGTCTCTTTTTTAACTGATCTGGTTTTTCAAAGAAATATTCGGATACAACAGCAAAAAATTCGGCTTCGTTTGTTAAGGCATAAGGATTGATATCTGATTTATTCTTTTCTATTTTGAGCATTTCCTGATGAATAATTTTCAACCACGGAATGGTATAGCTATGGTTCAACAAATATTCGGGTATGCCGTCTGTAGCTCCGTCAGATTTATCCAGTAAATGTACAAACTCGTGAATGGCGGTATTGTTACCATCATTACTCATAGAAAAACCTGCTCTTAATGCCGATTGCGAAAGCAGCATTTTCCCATTCATTAATCCATCTCCCACCATTCCCATAATATTTCTATCTGCGTGTCCTTCAAACTGATATGATTTATTAAAGTTCTCGGGATAGACCAATATGTTTCTCAGGTTTTTATATTTCCAATCTGGAAACCCAAAAATAGGAATTACAGCACTGGAAGCAATCAGCATCCGATCAGACAAAGTAACATCGGTTCCAATGCCCTCTATAATCACACCTTCTAAAAACGAAAGAACTTTTTGCTCAAACACCCGCTTTTTCTCTTCCGGTAATTTCTGATAGAAAGCAACGTTTGTTTCTAAAACCTCTCTTTCATCAGTACTAATTTCCCTGTTTTTTGACTGCTTATTCTTTTTTATCGCTGTAGCCCTCAATATATACAAGAAGACAACAAGGGTTATTATGATAAATGCTACTTCCATACCTTTAGTTTATACTAAGCTAACTTACCATTAAATCTGTAAACTTAGAATACTGATAGTTCAATGGGTTCTCACTAACCTTAAAAGGCACCGAAGGGTCAAACAATTCGGCTAATTTTTTATTGAGTTCGAGCAGAAACACCTCCTTTTCGGCAATCAAAAAATCTGCATTAAGGCTCATTTTTCTACGTTTAGATTCCCCATTTTCATCTTCAACTTTACGATAGGTCTGAAATAAAACGCCATCTTTATTCATGGTCTTCAACACATACAAATTGGGTTCTACAAATTTCAGATTTTTGGCCTGTTCAAAAACATAAGTGTAAAACAGCGTTTGTACCAAAGCTTTATTCAGGTTTTTTCCATCGGTATTAAAGCTTTCTTCTATACTATGGTAAGCCAGTTTATCAGAACCTGTTTTATAATCTACAATTCTTGTAATGTTCTCACTGGTCAAATCTACACGGTCAATAATCCCTTTAATCTGGATGGTTCTTTGTTGCCCTGTTGCATCTGTAAAGGAGTAAGGAACAACCATTGCCTCTTCCATTTGTATAATCCTGAATGGTGTACATTTTTCATCATAATTGAGAATAATATCGCAATATTCCTGAACAATGGCTAAAACTACCTGTTGCATTCCGTTAAAACGCGTTTGCCTATCGGCATTTTTATAAATGATTTTGTTAAAATTTCTCCTAACTAAATCGGGTATTTCTTTTCGTTTTTGCTTAATCCGTTCCTCAGTAATATCTGGATTTTCGGCTTTCAATGCTTCATAAAAGTCTTCCATTACTCCGTGTAGTATAGAGCCCAAATCTCTGGCTTCTACCACCTCGTCCACTTCTTCCGGTTCTTTAATTCCAGCTATATAAGTAAAGAAAAAATCTATGGGATTGGCAATATAAGTGGTCAATGCCGATGCGGATAATGTTCTTTTTCCGGTAGAAAAACCCTCCAGAATATTCATAATCTGTGGTGTTTTACTGATTTCTACGGTTTCAGACTTTTCTACTTCTACATTTAATTCCTGATGGTAATACTTAAATTCCCATCCGCTCTCATATTCCAGCTGTTTCAAAAAGCGACTGGGTTCTCCAGAATTGCTTTCATCAGTCAGACTGTTATACACCACACTCACTTTTTCTGCTCTTTGAATGAGGCGGTAAAACATATAAGCCGAAATAGCATCCTGGTTTTCTAATACCGGTAATCCGTAAACCCTTCTCAGACTGTCGGGAATAAAACTATTTCCAATGGTTGTCTTCGGTACTATTCCGTCGTTCAGCCCCAGTACCACAATATGTTTAAAGTTCAGGTTTCTGCTTTCCAACAGCCCCATCACCTGCAAGCCTTCTAAAGGATTCCCGCTTAACGGAACGGCTACACTTTGCAATACTTTTTGTACTAAAGAAACAACAAAGCCTACCTCTAAAGTCTGTCTTCCTCCTTTGATATGTTTGGTTAAGGTATCGTACAAACGGTTAAGTTCCTGTATAGTTTTTATAAATAATTCCGAATCTATTTTCTTAAGATTCTGTACATACAACTGCCTTTTAAGCACCGCTTCTAAGGTTTCTTTCAACCCTTTGATAATGTCTACAGGAGCATCTATCTTCTCAAAGAAATTAACAAATATTCCTTTTTGAGGAATCAGTCTGTTTTTAGGGACCTGTACTAATTGCTCCTCTACAAACGCTTTCAGGATTTTTTCACGCATTTTATCACTGAGTCCCACCAAGGGATGTGATAAGAATGCCTCAACCGTTTTAAAAGAAAATGTAATTTCTTCATCCGGTTTAAACTGATGGATACTTTTCTGGATATTTAACCACAAATCTGCCAGACCAAACAAAGTTGAAGAGACAAACGAAACGCCCATAGTTACGTTCAGGTTTACTTTTAGCCCGGTTTCATTTCCTTGAGCGTCTTTATGTACCGAAGGAATTGTTTGCAAAGTGGGCAGTAACAGAGATTCGTCTGCCAGAATAATTGCAGTATCGCCATAGTTTTTATTGGCTGCCAGCAGATTGTAATCCTCAGAAAGTATATTGTTCAGGATTTTTGCCTCTACATTATGTCCCTGAACCTGATATACATCTATATTCCGTTTCTTTGCGGCAATAAACGATCGTTGATTGTTAAGGGCATTCACCAACCCTATCTGGTCTATATTTTTTCTAAGGAAAAGTCCGGATTCCTGTAATGGATCATCTAAATAATAAGCATCCGTATCAAAGTAAAAGCGAGCCAGATCTTGCTCCTGCCAACGCTTAAACACAATTGCTTCTGCTTTTGTTAGCGCGTTAAAGCCTATAAAAATGAGTTTGCCTTTCGAGAAATCGTTTAAAAATGTAGGATTATCATTCTTTTCTTCTGCCAGGTTTTTATAGACCCTGCCCATAGTTATTAAGTCCTGCGTTGCCAGATCCTGATGAAAATCACGATACAATAAAGGCATCCTGCGCCACATTTTAATAAAATTCTCCTGCTGCCTTTTGTGTTTTCCTTCTGTATAAGAGGTCCAGAACTGAGACAGAAACTGATGTTGTTCTGTCGTAAGAAAATCAAACTGCTGATTTATAAGCACTATATCTTCCAGCTCGTGATAAAGTTTAGCGGCATCAACTAAATCGTTATCTATCTGCGAAAAATCGCTAAGTATAATTTTGGCTATCGGAAAAAACTGCGCCATATCCAGGGCTTTCTGTCCCTCTCCCGAAAGTATCTGATTGTATCTTTGGTATAACGTAAAAAACTGCGCATAAAAATCTGCCGTTTTTAAATGGGTAGATTTTGCAAAAAACTCCTGAACTGTAAAAAAGGAAGGACTCCAAAAAGGTTTTTGATAAATATCTGCCAGATGCTTTTGTAAATATGCCGCAGGTCTTTTATTATTAAAAACAATAGCGCAATGCTCTAAATCCTGACCAAACTGTTCTACTAGATCTTCTGCAACTTCTTTTAAAAATGGTTTCATGTAAAGCGGATTTAAATGGCCTTTAATTTTCTGGTTAATGCATAAAACAAATAAGCACTTACATTCTGGTATCCCATAGTTTGTAACAAGCTTTTATAACTTAACAGCTGCTCAATGTGCGTTTCATGCTCTTTGTTTGTAAACTTATAATCGAGAATAATAACCTCATTCTCGCCAATGAGAACTTTATCGGGTCGGTGTTGCCGCCCGGACTCATCTACAATTCCTTTTTCTTCGATGGTACGAATGGCTTTACCTAACAGATATTTTAGTTCGGGGTGATCTAATACTTCTTTGGTTTCTTGCAAAAACCCTTCTTTTTCGTCTTCGGTAATAATTCCCTGAATATTTAAATCGTCTATATAAGATGCTATTTCTGATTTTTCTTTAACGTTAGCCAATATTTCATGCATAATACTCCCTTTACGACCAGATTGCTCTATGTTTAACAAATGGTTGGCATGCCGGTCTTCTACCGCTTCGTATATTTCAGAAATTCTGTCCGAAGTAGGGTAGGATTGCAATTGAATCAGGTTCTTTTCCGACTTTCGGGAAGGCTTTTCTATATAGTTTCCTAATGCGTATAATCCTTCTTCATCAAAATCATCTTTATAAATTAAGCCTAATAAATTCCCTATCGCATTGGTATCTTCCTTTTCTTTGCCCTTTATACCTAAGAAAAGATAATCTTTTGCCCGTGTAGTAGCCACATAAATCATGTTTAAACTATCCATGTGACTGTACAATTCTTCTTCAAAATAATATTTGGCTACGGATGATTTGGCTAGTTCTCTAGTGTATTTTAAAGGGATGCTGCCCAATTGTTTATAAGGTGTTTCCTCAGACGGAACCCAAAATACACTGTTGGTTTTCCCGCTTAAACCCAATTCGCAAAAAGGCACAAATACTGCCCTAAATGCCAAACCTTTTGATTTATGAATGGTAATTACCTGTACAGCATTGGCCTCTTCCGGAGAGGGCAATGTACGGGACATTCCTTCCTCGTCCCACCAATTCAAAAAACTATGGATACCTTTCTCGCCCAGTCGGGTAGCGTTACCTACAATATCTCTGAAAGATAGCAGATAAGGTAAATATTCTGTTTTCTGATCTAGTCCATAGCTTCTGATAATTTTTTCTACCAATTCTGGTAAGGGTAACTGTATCCACAAGCTTGCATGGGCACATAATTCTGCGGGAAGTAATGCTGACAGTTGTGCAAATGGTTTAAACCTTAACCCCAGATAGCTATCCGGATGTACCGGATTACCATTAATTTTATGATAAAGCGCTATACAGTTTGCTTTGTATAATGATGTATTTTCTTCATAACCTACCAAAGCACAAAGCGTATTTACAATCAGTTTGATGGCGGTATTGTTCCCCACCAAAAGCGCTTCGCCCGATACTACCGGAATTTGCGCATGCATCAGCATTTCTACTACTTCTACGGCTTCTCTGTTAGACCGCACCAGAATACTGATGTCTTTATAAGAATAGGCATGCTCATCTCTCAGATTTGTAATTTCTTCCACAAGATATTCAAGAGCATATTCTCTGAAAACAGTATCCGAAAAAATACGTTCGTCTTCTTCTTTTTTCGTAAACTTCCTGATTTTTACTACCCCACCTTCTTCGGTCCCTGATGTTAATTTTTGCTCTGCCTGACTGTAAATCTGGTTAATTACCTGATGATAATCCTGAGCCATCCACCATGCCTTCAGCTGTTCATCACCTGTTTCTTCTACTTCGGTATTAATCTTTGTTTGCACCAAAACCGGCAATCGATGGTATAGGTGATTATTAAACTGGATAATTTCTTTAGAACTTCTGTAGTTTTCTTCCAGATTACTGTCTACAACATTATGTTCTCCCAAATCTCTTTTCACCCCGCTATGCAGGATATTCCAATCCCCGTTTCTCCATCTATAGATAGACTGTTTGGTATCCCCCACAATCAAATGATCTATCCAGGCACCGCTGGGCTCTGCAATCGCATTTTGTACCAGAGAACGGAAACTTCCCCATTGACTCACTGATGTATCCTGAAATTCGTCAAATAAAAAATTCCGGTACTTATTGCCAATTTTTTCCCAAATAAAAGATGGGTTGTCACCTGCATCATCCGTAATACCTGTTAACAGATTTTGCGCATCGCTAATCAAGAGGTTTCCACTTTCTTCTCTGTAGTTTTTCAACAAGCTAACCAGTTCAACCATAAGCCGCAGAAAATAAACATTCTTATTAAACTGCTGGTGAAGAATATAATCCGGATAGCTATGATAAAAATACTGTTCTAACTCTTTTAAAACAGAGTTAAGTTCGGGGTAAGATTCGTCCGATACATTTTTCTGGAACCAATCTTCCGGAGCATCTATCAGCACAAACAGCTTCTCTATATCTTTAAAGTCTTTAACCGCAACTTTTTGCAATCTTAACAAAGGACTTCTGCTTTTTCCTTTTAAATGATCGGGAGTTAAACCAAACCTGGTTATGGTTTCCAAACCTTTTTGCGCCAAAGAAACTATTTGCTGCTCAAACAACACCACATCTTTTTTAGATGCTTGTGCATATTCTAAAAAGATCTTATCGGTATTTTCAAGTCCTATTTGTTGTAAGGCTTGTTCAAACACAGCAAAACGTTCTTTAAATATTTCGCCCGTTAGGTTCAACAACTCTGCTTTATAGTTCCAACTTTTGTTATCTTCTATCCTTTCTTTTGCCAGGTTAATAATCCATTGTACCAATTCTGGTTTTCTGTCCAGTTCTTTATCCAAACGCTCCACCAGATTTTCCTTAACCCTATCTATATTCATTTCTAAGGTGTACGAAGCATCTAATCCCAATTCAAAAGCAAAACCCCTAATTACTTTCTGGACAAATCCGTCTATGGTATTTACCGAAAAACGGCTATAATCATGTAATATTCTTCTATAAATCCGATCTGCTTTTTCGGCCAGACTATGTCTGTCTAAATTGGTATGTTCTTGCAACAATAATTTTCTGTAACTCTCTATTGCGGCAGCATTACTATCAACAGCTAAACCTTTTAAGACCTCTAAAATCCGGGTCTTCATCTCTTCGGTAGCTTTATTGGTAAAAGTTACGGCCAGTATTTCCCTGTATTTATTCTCATTGCTAAACAACAAGGTAAGGTAATGAACGGCCAAACTAAATGTCTTTCCCGAACCTGCGGAAGCCTGAAGTCTTTTAAGCGGTTTTTGCATGTTGTACAAGGTATAAAATCAAAATTAAAAATTAAAAAGACTCTTTCTAAGCCCCAGGGTAAAGTTATGTTAGATAATGATTTGGCTTTATTGTATTGGTATAGATACAGAAAGAATTAATGAACAGGTAGACCAGTTTTCCGAGGATTTCAATGTTTCAACTTACCGAATATGAGGTTCAAAACCTGAAGTCGCAATTTGCGACCTCAAGTGATTTTCAGATAAAAAACCATATCGTTATTAAATAAAAAAGCAGTTCTTTAAAACTGCTTTCTGAAATTATTCCTTAATATTTTCCTTCTTCTTATCTTTTTTCTTTTTCTTCTTTTTAGCTTTATCCTTAGAAATAAAATCCGGACGTTTTTCTATATCAATCGGTAACCCTAACAAATCTCTGATAACAATAGACGCTATACCTCCTCCAAATGCCGCAGGCAAGTAAGAAATAGTACCATAAGCAGAAAGCTTAAAGTTACTGCCATCCGTCATCACCAAAGACTCTTTCATTACTTTCTCAACAGAAAACACTGCTTTTATAGTAGAAGCATTTACCATTTTTTTCAAGCGCTTACGAACATATTGCGCAAAAACACATTCCCAGGTTTCTGTCAGATAAGTGGTTCTTAATTTTGTCGGATCCACTTTTCCCCCTGCTCCCATAGAACTTGCAATAGGTAAACCGCATTCCAGTGCCGTGGTAAGCAGCAATAATTTAGGCGTAATACTATCTATACACTCGGCAACATAATCAAACTTTTGAGTACTCAAAAGCTCCTTACATTTCTGTGGCGACAAAAACTCTTTAATAACATGTAATTTCAATTCCGGATTAATAGCCAATAAGCGTTCTTCCATAATTTCGGCTTTACTAACCCCGTGGTTAGTAGCTAAAGCTGGCAATTGCCTATTTCTATTTGACGGATCTACAACATCACCATCTACAATGGTCATCTCTCCTACTCCTGCCCTACAGATAAACTCCGCAGCAAAAGATCCAACACCTCCTAATCCAACAACCAATACATGTTTTTGCTGTAAAGTGTTTATTCCTTCGTCACCAACCAATAATGCCGAACGGGACAGCCAAGCTAAATCAGACATATTCTTATCAATTCAAAAATTGGAATCAAAAAAACATAGCCCTCAACAATGGGTTCAGGGTTTTATATTCAAATAAAAAAAACCCTTTTGGTTTTCACAAAAGGGTCTTATAAATATTTTATTGCTGTACAGCGGTAAATTATCTTTTTGTTTTGATACGAGCTGCTTTACCTGTAAGGTTACGCAGGTAGAACAATTTAGCTCTACGCACTTTACCAATGCTATGTACTTCTACTTTTTCTATGTTTGGAGAGTTTACAGGGAAGATACGCTCTACACCTATTCCGTTAGAAATTTTACGAACAGTGAAAGTTTCTGTAGAACCAGCACTATTTCTCTGGATAACTACACCTTGATAAACCTGAACACGCTCTTTATTTCCTTCACGAATTTTATAGTGAACACTGATGGTGTCTCCAGATTTAAATGCAGGTAATTGTTTCTTTTCGATAACCTGCTCTTCTACAAATTTTACTAAATCCATGATCTTATGCTGATTAAATACGATTCATTTATTGCCTAATCGTACCGAATTTTTCGGAGTGCAATATTAGGCTTTTTTTTTCAGAAACAAAAACTATTCTGAAAAATTCCTATAATTCTTTCTCTTTTATTTTTTTGTAGAAGAGCTACTTAGGTTTTTTATTGAGTTGTTTTAAGACAAATACCATTTAAAAACACCCTCTCCGCTATCATTTTGAACATAAGAGAAACTGCTGTCAAAGCTACGTAAAACATATTGACTAAGCAAAACACCGATATCTCTGCCCGATACGTTTTTATATTCTTCCATATTAAAAATACGTTCAATTTTATTAGATGGCATAAACATATCTATGGAGCTAATTTCTAAGACCCGATGATCGCCTGATAATTTCACACAAATAACATTTCCTTTGTTACTATAATTAATAGTTGTAAAAAAGATGTTCTTCAGTACAAAACTAAACGTAAGGCGGTCTATGGCTAAAAACTGTGTTTGTTCGCCATCAAAAATGATATGAATATTTTTTGCAGCAAGCTGATAACTGAAAGATTCTTTAATCTCTTTAATGATTTCTGAGACATAGTAAGGTTTTGCCAGACAGGCACCTTCCTTAATTATTTTGTTCCAGATGATAAAGTTTTCCACAAAAAATGATGAAGAAGCAAAGAAGGGCTCCAAAAAAGGTTTCATGCTAAACTTTCCATAATCCAGCGCATCGCTTTCTGAAAGAGAAAGAAAATACACAAAGTTTTTCATAGGCGCTCTTACATCGTGGTCTAGCAGATTCACAAGATGATCTGTGAGATGACTCTCCATATTAATTTGGGTGGCAAGCATATTAAACCTCCTTTTCTCTAATTAGTTCATAAATGGTTTTGTAATTTATCTCTATATTGCTTAACGATCCTTCTTCTAATGCAAATATTTTCTCCATAATGATCACTTTCTGATATGGAATATCCTTTTCCTCGTCAACACGAATGTTCCTGTAATTTAAGAAAGTATTCGTCGAAACACCTAATATTTTTGGAATCATTTTAATTGCTTTCCTATAATCTTTCATGGGTAAATTATTGAGCACCTCGTTTATCTTGTACTTATACATGATTAATTTTTTTGTTAAAACATCCAAAATTTTGTGTACTTTGACTAAAGATTTGCGTTAATCAAATTTTATTTAGCAAAAATTACAAATAAAAATAAGTAATATAAATTATATTCAAAATAGTTACATAATTTTTTATGCAATTAAAACCAATCGTTGATAATCTTTTAAAAGAAAGGGGCCGTTCTTTAAGTTGGTTAGCAGTACAAATTGGCAAGACTTTCGACGGTTTTAGGCTAAGCCTTATCAAGGAATCTATTAAATATACTGATCTTAAAAAGATGGCTGAAATACTGGAAGTTTCTCCATCTGTATTTTTCCAGGAAAGCACACCGGACAACTACCCGGATTTGCCAGAAAGCAAATCTCTTACAGAGTCTGTTCCTGAATATAGGACAGTTGCTTCTGAACTGAATGTATATAAACAACTGACCGAAACACTCAAAGGCCAGCTAAAGGATAAAGAAAAGATTATTGAACTGCTGAACAGCCGAAGCCAGGACTAATTATTCTAATAAATCAGGGCGTCTTTTTTGGGTTCTTTCTAAAGACTGCTCGTAACGCCATTGTTCTATTTTAGCCTGGTTACCGCTTAAAAGTACTTCCGGCACTTTATGCCCACGCCAATCTGCCGGACGTGAATAAACAGGTGCATCTAATAAATCGCCCTGAAAGGAGTCTGAAAGCGCTGATGTTTCATCTGAAAGCACTCCCGGAAGCAGTCTCACTACAGCGTCTACTATAATGGCTGCCGGAAGCTCTCCGCCAGAAAGCACATAATCGCCTATAGAAATTTCACGTGTCACATACACGTCCCTTATTCGTTGATCTATTCCTTTATAATGCCCGCAAAGAATAATCACATTCTTTTTAAGTGATAAACCGTTTGCTATTTCCTGATTAAAGGTTTCACCGTCCGGAGTCATGAAAATAATTTCGTCATAGTCACGTTCTGCCTTTAGTTTTTCTATACAGGCAGCAAATGGTTCTATCTGCATAACCATTCCGCTACCACCGCCGTAAGGATAGTCGTCTACGCTTTTATGTTTATTGCTAGAGTAATCCCTCAGATTGTGAACATAAATCTCTGACAGGCCTTTATTTTGCGCCCTTTGCAAAATGGAATGTGCAAAAGGACTTTCTAACAGACCTGGTAAAACAGTAATGATATCAAAGCGCATAGTTTCTTAATTATTCTGGTCCAGATAAACTTCCAATAAACCTTCGGGCAAATTTACACTCAGCTTTCTATTTTCAATATCAATATCTTCTATAAAAGCATCTGACAACGGAAAAAGCACTTCCTTCTCCTGATAATTAACTGTAGCCAGGAATTGCTGAGGGTATTCCCTCACAGAAAGTATCTTTCCTAAATCTCCGTTTATCTTATCCAAAACAGAAAACCCTTCCAGATCTTTAAAAGTAAACTCTTCTTTCTTCTTTTTGGGCATCATCTTCAAGGGAAGAAAAACCTTTCTCTTCACCAATATCTGTGCTTTGTCTATATGGTCTATATCCTCAAATTTCAGATAACCTGTTGTCTGTTGCGACAGTTTAAAGCTATCTACAAAATAAGGAACCTTTTTTCCGTTGATTTCTAAAAAAACTGAGTTCATTTTCAATTTTTCCGGTTCGTGATAAGTGAAGGCTATTTGTATATCGCCTTTTAGACCGTGGGTTTTGGTAATAAAACCTATCTCAACAAATTCTTCTGACTTCATTGGCGCAAATGTAAGAAAATTACTCTTTCAATCGTTGAGACGTTTGTCGCTTAAACTTCTCAAACCTTGGATTAGAAACTCCCTGTACATAGGGCTGTAAAGGATTTCTTTTCACAAAATTCTGATGTTCGTCCTCTGCCCTGTAAAATACTTTCAAGGGCTTCATCTCGGTTACAATAGGTTTTTTATAAATTTTGTTTTTGGTTAAAGATGCTATAATTTCTTGTGCTGTTTCTTTCTCCGCATCATTTGTATAAAATAAAACAGAACGGTAAGAAGAGCCTACATCTGGTCCTTGTTTATTTTTTGTAGTAGGGTCGTGTGAATCAAAAAACACCTGAACAAGCTCTTTGTAAGTTACTTTTTGTGGATCGTAGTAAACCATTATTGTTTCGGCATGTCCGGTAGTTTCTGTACAGACTTGCTGATAGGTTGGATTTTTAGTATGCCCACCGGCATATCCCGAAACAGCAGAATCTACGCCAAACACAGATTCAAAAACATGCTCTGTACACCAAAAACATCCCGACGCAAATGCCGCCATTGCCTTTCCTTTTGGAGGGGTCAGATTTATTGCTGTTGACTTTATTTTTTGGCTTTTACTTTGTCCATTGCAGGATTGCAAAGTAAAAATCAGGAGAAACAATAAATATGAATTTTTATAGGACTTCATTTCTTCTAAACGTAAAAATCAACAAGATAGTTCCAACGATAAAGTTATTCAATAAAAACTTGCTATTCCTTTTCGGACCATGTTTTATATCCTATGCTTTTTCTAGGAGATGCAGGAACATTCTTCTCCTCCAATAGCTCATCAAGGTATTTAAAAACCAATTCAATATTCTTATCCTGATTATCCACTTTCTTTCTAATTTGTTCAAGTTCTAGCCTTAACTCCGTATTATCTGTTAACATTTTCTGAATTTTAGTAAATACCCTAACTATCTGAATATTTACCTCTATTGCCCTGTCACTATTCAGAATACTTGCCAACATTACTGCTCCATGTTCGGTAAATACATAAGGCAATACCGAAGAATATTTTAACGAAGAGAGATGCTTAAACTGCCTGATAATTTCTTCTTTTTCGTCTTTTGTAATCTGAAACATGAAGTCTTCTGGAAAACGCTTTTGATTTCTTTTCACCTGTTCATTTAAACGTTTGGTAGTTACGCCATAAAGTTCAGCCAAATCCCGATCTATCATCACTCTATTGCCTCTAATCACAATAATTTTATTTATAACCAATTCATCAGGAATGCTTACAGCTATTTTGTCTTTTGTCATACCTATTTTGTTGTTTTTAAGGTGGTCGCATTTTGCGACCACCTCGGTATAATTCAATTTACCCCGCCCACTTTTCTCTATCTAAACTCCTAAAATTGATGGCTTCTGCTAAATGTTCGGTTTTTATATGTTCACTTGCATCTAAATCGGCAATAGTTCTGGACACCTTTAAAATTCTGTCGTATGCCCGGGCAGAAAGACCCAGCTTTTCCATAGCATTCTTTAACAGCTCTTGCCCATCATTCTGGATACGACAAATATCACGAACCATTTGCGGGCTCATTTGTGCATTGCAATTAATATGTTCGTAGGGCTTAAATCGTTCTTCCTGAATTTGCCTCGCTTTTACTACTCTTTCCCTGATAACGGCACTCCCTTCTGATTTCCGTTCAGATGCCAGTTCATCAAAATTAACCGGTGTTACTTCTACATGTAAATCTATCCGGTCTAACAAAGGGCCACTTACCCTGCTGAGGTATTTTTGCACCACTCCGGGAGCACAAACACATTCTTTTTCAGGATGATTGTAAAATCCACACGGGCAGGGATTCATCGCTGCTATCAGCATAAAACTGGAGGGATAGTCAACTGCTATTTTTGCTCTGGAGATCGTTACTCTTCTTTCTTCTAAGGGCTGGCGCATAACTTCCAGCACCGTTCTTTTAAATTCGGGAAGCTCATCCAGAAACAAGACGCCATTATGTGCCAGAGAAATTTCTCCGGGTTGCGGGTTTCCTCCTCCTCCCACCAATGCCACATCCGAAACGGTATGATGAGGCGAACGGAAAGGTCTTACGGTTACCAATGCTTCTGCAGTAGAAAGCTTTCCGGCAACGGAATGTATTTTGGTGGTTTCTAAAGCCTCATACAAATTAAGTGGAGGTAATATGGTTGGCAAGCGTTTTGCCAACATGGTTTTTCCTGCTCCAGGCGGACCTATAAGAATAGCATTATGGCCTCCGGCAGCGGCAATTTCTAAAGACCGTTTAATATTTTCCTGTCCTCTGACTTCTGCAAAATCGCTATCATAGCTATTTACCGAATTAAAGAACACCTCTCGGGTGTCTAATTCTACAGGTTCAGGCTTCTCATCTCCATTAAAAAACGAAACCAATTCATTGATATGCTTGATGCCATACACTTCAACATCATTTACTATGGCCGCTTCCCGGGCATTATCAAAAGGTAGTATAAACCCTTTGATATTTTCTTTGCGAGCTTGTATAGCTATAGGCAAAGCTCCTTTTATGGGTTTCACTTCACCATCCAGAGATAGCTCACCCATAATAACATAATTAAGGATATCTTCTTCGGGAATTTGGCCTGATGCTGCCAGAATCCCTGTGGCTATACTTAAGTCATAAGCAGAACCTTCTTTGCGGATATCTGCCGGCGCCATGTTAACTACAATTTTTTGTCGTGGCATCCGCAGCGAATTGGTAGAAAGCGCACTTTCTATCCGAAGCAGACTTTCTTTAACTGCATTATCCGGAAGACCGACTATAAAATATCCCGGTTTACCGGATGAAATATTTACTTCTACGGTAATAGTTTGGGCTTCTACACCATGAACAGCACTTCCAAATATTTTTACAGGCATTGGTTTTTTAAAGGAAGTTACTAAATTTTCCTTTAAAAACAATAAACCATTAAAGCTGTTCCATCAGCTGCTCCAATTTCATCCCTCTGGAACCTTTTAATAAAATCAGGGCTCCTTCTATAGGATTATTCTCCAGATGCTTTTTCAATACTTCTACATCTGTATAAAAAGAGAATGGGGCTTGCTGCTGTTTGCTAAATTCTTTCCCTATAAAAATCACTTCATCAAAAGAGTGTTTCCCTACCTGTTTAACTATGGTTTGATGCTCTGCTTGAGACTCATCTCCCAACTCAAACATATCTCCCAAAATCAGGATTTTTTTCCCGGCATCCAGTTTAGCTATATTTTCTATAGCCACAGCCATGCTGCTTGGATTGGCATTATAGAAATCGCCAATAACCGTGTTTTTTGCTGTTTTTATAATTTGCGAACGGTTATTAGTGGGTTGGTATATTTCTATTCCTTTATTTACCTCTTCGTTGGTTAAACCTAGCTTCTTGCCTATTGCAATTGCAGCTAAAATATTCTCAAAGTTATAAATACCAGTCAGTTGAGACTGTACAGTTTCTTGATGCCCCCCCTGTCTCCATGCTATCTTCAGATACGGATCGTTAGCCAGTAGTTCTCCCGACACATAACACAAAGAAGACGTTCCATAATAAACCACCTCTTTAAAAACCTTATCGTTAGACATCTCCAGAAGATAGTTGTTATCATGATTGACAAAAACAGTCTCATTACTCTTTGACAGAAAATCATAAAGTTCGCCTTTCCCTTTTTTAACTCCTTCAAAACCGCCAAATCCCTCTAAATGTGCTTTCCCTACATTGGTAATCAATCCAAAATCAGGTTCGGCAATAGCGCACAAAAACTCAATTTCTTTTTGATGATTGGCGCCCATTTCTACAATAGCCACTTCTGTTTCTGGTGTAATAGCCAAAAGCGTTAACGGTACCCCAATATGATTATTCAGATTACCCAATGTAGCAGAGGTTTTAAACTTTTGGCTTAGCACTGCATTAATCAGCTCTTTAGTGGTTGTTTTCCCATTTGTTCCGGTTAACCCCACAACAGGTAATCCAAGTTGTTTACGGTGATAATGAGCTAAATCCTGTAAAGTCTTTAAAACATTATCCACAAATATAAATTGTGGATTTTTAGGCAAATCCAGACAATCTACAACAGCATAGGCAGCACCTTGTTTTATGGCTTCCCCCGCAAAGGTATTGGCATCAAAGTTTTCTCCCTTTAGGGCAAAAAACAAACAATCCTGACTTATTTTCCGGGTATCGGTAGATACTAAAGGGTATTCTTTAAAGATATTATAGAGTTCTGCTATACTCACGTGATACAATTTTTTAAAGTAAATATAGGGCGAAGAAGTATATTTTCACGAAATCAATCAAAAGAATTTCTTTTTCAGTCCAACGAGCCAACAAATAATTAACCATATCCGAACGTTTCTATTCTGCCATTGGCGAACAGATTATTCCGAAAATCATTTATCATATTTTTGCATTACACCTGAATGAGAGATCCCTATACCCTGCTATAACTCTTTCAGCGATATTTCAGCTTCATCCTTAACCTCGAGGGCTAACTTATCCCATAAATCTACTTGTTTCTGCAGCAAATCTTTTAAAAAACAAAAGACATCTCCCGCATCTTTACACAGATACAAGAGATGTCTTTCCTAAAAACTTCTAATTAGAAAGTTTAGAAGCTGCCGCCTCATCAATAAACCACTGAACTTCTCCGTTCAAAGGCTTTATCAGTTGAGCAGGATATTTAGTAATATCTTTTTCCGCTTCTAAAATAGCTTGTAAAGCATTCGCTTTTCCTTCTCCAAAAGTTAAAAAAGCTACATTTTTCGCTTGATTAATCAAAGGAGCAGTCATGCTTATTCTATAAACTTCTTTATCTTTTAAATAAACGTCTTTTACCAGATTTTCATCGTTAAACAAGATATCTGTACCCGGGAACAATGAAGCAGTATGTGCATCGTCTCCCAAGCCTAAAAGAATCAGATCAAAGGCTACGTTTTCTCCAAAATGCTTTTTAATACATTTTTCGTAATCTAGCGCAGCACTTTCTGGATCTAAACTGGTATCTACTTTAAAAATCTGTGCTTCTCCTAAATTTAGAGGAGCCATAGCTGTTGTAGCCATCAGGTAATTACTATCCGGATGATCGTGAGCCACATACCTTTCATCACCAAAGAAAAAGAACACTTTTGTCCAATCAATATCACTGGCAAAGTTCTTTGCCAAAAGCTCATAAAGTTTCTTGGGCGAACTTCCTCCTGACAGAGAAATATCAAACCTACCTTTTTCTGCAATCGACTTTTTAGCAAGGTCAACGAGGTATGTAGCGATAGACTGTATCGCCGCATCCGAATCTTTATAAATATTTAGTTTCATCTCTTTATTTTACTGACTTTTGAGCTTCCGGAACATCCCTTTACCTAAAGTCGTGTTTAAAAAATTCCGCCATTTCAACCTGGCCTGCTTTAACAAGTTCCAGATTAAAATGACGGCGATTTTAATATTAAGCTTTATAGATAACTAAATCTACTTTTTCTTATCTTTTTTTGATTTCAGAGGCATGGTAAACCAATGAAAACCATCTTTAGCAATTAACGCTTCTGCTATTTCTGGCCCCCAGCTATCTGTTGCATAGTTAGGGAAATTCAAACTTTTTCTCGATTCCCAATTTTCTATTACCGGCATTAATAATTCCCATGCTGCTTCTACCTGGTCGCCACGCATAAACAATGTCTGATCTCCTTCCATAGCATCTAACAACAAGGTTTCGTATGCTTCTGGTGATTCTTTTGGATAAACGCCATCGTAATCAAACATCATATCTACCGGATTAAGTACCATATCTAACCCCGGACGTTTAGCCTGAACCTGCAAACGGATACTCATTTCCGGTTGCAAACTGATTATCAATCTGTTTTGCTGCCAGTTTTCTGATGCCTGTGCCGGAAAAATAGGATGTGGAACATCTTTAAACTGGATGCTGATTACTGAAGATTTCTGGTGCATACGTTTGCCCGTTCTTACATAGAAAGGTACATTTTGCCATCTCCAGTTATCTATAAAGAATTTGAAAGCACAGAATGTTTCGGTATTTGAATTAGGATCTACTCCTTTTTCTTCTCTATAACCGTTAACTTCTTTACCTGCAACCCAGCCTCCGGCATACTGACCTCTTACAGCATTGTTTTTTACTTCTTCGGGGCCAAATCTTCTGGCAGCTTTCAGAACGTCCACACGTCTGTTACGAACTTCGTCTGCGTTAAAGCTTACTGGTGGTTCCATGGCTACCAGACACAATACCTGCAAAATATGATTTTGCACCATGTCTCTCAAAGCGCCCGAACCATCGTAATAACCTCCACGGTCTTCTATTCCAATATCTTCTGTTACAGAAATTTGTACGTGATCTATAAAGTTACGGTTCCAGATAGGCTCAAATAATGCATTCGCAAATCTGAACGCCATCATGTTTTGTACTGTCTCTTTCCCCAAATAATGGTCTATACGGTAAATCTGGCTCTCGTCAAATAACGATTGCAGCAAAGTATTAAGTTCTTTTGCTGTTTCCAGATCGCGACCAAAAGGTTTCTCTATAACTATCCTGCACTTTTCTTTTCCGCCAGCCATCTTTATCTTAGAAAGATTTTCTGAGATGACAGGGAAAAACTGAGGAGCAACAGACAGGTAATGAATTACTGTCGCCGGCTCTGACCATTGTGCATCCTTTTCTTCGATGATTTTTTCTAAATCTTTATAGGTCTTTTCTTTACTGGCATCTGATTGTAAGTAAAGAATATTTGACGAAAACTCTACCCATTTTGCAGGGTCAGCCACACCACTTCTGGAGTATTTGTTTAATCCATCCAAAAGTACCGCTCTATAGCTCTCATCATTGTAATCTGTTCTTCCTAAACCAACAATTGTAAACTCTGCAGGCATGTAATTATCTAAATATAGATTATACAATGCAGGAATCAGTTTTCTTGCAGCTAGGTCACCAGTTCCACCGAAAATGGTGAAAATCGTTGGTTTTTGCTCGTGGGCTTTTTTTTTCATTTGAATCTCACAGTTTTATTTGTGAACTACTTTTTATATGTTGTTGTCTGGTTTTACTGTCTTTAGCGAGAAACTATCGGGTCTCTGCCATAAAAATGCACCACCCTTTATTCCCTCTCTATTTCCGCAAATTTGGGCATCCTTATCAAGCTTAAAGTCTACTCGTTTCGAATTTCCGCCGCTAAGATAAAGTTTATTGTAATTAACTACTAGCTTAAACAGCGTAATTACTTCCTTTAATTTCTTATTCCACTTCTCATCGCCATCTTTTTCAAGCGCTGCATCCCCTATAAAGGCATCAAAATCTTTATCGGTACGGGCATAAAAATGACTCAATTCTAAATGTGGTAAAAGTATTCCATCCATAAACAGGGCTGTGCCTAAACCTGTTCCTAAAGTTAAGGTTAACTCCAAACCATTGCCACTTATAAAGCCAAAACCTTGCAAATCGGCATCGTTTAATAACCGAACCGGTTTCTTTAATGCATTAGCAACCATTTTGGCAAACGCACATCCTGCCCATACTTTTGTTCCCAAATTAGGAGCGGTATATATAATTCCATCTTTTGTGTATCCGGGGAAACCAATAGAAATTTTATCGTATTCGGGAAAACCTGCTGTTAACTGCTTAATAATGGCGAGTACTTCTTCTGGTTGAACTTTTTTAGGAGTAGGTGCCTTCCGGTATTCGGACAACATTTCTCCTTTTTCATTCAAAACGGTAGTCTTTATACTCGATCCGCCAATATCTATGCTTAGGATGTTTTGCTCTTTCATGGATTATATATGAAGTTTAAAAATAAAAAAACACAATTAACCGACCAACTCTTTGCTGATGCAAACCTTATCTAATTATATTTTTATTATTACTTACCCTAAATACGTTCACAAAGAAACAAATCTTATACGGTTTTTGCTTTGATTATCAACATCTCATTGCCATTTTTTTGAAATTCGTAATCCGTTTTTCGGATTTCCATATCAAATTTCTCTTCAAAGAAAAGAAACAAGTCCTGAAGTAATGGTGTTTTTTGGGCATTCAAATTAAGAATAGGAAATATCCGAACCTCTTTGCTAATACGCAACATTTCTACAATAGCACTAATATGGAAATCAAGTCCTAAATGATCGTACAGTAACAGAAAATGAGAACTCAATCCTAAATCAAAAAATTGATTTTCAAAAGCTGTTACTGTGGGTAAACCATGATTGATGTAACGTTTTTCGGTTTTTCCTTGCTCAAAGTCCTGAAGAAATATTGACATAGCTCCTAAACGCAGTTGTTTCAGCTCTTCTATATTTTTAATAGATTGCCAATTGAAATTGGATGCATTTAAACGCATCTGCTCCACAATCTCTGTACTGGTTTCCTCTATTCTTTTTTCTATCTCATCTCTGGTAAACTGATAAATAGGATCCAGAGATATTACTTTCTTCCCTTGTTTTGTAAGCTGCGCATTAAAACTTGCAGGACCATCACCAAAACTGACTATTTGCTTGTTAAGATCTTTTTCTGAGAGAAGGAACATTTGCCTGTATTCTTCAAATGTTCTTCCCCATGGCACTACTCCACTCAGTTGATAGCTCATCTGTTTTTATAACTGACTAATAAACTCAGCCATAGCTTTTCCCGGATTTTCGGTCTTCATAAAGTTCTCTCCTATCAGAAAACCGTTAAAACCAGCCTTTTTCAAAACCTTAATAGTTTCCGGATTACTGATAGCACTTTCTGATATCTTTAAAAATTCTGCAGGAATGGTTTCTGCCAATTTTAACGAAGTATCTATAGAAACAGTAAAATCTTTCAGGTTTCTATTGTTAACCCCCACCACATCTATATATTCGTTAATAGAATAATCCAGTTCTTCCTGTCCATGAACCTCTAAAAGTGTACTCAAGCCCATACTCTTTGCCAGTTTTGCAAAGTCTTTAATTTCCTGTTGGGTTAAACAGGCAGCTATAAGCAAAATAATATCTGCGCCAATTGATTTTGCTTCTATAATCTGGTATTCGTCTACCATAAAATCTTTACGCAAAACAGGAATCTGGTTTACTTTTCTGGCAGCAATCAGATCGTCTTCATGCCCCATAAAGAAATCCTTATCGGTAAGTACTGATAATGCCGAAGCACCGGCCGCAGCATAACCAGTAGTAACTTCTTCTACAGAAACTTTATCATTGATAATCCCTTTTGATGGCGATTTTCTTTTAAACTCCGCTATAATTCCTGTTTTTGTTGGATCAACCAAAAAGTCCCTCAAACTATAGGTTTGTCTTCCAAATGCAACACTTTGCTCTAAATCAGCAATACTTTTTAGTTTCTTTGCTTCTGCTACTTCCTCTTTCTTTCGGGCAACAATTGTATCTAAAATATTCATTTGTTATGCTTTTAACCAATTTGCAACCATTTCTTTCCCATGTTGGGTTAATACAGATTCCGGATGAAACTGCACCCCTCTTACATCAAACTGTTTATGCCTGATGGCCATAATTACGCCTTTTTCATCTACAGCTGTAACTTCAAGCTCTTCCGGTAAACCCGCTTTATCTACCGCCCAGGAATGGTAACGCCCTACTTCAAAGCTTTTAGGCAAACCATTAAAGGTAATATCACTATCTCCTAAAACCGTTATTGCCGTAGCAGTACCATGCACTGGTTTTTCCAGGTTATATAGTTTACCGCCAAAAACTTCGGCAATAGCCTGTTGCCCCAGACAAACCCCCAAGATACTTTTTGTTGATGCATATTGTCTGATAACATCCAGGAGTAAGCCCGCTTCTGAAGGGATACCAGGACCGGGAGACAGCAATATTTTATCGTATTGCGCTACATCTTCCAATGTAAACTTGTCATTTCTTAAAACAACCGGCTCCTCTCCCAATTCGTTAAGGAGGTGCACCAGATTATAGGTAAATGAATCGTAATTATCGATTACCAATATATTTTTTTTCATTGTTTAGTTTTCCAGTTATTTAACTCTTCTTGTATAAAGCAACTTACCAGATTAGCATATATCTTTTCTATCAGATCCGGACTTATATTCTCTTCTTCGGCCCATATTCTTCTGGTCTTCAACATGTCCTTTACCCTGTCAGCCGCTTTCACGCCAGCCTCATCCTTTTTAAATTCGGCCGCTTTTTGAACAAACCCATACCTTTTGGCCAGCATCCCAATAATTTCCCGGTCTATTTGGTCAATATTGCCCCTAATTTCTGCCAAAGTATTACAATCTTGTGGATTCATCAGATTTTTTCGGCCATAATTAATGCATTTCTTAATGCAGCAATTTTATTATTGACTTCGTTCAGCTCGCTCTCAGGGTCAGAATCAGCTACTATTCCTGCCCCCGCCTGATAATGCAATACACTCTTTTTACTTAAAAACGACCTGATCATGATAGCGTGGTTAAAATCGCCATTGAATCCCAGAAAACCAATAGCGCCACTATAAAAGCTACGTTTAATATTTTCGTTTTCGTCTATAATTTCCATAGCCCTATATTTAGGCGCACCACTCAGTGTCCCCGCCGGAAAAGTATCCGCCACAACTTTAAACGAATTAATTCCTTCTTTTAAATTACCACTTACCTTAGAAACCAGGTGAATCAGATGCGAGTAAAACTGCACTTCTTTATAGGCTTTTACTTCTACGTTTTCACAATGTCTGCTTAAATCATTTCTGGCCAAGTCTACCAGCATCACATGTTCGGCAGATTCCTTCGGGTCGTTTTCCAGTTTCTCTGCAATCAGTTTATCCTCTAAATCATTTCCAGAACGTTTAAATGTTCCGGCTATAGGAAATATACTGGCTACATTATTTTTTATGGTAAGCTGTGCTTCCGGCGAAGATCCAAAAATCTTAAAACTTCCATAATCAAAATAGAACAGGTAAGGCGACGGATTTATAGAGCGCAATGCCCGGTAAACATTAAACTCGTCTCCTGAAAACTGTGTGGCAAATGCGCGAGATGGCACTATCTGGAAAACGTCACCTCTGTAAATATGTTCTTTCATCTTTACCACAAGCGCCTTAAACTCATCGTCGCTCAGATTAGAAGTTTCTTCTCCCTGTATTTTAAAGCTGTATTCAGGAAAATTCTTGTTCTGAATAAGGTACTGTATCTTATCCAGGTTATTGCTTTCCTTATCAAACTCGCTCTCGTTCTTCACAATATACATTTCGTTTTTGAAATGGTCTATCGCAATAATATACCTGTAAACATGATATTGCATAGTAGGAATTCTACGCTCATCCTGATCATCTGTTTTCAGTTTGATATCTTCAAAATGTTCTACTGCTTCGTGTGTAAAATACCCAAACAACCCATCGGTCACAAATTTATGTTTAGGATCTGCATTACTTTCGAACATTTTTTTAAACTCACTGATTTCATCAATGAGGTTAAAACTCCCTTTTTCCTGACGCTGTTTAATCCCATCCGGGTAGCTTTTAATCAAATGCCCATCTTCCAACTTGATACCTGCAATAGGTTCGCAGCAAACATAACTCATACTGTTTTCTCTACTGTGATAATCAGATCCCTCCATCAAAACAGTATTGGCAAAAACATCTCTTAACCTCAAATAAATACTTACCGGTGTGGTTGTGTCTGCCAATAATTTAGTATGCAGAACGTTAATCTTATATTTTCTCATAACAATATTTCAAATTAATAAAAGTGTAATGAACAAAAAAACCCGACAGTTTAGCCGTCGGGTTATATTTGTTTTAGGTCTGGGTTGAACAATATTTTACTTAAACATACAAATACAAATTACCGCGGCGAGATTATTTCACGCCACCACCACTTCATACATGTATTTGTTTTTCTGTTCATTACAATAGCAAAATTATAAAGAAAATTGAATTTCAAAATTTTTTCTTAAAATTTCTGTTATATCACTACCACGGATTACGATCTTTTATCATAAAAATACCCACCATAATTAGCAATAAACCCAAAGAATAGAACAATGCAATGGCTTTATGCTTAGCGTGAGAATCTTTTGCTTTTTTAGATTTTGAGTAACCTACTGTTATCAAAACCAGGGCTATAATCATAATAGCAATATGCTCTACATTCCAATAACGGATAAATTTATTGCTCATTTGTGCAAAATCTACCATTGGGCTTACAAAATACAGGACCAATCCTACCAGTAATTGTATATGGGAAGATATCAGGGTAAAAAGGTTCAGTTTTTTGTCGCCCTCTGTATACACTCTGGATCCTGCAGTAAGTGCTTTGAAGATGGACAATAACAATAAAACTAAGACTACATATCTTAATGTTGAGTGGGTGTGCAATAATGCTGTGTACATAATTGTGTTTTTATTTCGAATATAAGCTAAAAAGCTTTGCTATTAAAAATATATCGCTTTTTTTAGAATTATTATAAAATAGACTATTTTCATATTTTTTCAATTTGATTGTTATGGATATAGAGAGAAACCCTTGGATAAAGCTCAATAGCAAAGACATTTACGAAAACCCTTGGATAAAAGTGATAGAACACGATATCATAAATCCGGCCGGCAATAAAGGTATTTACGGACAGGTACATTTTAAAAACTATGCTATTGGCATTGTGGCCATTGACAACGATGACTGCATTTTTTTGGTTGGACAGTTCCGTTTTCCTATTAACCGTTATAGCTGGGAATTACCAGAAGGTGGCGGCCCTTTACACATTGCACCCCTGGAATCGGCCAAAAGAGAATTGCTGGAAGAAACCGGATTGGTTGCGCGTGAATGGACAGAAATTTTAAGGATGCATCTTTCCAATTCTGTCAGCGATGAAGAAGCTATCGTTTTTCTGGCTAAGGGATTTACACAAGAAGAACCTCAACCCGAAGAGACAGAACAACTGGAAATCAGAAAAATAGCTTTTGAAGACGCTTATCAGATGGTTATTAACGGAGAAATAACAGACTCTATTTCTGTAGCGGCGATTTTAAGAATTAAACTAATGAGAGAAGGTAAATAACCACGGTATACTTAAAAAAACACCAGGAAAGCTTTTTATAACATAATCCTGGTGTTTCTGTTTAAATCATTTGGGGTGTAAAAGGTATATCGTTATCTGGCTTTTAACTTTATTTAAAAACCGAATTTACCTCAGTAATTTTCCAGATACCATCCTGTTTTGTAAAAGAAACAATATTTTCACGTGTAAAATTTTCATATTTCATGCTAATGTTTGCCAACGCATAAGTATCGCTTTGGGCAATAACCTGATGAGATATTTCGCAGTTTTGGATAATTTTACCATTCTGTTTGTTTTCTTTTAAAGCTTCTGCTTTGCCATAAGTAATAATCTTACCGCCTCTGTTAATATTAAACTTTACATTATTAGCCAATATATCCGATAGGTATTGGCTTTGCCCTGATTTTAGCGCTTCGGCATAATTATCTATGCTAAATGTAAGCGTTTGTTGTACATTGTTTTTGTCTTTTGCCAAAGCGGAAAATGCAAAGTTTACAGTAAGTAAACATGCCAAAAAGAAAGTGTTTTTTAAAGTTTTCATATCCGGTTTTTTTAATTGTTACAACTATAAGATGCTGCAACAGATTGTTTAGTTACACAAAAACTTTATTTTTTTTCAAATTCTTAACTAACGGTAGCTTTATAACAATAAATTCCTCGTTTAAGGTCCCAACACCACCTCTTAATCCCTGAAGAACCCTTACAGAAAGTTAATACCTGAAATTATTTGCTATTTTTAGCTTCTTTTTTTCATCAAAGTTGATAGAAATTAATTTTTTATGGTTTTTGGATTATTTGAGACGCTCACATTTGCTTGTTTAGTATTACTTCTAGGATTTTATATAGTAAAAAAGGTTAAATTCTTTCAAGAATTTAATATTCCCGAACCAGTCGTAGGTGGCTTTGTAGTTGCTATATTACTTTTTCTGGCCTACCATTTCTATGGCGTAAGTTTCGAGTTCGAAACCACGCTTCAAACCTCCATGATGTTAATCTTTTTTTCTTCGATAGGTTTGAGTGCTGATTTTGCAAAGCTTAAAAAAGGAGGCAAACCATTACTTGTATTTATTGGTGTAACGGGCACTTTTATTTTTGTTCAAAACGCTTTCGGAATATCCATAGCCAAATTGGTTGGCCTGGATCCTAGTTACGGTCTTATTGCAGGGTCTATAACCCTTACAGGCGGACACGGCACAGGAGCTGCCTGGGCAGAAGATTTGACCAACACCTTTAAAATTGACGGGGCCATGGAACTTGCTCTGGCATGTGCAACATACGGCCTGGTAATGGGCGGATTAATAGGAGGCCCTGTAGCCAAGTTTCTGCTAAAAAAAAACAATATAACATCGCCCGAAGCCGCTAAATCTAATAAAGGGACTCCCAGCGAAACATTTGAGAATCCTTTTTCTAAACGCCGCATGAATGTACGCAATGTAATAGAAACACTAACGATGCTTGCTATATGCGTAACCGTAGGTCAGTTCCTATATGAAAACATGAAAGGATCTGCGTTTGAGCTACCAAACTTTGTATGGAGTTTACTCGTTGGGGTTATTATCCGAAATATACTGGCACACGCAAGTAGTTATATTGTAAACGATCATGCTGTTGATGTATTAGGCAACACAGGTTTATACCTGTTCTTAACTATCGCTTTAATGTCGCTACAATTATGGCACCTTGCCGGCCTGGCCACTCAAATAGTTATTGTTCTGATCCTGCAAACAGCAATGATGGTTTTATTTGTGATTTTTGTAACCTATCGGGTAATGGGAAAAGATTACGATGCCATTGTACTCAGTGCAGGACATTGTGGGTTTGGCCTGGGAGCTACCCCTACGGCTATTGCTAACATGCAAGCCATAACAGATCGTTATGGTCCGTCACATAAAGCCTTTTTAATTGTCCCTATGGTGGGAGCCTTCTTTGTAGATATTATTAATAATGTATTTATTAAGGCATTCGTTAGTTTTTTAACGATGTAACCTGCATATGTACAAAGCTGTTCAGGATTAACACAAGGGTATTACTTTCAAAAAACGTATAACCTGGAGTTCGATTAATAGTCATAGTTTAAGCATAAACGTTGTCATGCTAAGCGGAGTCGAAGCATCTCATGCCCCTTCCTTGTTTAAGTCTCCCTACAAAAGACTTAAATACCCTTTAAAAACCAAGGACTCTGTCCGAAATATTTGTACTATACTGGACGCAATTCTCTGTTTGCATTGATGAGATTCTCCGGTTCTTCCGGATTACAAATCCTCAATTATTTTAAGTTCGGGTTGCCTTTGTAAGAACAACCCGAATAGCATAGATTTTTCATGAATAATTTAAGAGGCAGCTAAAAGGCGAGCTTAAGCATGAATCTCTTAACCTATTTTCTATTTTTTTTAATATCAGAATAATTGGTTTGACCAGCTGCCTTTGTTAATATTTCTTTCCGGGTCGACTTCTCGATATTTCTAAGCTCAGGGTATTTTTGTAAAATTATCAAATAGCTTTTGACAAGATTTAATTGTGAGGTAGCAGCTTTATTTGGATTTTGAATACCTCGAGATTCATAGTACTTAACTGGATCTTTTTTTGGGTCTGGTCTATTTCCTTCATTTTTAGAGTCCTTACTATGGTCCCTATTAACAATTTCGGATGTATACTGTTTAAGCGAACTTTCTGCGTTTATATAATCGGGATCGCTTTTTAAAAGGGTTACCCAGTCCTCTACTGTTTTTTGCTTTTCAGTCCTGGATAGTTCATTCATATTCTTTGCTTTAACCTTTTTATATAACTCATTTCGCTGTTCTTCGTTCAGCAATGACTCAGATTTAACAGTTATTGTATTAATTTTAGACTTATCCTCACTGACAGTTTCACTTCCACAACCATGTAACACAGCAGCTATGAGAAAAAAAAGTTTTAAGTATTTTTTCATAACAATAATTATTAGCTATAATTTAAACAAAATTCAAATATATCTCCAGCAATATCTAATTCATCAAAACAAACACCTGCTGCACTTCGCACCTCGTTTAAGTATTCAGAAAGATCACTTAAATGCGTTTTAAAATCAATGGCTCTATTCGTAACAACTACAATACCGTTTATCTAATGGTTCTTCCATTTGCCGAACAAAGACCTCTGTTTTCATTGATGAGATTCTACGGTGCTTCCAGATTACAAATCCTCAATTATTTTTAAGTTCAGGTTGCATTTGCAAGAACAACTCAACCAGCATCGTATTATAACTAAGTTTTTCATACCATTACTTGTCATATCTTATTTCACACTCCATAAACCGAATTACAGCAGCAATAATGACCGATGTAATCGTTCCAAAACCACAGACCTATACTCATTTTTAACGCTGGCAACCCCTGTTGATAACGGTGCATAGCTAATCCCAAACACGATTGCATTGGAGTCTGTATTTTTATATAGCATTAAATTGATACTATTTCCCTGTTTCTCCCAGGTTGCTTTAAATTGCACATCACCAGCAAGAATAGCACTACCAACTAGCCCCGGATTTGCATCTAACTCATCTTTCACCGTTTGATTCTTATAATAAACCCGGTTTTCTTTAGGATCTCCATATTTAGATTGTAACTTTTGAAGTTGAAGGGAATAATCACGTACGTACAAAGATGGATTTGAACTATAATCTACAGAGTATAATGTTGCGGCATTTATCAAGATATTATCTGCTGTCACATAACCATCAAAAGCATTACCTTCATCCCCTCCGTATATTAAAACAGCAGGATCTGTATTCAACAGCTTTCTACCCGCCTTAGATTCATAAAGTTGAATTTCGGCTCGGGTATTCCCCCATAAACCTAGCCTAAAATCGGGCTCCAACACGTTAAATACCGCATTTTTAGTGGTAGATTTATTTCCTTGAGCTATCTCCAACGAAATAGTCTGATAGCCTGCTTTTTTAGGAATCCATCCTGGCTCTTTATTAGCACTTTGTAAGCCATCAGAACTTGTCCATTTGTAAGTTAGTTGTGCTGCTTCGCCTGCAATAGCAGACTTAAGAACAATATATTGCCCTACCGCAATTTTTTCAGTACTCGGACTAATATTTTCAATAGCAGGCGCATTACCTTCTTTTTTACAGGCAAAAATTGAAATGCTCAATAAAAATAGGATTAGGGTTCTTTCAATCAAAGTTAGATTCATAGTTTATTTTAGTTAATAACGATATACCGGGGATCTTTTCAGCAAATAAATCCCCTACAGACACTCTTTCAATACGGTTTCTGCCTTCTCTATATTTTTTTTAGAAAATCCTGTAGTACCATATTTCACCACCCCTTTATCTATAATTAAATTGGTTGGATAAGCAACAACATTAAACTTCATTGCTATATCTCTACCAGAAGGAATTTGGGGATAAATAAAAGGAGTTGTTTTCATAAATTCACTTATTGTTCCCACATTATCCAAACATACAGCAATAAACACAACCTTATCTTCTTCCTTGTATTTCCAATAAAGTTCATTCAAAAGAGGAATTTCAGCTTTACATGGAGGACATTTTACAAACCAAAAATTAAGTACTACAATTTTATTCTTTAAGATATCATTCCAATAATCTCTTCCCTGTAAATCCGTCATATATGGAAACTTTATTTTTTTACCTACAAAGTTTCCAGAGCTATTACCATAAATTTTTTGATTATCATTATCAGTTGCACTCTCTCTTCCTATTATCAGATATTCATCAGTACCTGTTTTACTTTTCACCAGCTTATATTCTCCGGTTTTCACTAAGGAAGACCAGTTTTCGTATGTATAAACAAGCCCTGCAGAATCTTTTACCAATGATTTTTCTGACAAGGGGATTCTGGTGGTTTGGCTAAATCCAGCGCTACCCAGAAATATATATACCGCTATTAAAAAAAATTTCAGTCTTTTCATTTTTACCGTATTAGAGTTAGAGTTTGGGTATCCCATCCGTCATAAGACAACTTTAAATAGCTTTTTTTAACGTTGGGTGTATACCCTAATAAAACATCTGTAACCACCATACCCATAAATTTAAAATCTCGTTTCTCCACAGTTTTTAACGACCAGGACTTAGGGTTTACCAGATTACCACTTTCATAGAGATTTATTTTACTGGCATCTATCTCGCCATTAGAGATTATACGAACCTTAAAATCGAGATCTTTTTTCCCATCCATAAAAAAGCCAGATTGACAATCATTCACATTATTAAAAGGCGAAAAAAACTGGACATGAATATAGTTTTCTGCAAGCTGCTTATTGTCCTGATTAAAGTATCTAAAAACGGGTTGATAGTCTTCTTCCAGCTCCATTGAATATAAAAAATCCTTTATAGCTTCTTCTTTTTTCCCCATTTTATAAAATGCAAATCCTCTGGCATTATAAGCAGCAGGCGAAGGCACCTTTTGTTTCTCCATATAAGTAGAGGCAAAATCTATTGCCCGGGCATATTCTCCTTTATAAATATAAACGTTAGCTAACGCAGTATATACATTTTCAACTTGTTGCGGATCTTGCAGTACCTGTTTAAAATCGGACTCTGCACCTATCAAATCTCCCTCGAAAAAATTTAAAGTCCCTCTTGCCAGATCAGCTAGCTTTGATTTGGTATTAAAAAGTAAAGCGGATTCTGCTATACTAAAGGCCTTATCCACATCACCTTGCATGTAGGCTATAAGGGTTTGCCCTGCTAATGGATAAATATTTCTGGGACTTACATCTATAGCCTTTTTATAATAAACTTCTGCATCTTTAAACTTTCCCATTTTCCTCAACTGATTTCCTACATTGTTTAATGCAGTAGAAGAATTAGGATTAAGTTGAAGATATTCCGTATAATACTCTATCGCTTTTTTTGAGTTTCCAGCTTTGGCCGCACAGTGCGCCGCCGACATATAATAGCTTGATGATTTTTTTGAGTAGATTAATGTTTCGTAATCAGCAAGTGCCTTATCGTATTTACCTTGTTTATTATATTCTACTGCCCGGGCCTGCAATAACAATGGAGAATCATAAGTTCGGTAGGCATCTGTCAGTATTTTTAAAGCCTGTTCATGTTGTCGTTTATAACTCGCGAGTGCCGCAGTGGAAATAATGGTTGGAACATGATCGGGATAAAGTTCTAGATTAAGCTTCATCATTCGATTTGCCTCAACAGTATCTTTAACAGCCTGATAAGCAAGCGCAAGAGACAATCTGGTAGTGGCTTTTTCTTCAAAATCCAGTGCTTTTTTCAAATCCTCTATCTCATGTTTATAGTCTCTAATTCCATGATAAGCCTTTGCTCTTAAAAGATAGAGTTCTTTGTTTTCTTCATAGGTCAGCATTTCGGTTACTCGGCTAATCGCCTGATTATAGTCCTTATTTTCAATAAGTCGCTTAATAATTACTATATTCTGCAGAGAACCTTGTCCAAAAACTAAAGCTGGCAATAAAACACCCAAAAAAAGTATTACTTTCAATTTCATATTTTAGGGATTGGTTAGTCTAATTTATTTTTATCGCTATTTTACTAAAAAACCAGGTTTAGATTTCGATCAAAATATTTGCTTATATTCCTTTCAACAAAAAACGGTAGCGATACCGTAAATATAAAACAAAACTTTAAAGCAACAAATATTAATCAATAAAATAATTTATATCAAAAACCAAGACACTATACCTTACAACCATATAGTTTTAGGCCCCCCTTCGTTAAATCAACAGTTTTATAACAAACTACAAGAACAAGCAATCTCCAAAACCTGAACTCATTCTTCGATTTGCCTGCACTTTTCCTGCGTTTATCTTGCATTGCGTAAGAGCGACGTAAGAGAATCGTAAGACCAGCGTAGGAAAAACGTAAGAGAATCGTAAGCGGAACGTAAGAGAATCGTAGGTGCTGCAAGGGAGATGGTACAAAGGAGTATAGGAGAACTGAAGAAAAAATGAGCAAAAAACGTAAAAGAATCAACGGTAAATAATAAAGGATAAACATTTAAACTATGAACCAGAAACAAAGAATTGTTGAATGATGAACTATAAGCAAAAAATTAACAAGCGATAGACCATCAATCCCCTTTGTTTAAGTTTTCCAAAGGATGACTGAAATACCCTTTAAAAACCAAGGACTCAGTCCGAAATATTTGTATTACTCTTGACTCAATGCCATTGCCGTTTACTTAACACAGCGCCTCTAAATCGATGAAGATTATCAAATAGACTGTGATTTTTTCGGGACGGTACAGACGGTTTTGAACGAGAAAAGGCATATTATTGAAGAATTAGTAGTACCTATACCTCAAGAAAACAGAACGAAGTCATAGTCAAAAAATTACCAGATAAACATTTAAACTCAAGTCATACATAGGAGTTGTAAAGTTTTACGGAGTCTTGTAGATCTCTTCGAGGCTTCTTCAGAAAAACAGCCTCTTTTCCGAAGAAATATAGGGGCGTGAGTGGAGCATAGATGGAGCGATAGTATAGCATAAACGGAGTTCTGCGGACTTTTACAGACTTTAGCAAACTTTGATAGACTTTTGGAAGGCACTTCTCAGAGAAAGGATCTCTCTATTTATTAAAAAGTCAATTTAACCATAATTCCATTAAAATAAAAATGAAAAAACATTCTCCTTTACAAGAAAAACACAGGAATATTTTGATTAACACAACATCACATAGAGGCTGTTAATCCTTTTTATGGCTTATTCTAATATTCTAAAAAAGAAAGGACTTTAGCCATAATAGCGACAATACAATCAGCATAAAGTGTTATCACTTACCCGGCAAAGTCCTTTGTTTTCAATCATTATCTGTATTTTTCTTGAATAGTATACTACTTCAATTATCTTGGATTCAGGATTAAATCTATACGGGCTAAAGCATCATTTAAGTGTGCTTTTACAACCTGGTCACTGTATCTTGGTACCGCAGCTTTTATTTTAGTTTGTAAAAGTTTAAGTTCTTCTCGGGCAAGCGGCCTGACATCGGAAGTATAGACATCTACCCGGGTACTTGCAGCTGCTGGTACCATTTTTAAAAGCTGCTCTAACCTGTTGATATAAACTCTTTGCAGACTTCTCCGATAAGTATCCATATTTCCTCCTGCAGATAATTCTGTCCACACCCCGGTCCTCAAATCGTTGAAATATTCATCAATACGGTAGGCTCTATTGGCGTTATTGGTGGTATTATCTAATATTCGGGCTAAACGACCTGCTTCAAGCAATCCTGAAAGCACATTTGCCTGTGCCGTTTTTAGTGCATCGCTAATTTCTGCATATCCTATTTTCCCTGCTTGTTGGTTATCAATAAGCCAAAGTGGTGTTTTAAATGCTTGTTCATTTATAAATTGCAAGGAGCGTTTTTGCTTCTCGCGTTCTACATATTCGAAGGTCTTCCCTGGTTGATCATAGGTTTTGGGAGTCTCATATATCCCGCCTACACTTGCCCTCACATGTCCCATATACCTGCTAAACTGGGTAATAACTTCCTGATATACTTCAGATAGGTTATCATAAGGTTGCGCTTCTTCGTAAGTCCATTTTTCTATATTGGGCAATATGCGTTTCAGATTAGCTATACCGTAAGTAGATGCTTTTACGGCATCGTCTCCTAAGTCTTCTGACTGTGAACGGGGATCTATAAATGTCCGGGTTTGTTTTCCGTAAAAATAAATGGGGTCTTTAACCTTTTCTTTCGTCCATTCATTAAGCTTTAGCGCAATATCATTTACCGACTCTTTTTCATCAAACCAGGTATATGCCCATTTTATAGCCCATTTATCGTATGGTCCTATTCCCGGAAACAATAAAACACCTTTATCTTCTGGCTGGGCAATATAGTTAAATCGGGCATAATCCATAATTGAAGGTGCTGTTCCACCCATTTTATGGGTAAAGGATGCAGACCGCAACGAATCGACAGGATAGGCATAACTTGACCCAAAATTATGGGCTAAGCCTAAAGTATGTCCTACTTCATGCGAAGAGACAAAACGGATTAACTCGCCCATCACTTCATCTTTAAATTTTGTAGCTCTTGCATCGGGATTTACGGCTGCTGTTTGCACTAAAAACCAATTACGCAACAGATTCATCACATTATGATACCAACCAATATGCGATTCTACTATTTCCCCGGAGCGGGGGTCGGCCACATGAGGCCCGTATGCATTGGGGATTCTGGAGGCAAAATACCTGATTACCGAATACCTGGCATCTTCGGCAGACCAATTCGGGTCGTCTGCCGGCGCTTCTAAACAGGTAATGGCATTTTTAAATCCTGCAGCTTCAAAGGCTATATTCCAATCTTTTACTCCTTGTATAAGATAGGGTCTCCATTTTTTTGGTGTAGCCGGGTCTATATAGAAAATAATCTGTTTTTTGGGCTCTACCAATTCACCTCGTTTATAGGCCTCCGGATCTTTAGGCTCTAAGCGCCATCTTCTCACATAGCGTGTGGTAGTGGCTTTTTGTGCATCTAACCCATAATCTGTTTGTCCCTGAGAGAAAAAGCCTACACGGGCATCGTAAAGACGTGGTTTCATAGGCTCTTTAGGCAATAAAAGCATAGAAGTATTAAATTCTATGGTTACCGAACCCAGCGACGCATCGCCCGGAGGGGCGCTTGCAAAATATGTTTTGGATGTTCTGACTTCTATATTGATTGGAAAAGATTTTACGGTATCTATATATGACCGGGATTCGTCTAATCTTTGCACTTTATAACTTGTTTTTTCGGATTGTGGTAAACCTAAAGCAGCAACATCTTTCCCAAAAAAATCGGTTACATCTATTACCCATGATGTTGAGTCTTTTCCATAAGATTTAATATCAAAAGATGCTAATATGGGCGAAAGATTGGAGTTTTTCACGGATTCGTACATATCCGAATCTTTATCAGCCACGTTTACATAGGAAGGTACTTTCAACAGTATTTTTTTACCCATTTTTTCCCAAACCCATACCTGTGTATTTACGGCTTCGCCGCCATAAGTTCCTTCTTTGGTGGGTACTTTGGCGTATCTTGTTACAGACAGCATTTCTCTCCCCAGCAAACTATCGGGGATATCGTAATAATACTTATCGTCTAAAGAGTATACATCAAATAAACCCTGATCTTTTTTTGCCTTTGCGGTAATAACTTCTGTAAAAGATTTTATGGCACCACTTTTGGGCTTTGGAGAAGGAGGAATAACAATAGCCTGGGCTTGCTGCTTTTTTTGTGCTTCTGCTTTTTTCTTTTTTGCCTTGCATGAGAACAAGCTAAACGCTAAAACGGTTACCAGGGAATAAGAAATTAGTCTTCGACAAGATACATTCATATTGATAATATTTTGTTGGCGCCCTAATTTAATATTTTTATTGCCTCTGCTTGTTTTTATTTGGACGATGTTATAATTATAACAAATAAGTTATATTAAAACTATTGTTACTAATTTTGTTTTTTGCCACAAATGAATTTTTATTCTTTACCACATACTACCTGTTATGATTAAAGTTTTAAGCTTATCGTGTTTATTGTTTTTGTTAACGCCCTGCTTTGCACAGAAAAAGAAAAAAAACACCCCGAATAATCGACTGGAAACTGAATTAGGTGAAATAGATAAAGAGTTTTTAGCTGGTTTTGCGCTAAAAGATCTTGATAATAATACGATCGTTTATGAATTTAACGGTGATAAGTCTTTTGTTGCGGGCTCTAACACCAAACTTTTCACCTTGTTGGGTGGCTTACAAATATTAAAAGATTCTATTGCTTCTTTTAAGTATACCATTAGTGGTGATTCTTTGATTATCTGGCCAATGGCCGACCCTACTTTCTTACATCCAAATTTCAAAAAACAACCTGCTTTTGATAAACTAAAAAACTCTGGAAAGAATATTTATCTGGTATCCGGAGGTTATTCTGGCAATAAATACGGAAAGGGTTGGTCCTGGGATAATTATAATGCAGGTTTTCAGACAGAGATAACGGATTTTCCTATATATGGCAATGTTGTGAGTTATAGCCTTATTAACGGAAAAGCTAATGCCTTTCCTGATCTGGAGGCTCTTTATTATGCAGAAAACCAAAAATATAATGGCAAACACATATTAAGGGCTATAGATAATAATAATCTTGAAATACCTACCAACTTACCTGGAGGGTTTAAGCAGAAAATACCTATTGTTTTTTCAAACTCTATTAAGGAGGGTTTGTTAACCGATACTATTCTGGCTAGTGGTTATGCAACTACCTCAGTATATAGTATTTCTGACAGAAAGATGGGTGAGGATGTAAAAACAGCTTTTAACACGTCTTGCAATACCGCCTTTAAGAGTCTGCTTAAAGATGATGACAGCCTGATTGGCGAACATCTTTTACTAAACTTTTCTACTGTTCTGGGACAGAAAATGGATACGGAAACAGGAATTAGCCTGGCCACCAAGCATTTTAATTTTTCTACTGATAAACTGCAATGGAAAGACGGAAGTGGTTTATCTCCTTTAAATCTGGCCAGTCCATTAACAATAGTTTCCTGTTTAAGTCAGTTAAAGTCTGTCACAAAAGAGGAACAGACTTTATTGAGCTTTTTTACTAAAAAAACACCATCTATATATGTTCAGGAAAGTCATTTACTCAATACATTTAACCTAAGTGGTTATATTATAGCTAAATCTGGAAAGAAGTATGCTTTCTCTTTTTTAAACAATAACGTAACTGATATGGAACGGTTAAAGAGTAAAATATTACCTGTACTGAACTTAATTAACGAGGGGTATTAAGCTTATGCCAATAGCAATAGGATAGTAACAGAATAACCAGCATTAATAATGCCTGAAATGTTACTGCCTGCAAACCATCTATAGATAAATGTCCTATAAAGGCAGATATGTAAACAATACCAAGGGCTACATAGGCCCATTCTTTTAAACGTGACCAAACCGGAAGAAGGATAATTAATCCTCCGATAAAAGACCCTATCCCTACTTCGTACCTTAGCCATTCTGGTATTCCCAGATGCCTGACTCCTTCTAATGCCATTGGGCTATTAAGAAAGAAAATACCCGGTAAAATAAATAATGCCAATAAAATAGTGGTTACCCAATAGATTATTTTTGCTGTTTTTTGTGATGAACTGCTCATTGTATCTGGTTTATATTGTCTAATAAATTTAAGAAAAACCTGAATTATTTTTTGAATAAAATGATGTAATTTTTTATTTTTCTATTTTTTGCAACTGCTTATCCTGAAAAATATTCGACATAATTACTCTAATGGTATTCTTGTTAGCTCTGCTATTACAACAGATTGTTCTCTACGGGGCTTATTTCCTGAAAATATAACATCAAGCGGCATAAATAAAAACCAGGAGGGGGTTGAATGGTTAATCAACACTTTAAATCCCTATTCTCTTATACGGATGAGCTGGAAAAAAGAGGAATAGAAAAACTCATCCACTCTTCAGATTCGGGTTATAGGTAATCAGGATAGAGCAACTATCCGTTTTCATCAGAAAAAACTCCAGGATAATGCCTAAAGGGAAGAAATGGAGTTGTATTGGAATAAAAAGATATCTGAAATAGAAAACACTTTAAAGTAGCAACTTTTTCAAGTTTATTCTTTCTTTACGGGGAAAACTTCTATATCTATAGCCACAGCATGTTTTGAGGGTTGTATATTCTCTCCTTTAGCTTCTGCATAGGCTTTTGTAAACTCTGCCCCAAAAAACAGAATGGCTGCTGAATAGTACACCCATACCGCAATAACTACAATTGTTCCGGCCGCACCGTATACTGACCCTACAGAAGCATAACCTATATACAAACCGATAAGGTATTTACCTAACATAAATAGCAATGAAGTAAATATAGCTCCTGAAACAACATTACGCCATTTTATAGTGGCGTCTGGAAGCACTTTATAAACAATACCAAATAAAATTACCAGAACCAGGAAGGTTACACCTACATTGGCATAATCAAAAAGGAATAGTGTTTCTTCTGGTACAAAATTACTCAGGAATGAACTGAACATGGTTACCATGCTGTTTACTATTAAAGATACTATCAATAAAAACCCCAGTGTAGCAATCATCGACAGAGAAAGAACTCTATTGATAATTAATTTAAGCCACCCTTTTTCTGGAGTAGCTTTAACTTTCCAGATCATATTTATGGAATCCTGTATTTCTATAAAAACCCCTGTAGCTCCTAAAACCAACGTTACTATACCTGTTATAATAGCGATATTACTTTTTCCGGACAGGGCCAGATTAGACAATACAGACTGTATAAGACCGGCAGCTTCGGGGCCAACAAACCCTATGATCTCTGTAAACACTTTACCTTCTATAGCTTCTTCCTGATAAAAAATACCGGCTAATGATAACAGCACCAAGAGCATAGGCCCTAAAGAAAAAATGGTATAGTAAGACAGTGCTGCACTAAGTTTTAACCCTTTATCATCCATAAAGGCATTAAAACTATTGATAAGTATATTGAGTATCTCTTTTAACCTAACAACTATCTTGTTTTTCATATTTCTATCTGTTTGCTATGGCCAGCAAGTTAAGATCTTTATAGTTGAGACTAAATCTTTCTGCCAGATATTTATTGGTTATTGCTCCCTGATAAATATAAACAGCATTTCTAATTCCTTGTTTTTGCCAGATCAGATTATTTAAGCCTCCCAGCTCTCCGATATCTATTAATATAGGTGTAAAAATATTGGTAAGGGCATAAGTTGCCGTACGGCTTACCCTGGATGCAATATTAGGCACACAATAATGCAGTACATCGTATTTCCTGAATACGGGATTGTTATGATTGGTAACTTCTGATGTTTCAAAACAACCGCCCTGATCTATACTTACATCTATAACTACAGAATGTGGCTTCATCCGGGACACCATTTCTTCACTAACTACACAAGGGCTTCTGCCTTCTACTGAACGCAGGGCTCCAATAGCCACATCACAGTTTCGCAATGCTTTTTCTAACACAATAGGCTGCAATACGGAAGTATAAATATGTGTTCCTATATTGTTCTGTAGTCTTCTTAATCGGTATAGTGATGAATCAAATACTTTTACAATTGCTCCTAAACTAAGCGCTGTTCTTACCGCATACTCGCCCACTGTACCTGCTCCAATAATTACAATTTCTGTTGGTGGTACGCCTGTTACTCCTCCCAGCATTAACCCTTTCCCTCCAAATACATTGCTCAGATATTCGGCTGCTATCAATACAGATGTGGCTCCTACAATCTCGCTCATTGCCCTTACTACACTCAGCACATTTCCGTCATCTCTCAGGTATTCAAAAGCAATGGCGGTAATTCTTTTTTCCATCATTGATTTGATATCTTCTTCTTTAAGGGTGGCGGTATGCAGGGCAGAAAATATGATCTGATGAGGTTTCATCATTTCTATATCTTCTTTGACCGGAGGGGCTACTTTTAGGATTATATCGGCTTTATAAATTTCCTTTTTATCGTGGATAATCTGTGCTCCCTGTTCAGAGTAGTCGTTATCTGTAAAGTTTGCAGCCGCACCGGCACCAGCTTCTATGACTACCTGATGACCATTATTTACCAACAGGGCTACGGATAACGGGGTAAGGGCAATCCGTTTTTCCTGAAAAGAAGTTTCTTTAGGGAGACCTATAAACAAATTCTTACTTGACTTTTTTATTTTTTCGAGTGCTTCCTGCGGCTGGTACATGGCCTGTTTAGCTATTTCGGCAAAGCCACTTATTAATATTCGACTCATTATCAAACACCTTTACATCTATGCTAATAAAGATAATAATTAACGTGTAAATAAAAGCTAATTTTCAGATTTCACAGGGGTATACTTTTAAAAGTATCTTCTGATCTTTGGAGGCTGAATATTATCAGGCTATTTTTTTTAAACGTATACTCCTTTTTTCACCGTCTATAACATCTATAAACACTTCTATGTAATTATCTGGCAACAGGTCTGGTATTCTTTCTGGCCATTCGATAAAGCAATAATCGCCAGAATAAAAATAATCTTCGTAACCCAGATCATAAGCCTCTACCTGATTTCTTATACGGTAAAAATCAAAATGATAAATGGTATGTTGCGGAGTTTTATATTCGTTAACAATAGAAAATGTTGGACTTGATGTTTGATCTTCTACTGCTAATTGTTTGCATAACGCATTGATTAATGTGGTTTTCCCTGCGCCCATATCACCATAAAAAACAAAAATTCTTTCTCCGCTGGCGAAAGAAAGAATTTTTTGTGCCGCTTGCGCTAACTCTCCTGTATTGACGACTTCTATTTGCATACTGTAAAAATAAAAGTTTCTGTTTATTTGTTCTTATAGGTTACAAAAGGAATTATCATCTCTTCCATGGAAATACCACCATGCTGAAAGGTTTCGTTATAATAATTAACAAACTGATTGTAATTGTTTTGGTAAACGAAATAGCTATCTTCTTTGGCAAATATAAAACTGGAGCTTACATGCAGTTTCGGCAATTTAATATCGTGTGGGTTTTTAACATGAAACACTTCTTTTGCCGTAAATGCAAGGTTTTTCCCCTGCTTATACCTCAAGTTAGTATTGGTGTTTCTATCCCCGATTACTTTGCTTGGTTTTTTCACCCTAATGGTTCCATGGTCTGTAGTCACCATAATTCTTACTTTCTTTTGCGAAAGTTTCTTAATTAAATCCAGTAGGGGCGAATGCTCAAACCAACTCAATGTTATCGACCTGTAGGCTGCGTCATCATTAGCCAGCTCTTTAATCATTTGCATATCTGTTCTGGCATGTGACAACATGTCTACAAAGTTGTATACAATTACATTCAGATCGTTATCTATCAGATTTGGAAGCATATCGTTGAGGTCTTTCCCCTGATCTTGACTTAGTATTTTATGATAGGAGAATTTGATATCTTTTCTGAGTAACCTCTTAACCTGATCTGTAAGAAATTCTTCTTCATAAAGGTTTTTGCCTCCTTCATCCTCATCGTTTTGCCAAAGTGTAGGAAATCTGCTTTCCATATCTAAAGGCATTAGTCCAGAGAAAATAGCATTTCTGGCATACTGGGTTGCCGTTGGCAAAATGCTCATGTAAATTTCTTCATTTTCTAACCTAAAGTATTCACTAATGATAGGATTAATAATCTTCCATTGATCGTACCGAAGGTTATCTATCAAAATAAAGAAAGTAGGAATATTATCTGTTAAGGTAGGGAATACCTTTTTCTTGAATAGCTGATGTGAAAAAACGGGTGTATCTTCTTTATCCTGATTAGCAATCCACGAGGTATAATTTTTCTCTATAAATTTAGAAAACTGAGCATTAGCTTCTGCCTTTTGCATGGTCAAAATTTCATGCATGCCTTCATCTTCCAGCTTCTCCAGCTTAAGCTCCCAAAAGACCAGCTTTTTGTAAACATCTACCCATTCTTTATAATCCAGATTGTCGTTCAATATCATTCCCAGACTTCTGAAATCCTGCTGATAGGCCATAGAGGTTTTCTCGCTGATTAACCTTTTGTTGTCTATCAGTTTTTTTATCGTGAGCAAAATTTGTTTCGGATTTACCGGTTTAATCAGGTAATCATCTATAGTAGCACCAATAGCATCTTCCATCAGGTATTCTTCTTCGCTTTTGGTAATCATTACCACAGGAATATCCGGATTTGAGTTTTTAATTGCGGTTAATGTTTCCAGTCCTGTCAATCCGGGCATATTTTCATCCAGAAACACCAGGTCAAAGTCTTTTGCGTTAAATATATCCAGTGCATCGTTGCCATTGGTTGCCGTTTCTACGTTGTATCCTTTTTCGTTCAAAAAAATAAGGTGTGGTTTCAGCAGATCTATCTCATCATCGGCCCATAATATGTTGGCTCTTTGCATACGTTCAAAAATTTGTAATAATTAACAATAAACTTCAGCAGATTTTACTGCGTCAATAAAAATAACAAAATTTGTGCCTTATAAACTTTTTGTATTGAATAAGCACAAAATAATTAACGATCCGGTATATGGTTTTATTAGTATCAAGACCACATTAATTTTTGATTTAATAGAACATCCCTATTTTCAACGACTTAGATACATTAAACAGGTGGGCATGACACACCTGGTATACCCCGGATCTTTGCATACCAGATTTCATCACGCTCTGGGTGCTATGCACCTGATGCAACTAGCTATAGAACATTTACAGGACAAAGGTCATGAAATTTCGGCAGAAGAAGCAGAAGCTGCCTGTATTGCTATTTTATTACATGACATTGGACACGGTCCTTTTTCGCATTCTCTGGAGCATAGTTTGGTGAAAGGTATTGCTCATGAAAAGATAAGTCGTCTATTTATGAGCAACCTTAACAAGGAGTTTAACGGAAAGTTAGATCTGGCACTAAAAATATTCAACAATCAGTATCATAAAAAATATTTGTCTCAGCTTATTTCTGGTCAGTTAGATCTTGACCGACTAGATTACCTTAACCGAGATAGTTTTTTCAGCGGGGTTTCTGAAGGTACGGTTAGCTCTGACAGGATTATTAAACTTTTAAATGTAAAGGATGGCAATCTGGTCGTAGAAGAAAAGGGTATTTATTCTGTAGAAAAATTCCTGATTGCCAGAAGGTTAATGTACTGGCAGGTATATTTGCATAAAACAGTTATTGCAGGCGAACAGCTTTTGGTAAAAATACTGAAAAGAGCAGGCGAATTAGCTAAACAGGGCACAGATTTATTTGCTTCTCCAGCGCTTAAACATTTTCTGTATCAAGACATTAATGGTGATGAATTCACAGCAGACAGTCAACATCTGGCTTTTTTTGCTGAACTGGACGATCACGATATTATGGGAGCTATTAAGGTTTGGCAACACCATCCCGACAAGATATTAAGCACATTGTGTCAGTTACTGGTAACCCGTAAACTTTTTAAGGTGGAAATAAGCAATGAGGTGCCGGATGTGGAGCGAATTAACCTTATAAAACATAACATCATCAATAAATTAGGTATTAGCGAGCACGAATCTTCTTATTTTATTTTTACGGACACTATTAACAACCGTGCTTACAGTGCAGGTAGTGGAAGTATCGATATTTTAAGAAAAAACGGCAATATAGAGGATATAACGGTGGTTTCGGACACTTCCAGTCTCGAAGCTTTATCAATTGAGGTAACTAAAAACTTCTTATGTTATCTAAAAATATAGCTTCTTATTGCTATTTTAATCCAACAATTTGTTCATTTAATATTATCAGTTAATTTTGCCAGATGCAATTTACCGCAAAAGAGGTTAGTACACTACTTCAGGGAACCATAGAAGGTGACCCAGATGTTGTAGTCTTCAAGTTAGCAAAGATTGAAGAAGCCGAACAAGGATGTCTATCCTTTTTGGCCAATCCTAAATATGAATCTTTTTTATATACTACAAATGCGTCTGTAGTTATTGTAAATGGAGATTTAGAAATTACCGAGCCGGTAAAGCCTACCCTTATACGGGTAGAAAATGCTTATTCCAGCTTTTCTGTGCTTTTGGAGATGTACAACACCATTAAGCTTAATAAAACAGGGATTGAACAGCCTTCTTTTATACACCCCGATGCAAAAGTTGCTGACGATGTTTATATAGGAGCCTTTTCCTATATAGGCGCTGGTGCCACTATAGGCAAGGGTTCTAAAATATACCCTAATGTTTATATTGGCGACAATGCTCAGGTGGGGACTTCCTGCACTTTTTTCTCTGGTGTAAAGGTTTATCATGACTGTATTATTGGCGACAATACAATTATACATTCCAATGCTGTAATTGGTAGCGATGGCTTTGGTTTTGCACCACAAGCTGATGGTTCTTACAACAAAATAAGCCAGATTGGAAATGTGATTATTGAACAAAATGTGGAAGTAGGGGCCAATACTTGTATAGACCGGGCCACTATGGGTTCTACTATCATCAGAAAGGGTGTAAAATTGGACAACCTTATTCAGATTGCCCATAATGCTGAAGTTGGCGCAAACACAGTAATTGCCTCACAAACGGGAGTTTCTGGTAGTTCTAAAATTGGAGAGAACTGCATTATTGGCGGACAAGTTGGTATAGTTGGACACATATCCCTGGCCAAAGGCACTCAGGTACAGGCAAAATCAGGAATCAATAAATCTATTGAAGAAGAAGATAAAAAATGGGGCGGAGCACCAGCTACCACCTACCATAATTATATGAGAGCACAGGTTGTAATTCAACGTCTACCAGAAATGGAAAGAAAACTTGATGAATTACAAAAAGCCATACAGCAATTGAAGGGGCTCGACTAAAAAACAAAATCTTATGAATCCAAAACAGAGAACGATTAAATCAGAAGTTAGTGTGTCGGGTGTTGGTTTACATACCGGAGCGCAGGTTACTTTAACTTTTAAACCGGCCCCTGAAAACTACGGCTATAAATTTAAAAGGACTGATTTACCGGGAGAACCGATTATTGAAGCAGACGTTGATAATGTTACTGATACTTCCAGAAGCACCACCATTTCACAAAATGGCGCCAGCGTAAGTACCACAGAACACGTTTTAGCTGCTTTAGTAGGATGTGAGATAGACAACGTACTCATAGAACTAAACGGCATAGAGGTACCTATACTGGACGGAAGTGCTATTGAATTTGTTAAAGCACTGGAATCTGTAGGCTGCAAAGAACAACAGGCTGAAAGAGAATATTATTATATTCCGCATAACATCAATTATTCTGAAGAAGACAGAAACGTAGAGATGGTAGCCATGCCGCATCAGGACGATTATCGTTTTACCTGTATGGTAGATTACAACTCTCCTGTTTTAGGAAGTCAACATGCAACCATAACTTCTATAGGCGACTTTAAAGAACACATTGCCTCCAGCAGAACTTTTGTTTTCTTACACGAGCTGGAAATGCTGTTAAAGCACAATCTTATTAAAGGTGGTGACATTAACAATGCTATCGTTATTGTTGACCACGAGGTGGAAGAAGCAGAATTAAGAGAACTTGCCAAGGCATTTAAAAGAGAAGAAATAAAGGTTGCTAAAGAAGGCGTACTTAACAATATAGAGCTTCGTTATCAAAACGAGCCTGCCCGTCATAAACTACTGGATATGATTGGGGACTTAGCCCTAATCGGTGTTCCATTAAAAGGACACATTATGGCTGCCAGACCAGGACATGCGGCAAACGTTGCTTTTGCCAAGAAAATAAAAGCGGCAATTAAAAAAGATAAAAGAAAGAAATCAATCAACGTTTACGACCCGGCAACCAAGCCTCTTTACGACGTAACGAAGATTATGAGCATCCTCCCTCATAGACCTCCGTTTTTATTTATCGATAAGATTATCGAATTGACAAAAACTTACGTAGTGGGTGTAAAGAACGTTACGATGAACGAATATTTTTTTGAAGGTCATTTTCCCGGAGCTCCGGTTTTCCCTGGTGTTATCCAGATAGAAGCTATGGCACAAACAGGTGGAATATTGGTTTTAAGCACTGTCCCTGATCCAGAAAATTACCTGACTTATTTTCTAAAAATAGACAAAGTTCGTTTCAGAGCACAGGTAAATCCGGGAGATAGCCTGGTATTCAGATGTGATCTGATAGAGCCCATGAGAAGAGGTATTGCACAAATGAAAGGTGTTGGAATGATTGGAGAAACCATCGTAGTTGAAGCAGAAATGATGGCACAAATAACTAAAGTAAAAGAAAGCTAAAAATTAAATGATACAACCCTTAGCATACATACACCCGCAGGCAAAAATTGCCGACAGTGTGATTATTGATCCTTTTGCGGTAATCCATAAAGATGTGGAAATTGGGGAAGGAACATGGATTGGTTCAAACGTAACCATCATGGACGGTGCCAGAATCGGAAAAAACTGTAAGATATTTCCGGGTGCTGTAATTTCTGCCATTCCACAGGATTTAAAATATGCTGGAGAAGAAACTTACGCCATTATTGGGGATAATACAACCATTAGAGAGTATGTAACCATAAACAGAGGCACCAACGATCGATGGGAAACCAAAGTAGGCCGCAATTGCCTAATCATGGCCTATTGTCACGTGGCACATGATTGTGAAGTGGGCGACTATTGTATTTTCTCTAACGGAACTACACTTGCTGGCCATATTACCATTGGTGACCATGTTGTACTGGCCGGAATGGTAGCTATACATCAATTTGTTAAAGTTGGATCGCATGCTTTTGTTACTGGCGGTTCATTGGTAAGAAAAGATATACCTCCTTACGTAAAAGCAGCAAGAGAACCTCTTTCTTACGCAGGGATAAACTCTGTTGGGCTGAGAAGAAGGGGCTATACGTCTGAAAAAATAAACGAAATACAGGATATATACAGAGTACTTTTTGTAAATCATAACAACGTTACCAAAGCTCTTGATATTATTGAAGCTGAATTTAAACCTACTGAGGAACGTGATGAGATTATTAATTTCATCAGAAACTCTAACAGAGGTGTTATGAAAGGCTTTGGTAATTCTTAAAACATGGACATTATCCTAGAAAATGTTGGCAGAAGATTTAACAGGGAATGGATTTTTAAAGATATCAATTATCATTTCCATACCGGTAAATCTTATGCCATCTTAGGGATAAATGGTTCTGGTAAATCTACCTTATTACATATTCTAAGTGGTTCTTTAGCTCCTTCTTCCGGAAAAATATCTTTTATTGATGCCGAAAAATCGACCTCGATAGATATCGAAAAAGTTTTCGCCCATATTGCTATTGCAGCACCTTATCTGGAATTGATAGAGGATTTCACCCTTACAGAAGCTATCGATTTTCATTTTAAATTCAAAAAACCTTTGAATAACATTTGCCAGGACGACGTTATTAAGTTACTGGGAATGCAGAACAACAAAAACAAACAAATAAAGTACTATTCTTCCGGAATGAAACAGCGAGTAAAACTGGCTCTTGCTGTTTTATCTGAAACAACGGTATTATTTCTAGACGAGCCCTGTTCTAACTTAGACCAACAGGGAATAGAATGGTATCAGCAACTTATAACGGATTATACCAGAGGGCGTTTACTTATTGTGTGCTCTAATCAGGAAGTAGAATATAACTTCTGCGAAAATCAACTAAAAATAGCCGATTACAAATAAAGGTTAGTCCTGCTTTTTCTTGTCTTTAAACTTTAAAGACCTGTTTGGTCTTTTGGCAAAAAAACATTAACTTTGCGCTCCCAAATAAAAGAAATTTTATGGCAAAGGCATCGGAAATAAAAAATGGTAACGTACTAAGATTCAATGGAGAATTAGTCTCTGTAGAAGAGTTCATTCACCGTACACCTGGCAACTTAAGAGCTTTCTATCAGGCTAGAATGAGAAATGTAAAAACCGGAAAACTGGTGGAGTATCGTTTCAGAACTGATGAGGAGGTAGAAATTTGTCGTGTTGAAACCAACGATTATCAATATTTATATGATGACGGAGATTTCTTCGTAGTCATGGACAACAATACTTTCGAGCAATATAACATACCAAAACACTTGTTTGGTGCGTCTGCCCGTTTCTTAAAGGAAGGAATGAATGTTATTGTTGCCTTTGAAAGTGAAGAGCCAATAATGGCACAAGCGCCGCACTCTGTAGAACTGGAAATTACCTATACCGAACCAGCGGTAAAAGGAGATACTTCTACAAATGCACAAAAAATGGCTACTGTAGAAACAGGAGTTGAAATAAGAGTTCCTTTATTTATCAACCAAGGCGATAAAGTAAAGGTTGATACTGCTACAGGAGCTTATATTGAACGAGTAAAAAGTTAATTTTTCATATTTAAGTTTTAGGTTTAGGTTGATAAACGGTTTCGCTTCGTCTGAAGCTGAAACCGTTTTTTTTTAATCGATTTTTTTTATATTAGACCCGCACACAGAGCTGATTGTGAAACAAGATATACGTTTACAGAAACTTACCGAAAGAAAAAACCTTCCGAAAAAAGATTATTGGGCCTTTAATGATTCCATTCTGGACAAGATTAAAGAAATAGATTGGAGCAGATACCATTACGTTCATTTATTTTTACCTATCACAGAAAACAACGAAGTAGATACTTTTGAAATCATCTCTTTCTTTAGGGAACAATATCCTAACATAGAAATTGTAGTACCTAGAACCAACTTTAAACAGTGTTCTATGCAGCATATCCTGTTTGATTATGAACATTCTATACTCCAAAAAAACAAGTACGGAATTCCTGAACCTGTTTTTGGCAAAAAAATAAAGCCAGAAAGCATTGATGTTATTTTTGTTCCTTTATTAGCTTTTGATCTTAAAGGCCATCGAATTGGTTACGGAGGAGGGTTTTACGATCGTTTTCTGACACAATGTAAAAAAGAGGCTTTAAAAGTAGGCTTATCTTTATTTGGCCCACTGGAAGAAGATATTATTTGCGATAAATTCGACATCAGATTAAATATGTGCATTACCCCTAATAATGTTTTCAAGTTTTAAGCCTTAGGGTAACAGTCTTTTTTAAATCACTGCTAAACAGTTGTTTATTATTTATTACGTTGTGTGCGAAAACACTGAATATCAACCCTGTATTGTCAATATTTTTTCATTTTTACTATTGACGTGTTAAGAAATTGTTGTATCTTTAGTTATTAAACTAACCAATTATAATACTTAAAGCCCTTAGGTATTATGTCTCAGGGCTTTTTTTTAAAAAAGCTAAAATCACAAAACTTCTTAAAAATGTTAAAAAATGTTAAGACACTTTAATGAACTAGCATTTTGAGCTATATTTGTGATAGGTTTATAATTGGTTAGTAAAAAGGCCTTCATTCTCCCCGTTTGAAGGCCTTTTGTTTTTCTAGAAAAATGCCCTAACCTGTATACCTCCTGTATGGATCATTTTAATCTCATTAGATTTACGCCCCTCATAATTAAAATTAAGTTGTATACCGTTAGATATTACCCTCTGGAAACTTGCTGTCCAGGTCATATTACTTCCGGGCTGTAAACCATCTAAAAGTTCGTAGGATATAGCGGTATTATTAGACCCCTTAAAATTGTTATTTATAAAGTTGAGCTGAGAGACCAATGTACCCTTACCTAACAAATTATAGCGAATTTCTGATCCTATATTTAAATTAGTAACATTTTCGCCTCCATAAATCGCACTGTTTTTTTGAGACTTAAGCCCTCCATTCAATGTAAGTTTACAGTTTTGATTAAACTGGTAACCAAACTCAGGTCTCATTTCAATAAAATGGATCTGGTAATTTTTATTAGAAAACAACTCAGAACGTAAATTTTTATCTCCCGTCTTTAGCTCCATAGAGAAATTACTCTTTTGTACAAAACTCCATCTGAATCTAAAACCCTGTTCTGTTGTATTTCTGGAATCGAAACCATTCGTCAGCATAGATTTCGCCGAATTACTCTGCATATTTAATTCCAAACCCCATCTGGGATTCATTCTGTTAAAAAACAAAGTATTTCTCAGAAAAGAATTTAGAGAAACAAGATTATCAGCATCTATATTGGTTTGATAAGGATTAAGGATTAAACCAGATTCTCCTGCCAAAACTTTTTTATTAATCCTTAATACCGATACAGAAGAGAACTTTGAAAGAAAACCGTAAAAACCTTGCTTACCTTTTAGATAAATAGCCGGATCCAAGCGCAGGGTTTGATTAATATTGGAAAAGTTTGACCGTATAAAGTCATTGGTTGACCTATACACCCGAATGTACCTTGCCTCATCCGGGAATTTTGCAATTTCAAATTCGTTAAGTTCCTTTATTCCGTTATTATTATAATCTTTCCATGCATACGCTCCCTGCCCTGCAGGTACTTCAAGGTAAATGTATTCTCTTCTGGGCTCCTGACCTGTCCCCAGTTCGTAAAAAGACTGTAAATTCAGAAAACCTTTAAACAGATTAAGGTTATAGTCTATTCTGGATAAAAGTGTCTCTTCATCTCGAGAAATAGTATCCTGTTGTAAATAACTTACTGTTCTGTAGCTGGCTGTAACGGAAAGTGGCGACTTCCCTCTTTTATTCATATCCAGCTTGCCGGAGTAGGTTGATGAATGCGTATAGTCTGTAAGAAAAAACTCCTGAGGCGACTGATCTAAGCGAGAAATATAATTTAGCTGAAAAGATGTATTCTTAGACTCTCCCTCTGTTTTGAGGTAATAGTCAAACTGTCGGAAATAAAAAGATTGTAAACTGAGCTTATTATCCTGCACATTTCGGGTCTTATTATTTTCTTCCTGTACTTCGGTTCCCAACACAAATTGTCTCCATTTTTTGCTCAGATCTACACGTTGACGAGAAAATTGCCCTTTCAAGGAGTCCTGATCCGAATTCAAAAAGCTTCCCTGATAAACTAAACGGAATCCTTTAAAAGTGTATTTACCGTTAAAAGCATGTTGCCAACCTGTATAATCTAACGTACGGATAAAAGTACTCAGCTTATAATCCACCTGCTTATCATCGTCTTTTTTAAGCTGTAGAAACATAGAAACCCAATGTTCATCACTCTTTCTTATAGTAGTTCCTCTATAATTAAAATCACGATCAAATTCTACAGGTCTATATCTTTCTATCGCCACAAATTTACTATCCGCATACTCATAATTGACCTGGGTATTTAACTGCAATGTACCCGATTTGTTTTTAGACAGAATATTTTTTTGCTGATAGCCTAACTTATAGGCCATACCTTGATTTTCTTTATTCCCTATTTCTGAAAAAAGATTAGGATCGTTATTGCTTATGGCAAATTCTGTAAAAAGATTTGCATTTTTTGCTACCTGATAATTGGCGTTCAAAGTGGCTAATTGTTGCTTTTTAGGTGTTATTAATAGAGTTAAAGGTTCGTAATCTCCTTGTGGTTCTCCTCCTATTGGAGCAACAAACTTGTAAACCCTACCGTTGGTCACATTATTTGCGTCCGTTATGTAGTTTCCTTTGTTTTTACCTACATAGCTAAATCCTACTCTATATTTTGCTTCTTGCGGGCTGTTTGAATGAACATACACTGCCGAAAGCCCTAGCGTATCTACTTTTTTGTAAAGTACCTCATTGTCATTAAATGCAACGGAATCTACATTGGGTACCAAAGCCTGGTCTATATTATTTCCAATCTGCTTAAGAATTTCTTTTTGTTCATCTGATATAGTTTGTAAAATAGGCCTATTAGGGTTATCCTGCTCCGAATAAAAGTTAAATCCTAACTCTAAACGTTTGCTTTGAAAACGCTGCTCTACAGAATAGAGACTTCTTCCGTACATTTTATCAGAGTATTCAAACTCTATAGAAATCCGCGAGTTTCGCGTAATCATCCTTTTGGCGGTAAAAGTAATTTCTGCACTATTATAATCTATCACATAGTCATTATCCTGGCCTCTTAGCAGTAATTCACCGTCAATAAATACACGTTCGGTCCCGGAGAGTACAATAATATACTGCTCGCCACTATTTCCTGTTAAACGATAAGGCCCCTGATTTCCTTCCTCTCCAATAAACTGGTTTCTTGCCGACCGCCCTTTTGATACCGCAGCAGCAACCTTTGTAGTATACTTATAGTTATTTTTATCTTTAAACTCATTGCCCACATAAACTCCTTGTGTGCGTTTAAAGTAATTCATAAAATAGCTATCGGGTCTTTTCAACTCATAATCACCCACAATTAAAGTTGCATCTTTTCTTTTCAACTGGATAAACACCTTATCAAAATCATTGATTTGTTGAGTATTACCATCGGGCTGTATGGGTATATTATCATCGGATATAACAGCCAGAAGATCTATTTCTTCGCTCAATTTTCCCGACAGCTGCAATACCATATTGGAGTTTACAGATAAATCCTGATTATTACCAAACCCTATACTTCTGGAAATACTCCCGCTTTTATCTATCCCCTGAAAATTAAAAAGCGTACTTTCTTTCATAGGAAGCTCTGTAGAAGGCATGCCTTTATTTCCTATAACCTCAAAGCCGATAATAGATTTACTTTTATGAAAAGATTGCTGGGAAAGGAGCGCAGGAAAAGTCCGGTATCTAATGGTTAATGAATCTGCTTTGGGTTTATTTCTCCAAGTCAATAAAGCCCGAACCAGATCTAAACGATACCGGGACGTATCTAACAATACATCTCCTTCATAAATCCCGAAAGTTTGGGGAATAATACTAAGGGTATCTATAACCAAAGAGTCTTTCACAGCAATTGTCTTCTGGTGATAATTACCTTTTATTTGGGCCAAAGCTGCTAAACTAAACAGTCCCAATACAATTATGACACTTGCAACAAAGATTCTATGCTTCATCTAATTGGCTACAGGCAACGAAATATGGAACGTTGTTCCTTCATTAAATGTAGTTGTAAAATAGATATTTCCTCCAATATTTACGACTGCCTGTTTTACGAAGGCCAAACCTAATCCTGTTCCCGAGCTTTTTGTAGTAAAGTTGGGTGTAAAAATCTTAATCTGCAAGTCTTCTGGTATCCCCATTCCATTGTCTTCAAATTTTATTTCCACATGATTGCCTTCTACACTGCAATGAATAGTAACTATTCCATCTTTATTTTCGGGAATAGCTTCTATAGCATTTTTTAACAGGTTATTAAACGATCTTAACAACTGATCACGGTCTGCTTTTATATAAATGCCTTTTATTTTTTCTTCGTTACTAAAAATCTGAATATGATCCATATTCTTATAAACCTGTATTGCTTGATTCAATACTTCTGCCAACTCAATTTTTTCAAGCTTAAGATCGGGCATCTTTGCAAAATCGGAAAATTCAGAAGCTATACGGCTTAAACTGTCTATCTGTTCTAAAAAAGACTGGCTAAATTTCTTAAACTTGGAATCAAAATTCGGGTCTTGTTCTTTCCAGGACCTTTCCAACATCTGTATTCCCAGACGGAGAGGTGTCAATGGATTTTTAATCTCATGCGCCACTTGTTTTGCCATTTCTCTCCAGGCCATCTCCCTTTCAGACCTTGCTAATTTATTTGCACTATCTTCCAGAGCCAGTATCATCTTATTATACTCACTAATTAAATTACCTATTTCATCATTCCGCCGCCAATAGATAGGTTTATTCTTTTGACCTATTTTTGTTCTGGACATACTGTCCTGAATTAAGGTTAATGGACTGGTAATCTGGTTAGCCACCACAAATGCGAAGAAACCAATGGCAACAAATACCAACACATAAATGTTGATTAACAGATTAAGGAAATTACTTATTTTTTGGTTAAACTCGTTTTCATTGGCAAAATAAGGCAGCTGCAAATAACCAACCACATTATTAAAAGAATTTACAATAGGCATATATGCCGATACGTAATTGAGTCCGCCAATATTTTCGTTCTGCAAAAATTCTGATTTTTGGCGCATGCTCATATTAATCAACGCAACAGGATTCATACGGTTAGCTATAATACCTAACTCGTATATTTTGGGTTGTGTAGTATACAGCACCTCACCGTTATTATGGTACAAGGTTAAATCAGTATTGTAAAGTTTTACCAACTCTTTAAATCCTGCTATTTTATCTTCATGATCTAAGCGATTGATATCATTTTCTTCCAACTGATTTTCAAAAGCCTTGGTTATGGCTCTAACCCTCTCTCTTATTAGAGCTTCCTGATGTTCTTTATACTGAATAGAAACATAAGAGAATGTAATTAACCCCACAATAATAAGGGATGTAACCACGGCCAGCACCAACGCTATTTGTATACGTGTTTTATAAAGTATTTTATTACTGGAAAGCTGTAGTCTTAACTTAAAGTTGATTAAGCTAAATTGATAGGATGAAATTAAATGCCACGCCCACTTATACGATAACAGGATTATCCCAAAAACAAGAATGATAATAAAGAAAAACGATAAAGCAGCTAGTTCTTTCCAAAAGGTATCTATTTCTTTACTTACAACAATAATCTTACTCAACGATGGTTTATAAATTAAATGGCTATACCCATCTTTTTTAAACGCAGAAAACTCTTTTTTATCAGACACACTTGTTTCGCTGTATAATATGCTATAAATATAGCTCCCGGACTGATAAACCAGCTTATTATTATAATAATAGGCATACGAATAACCTGAATAATCATCCGTAGTTATATACTTCCCATCTTTTAAGAGGTGGGGGAAATTCCCAAAATCTTTTATCTGCCTGTACTTAAGCTCGAGTATAAGATAACCTGTAAATTTATTAGAAGACTTTACAGGAATAATAGCAAAGTAATTTTGGATACCAAAGGTGTTTGATACACGATAAAAGTTTTCTGAGACTTTTAATGACCCCGACTCCACCAGATCTCTATAGTCTGCCAGTCTTTCTTTAACCTTACGGTCAAAAACTTCTCCGTCACTACCAAAGGGTAATACTTTTACGTCATAGTTATTCAGGTAATTTTTAAGGTATTCTTCCTGTATATAACGCCTGATGTCTTTAGCCTCTTTATGTGTTTCGAAGTAATTTCGTAACACATGATCATCTGCTGCTTTTTGTTCGATATGCTTAAAGAGGAATATATTTTTAGGATCATCTGCCGACTCTAGTTTCAAGGCTAGTAGTTTACGGTATTCCCTTTCTTTAATCCCTTTATAGTTATTGAGTTTTAACGATACTATAGTTGATAAAATAAGCGTCATTAAAACCAAAGCCGGAAATATAACAAAACCTTTATACTGGTAAACAACCAAAGCCACCACCGCAATAAGCAAACAGACCAATAAAGGATAAATAGTATAAACCCCAAATACAATCTGATAAATACTCAAAGCAATTAAGACAAGTGCCAAAAACACCATTTTCTTCTTAAAGCTCAGTGGTATATATACAGTATAGCCTACAATAAACTCAATTATAATATAATAAAAGAGCAGGGCCATTAATAAAATAACAATCCACACCAGGCTCCAAACATCTAAGTTGATAATATTAGCAACCTTAAAATTGATATTTGAGTTATAGATAAGTCCCCAAAATATATCCGATAGCTGATAAGAGATATAGATAATAAATAATGCAAATATGGTCATTACCACATAACCGTATAATTTATTACCAATAGGTTTATATATGTTTTTTTTATAGCTATAAATAAAAATCACACACCATAATGCTAAAAAGAAATTAATTCCCAGATCGCCCAAAGAAGGAGAAAGATAGCTAGAGGCATACACCAAAGGGCTAAATAATTTTAGATTATAGAATGCTTCCGGAAAATTAGAAATCAGGCAAAAGTATCTTATAGCAGTAAAGCACCCGACCAGAACCATGGATGCTGCTAACGGATATCCACTATCTGCATAGTATTTACAAACACTATTTATCAGTGTAATCAGGAATAAAAAGCCAAGAAACCAAAACACGGCCTCTACCTCTGAGCTTGTTTTTTCGTCTACTTCATCTGCTTTTTTAATCGAAAAAAGATATTTTCCATCGACTGTTTTGACATTGGCCACATCACTATCCGAAACATCTGCTATATCGATAGCCCTATCTTCAAAAATATCATTTCCAGTTTCCCGGTTAAGAAATTGATTTTGGAAGGGGTAATTAGCTTTTACCAGCACATAGAAAACCACAAAAAAGGAGCCTTTCCCCTTTTTCACTACCTGGTACCACCCATTATTATAACCTATAAACCCGGTGCCATCTTTCAGGTTTACCGCATATTTATCACTAACGCATTCATCAGACCAAAAGGTGAGCTTATTATTGGTAAAAGTTTGAAAGTAGATATTCCGTGACGAGAAATAATCAATAGTATTTAGTGCATAATCAGCATCCAGGGTTAACGATTTTAATTTTTCAAACTTCGCTGAATCTCTAAGATAATCGTAAATAAAAGCTTCTTTTTTATTCAGCGCCGTTGTTACGCTCTCAGCGTATGTTTCCAACCTTAAGGCTCTTGTTGATGCCCATCTGGCCGTTAAGGCTGTTGCAAAAAGCCCTATCGTTACCAGTAATAAAAGCCATCGTATTTTAGTGGTTGTTTTCAACTGCAAGCTCGGTTTTATAGCCTTTATAAAGTTCTATATCACAAAAAATAATCTTCGCATCATTTGACAGGAATATCAAAAAAATAGCAAATAACTGATAATCTTATAGTTGTATTTCACACTACCTTAAAATATGTATTATCTACTAAGGTATTGATAATTGCTAAATGTAGTTAAAATTCAAGCCAAAAAAATATCGGGATGCTTTTGAATAAACATCCCGATACCTTTTATTTACATTTTAGCTATGCAATAGAGGCTGCTGATGTCTCCATAGCCCTATTTACCTTTTTCACCAGACCCTGTAAAACATTTCCTGGCCCAACCTCAACAAAAGAAGTTGCTCCGTTCTCAATCATCTTTTGTACAGTTTGTGTCCACTTTACAGAACCGGTTAACTGTGCTATCAGGTTATCTTTAATAGCTGCTACGTCTGTATAAGGTTTTGCATCTATATTCTGATAGATTGGACATATTGGCGATTTAAACTCTGTATCTACAATAGCTGCTTCCAGTTCTACCCTTGCACTTTCCATCAGAGGAGAGTGGAAAGCACCGCCTACATTTAATTTAATCGCTCTTTTTGCACCCGCTTCTGTTAATAAAGCACATGCTTTATCTACTCCTTCTATAGTTCCGGATATAACCAACTGTCCCGGGCAATTATAATTAGCCGGCACTACAACGTCACTTACCCGCTGACAAATATCTTCAACGGTAAAATCATCCAGTCCCAGAACCGCCGCCATGGTTGATGGCTGTATCTCACAAGCTTTTTGCATAGCATTGGCTCTTTTGGCTACCAGTTTTAAACCATCTTCAAAAGATAAAGCACCTGCCGCTACCAATGCAGAAAACTCTCCTAACGAGTGCCCTGCAACCATATCCGGTTTAAAATCTCCACCCAATACCTTCGCCAGTATTACAGAATGTAAAAATATAGCAGGTTGGGTAACTTTTGTTTGTTTAAGGTCTTCATCTGTTCCAGAGAACATAATGCCTGTAATTCTAAAACCTAATATTTCATTAGCTTTTTCAAATAAAGATTTAGCTTCTTCAGAAGTTTCATATAAATCTTTACCCATTCCTACGAATTGAGCCCCTTGACCGGGAAAAATGTATGCTTTCATTTCTTGTTTGATTTAAGCCTGCCCTAAAATATGCCAGATTTAACCTATGCATACCAATCAGGCTATTGATTCAGTATTTTATTGGGTATGTTTTATCAATATATAACCTATTGTTTCTACGGTTATACACTATAATTACAATCTATTATCTTACTTATACAAATCGGCAGAAATTAATCTCAAAAATTCCGATCTGGTTGGTTCATTAACAAATTCTCCGGTAAAAGCAGAAGTTGTAGTTACCGAGTTTTGTTTCTGTATCCCTCTCATACTCATACACATGTGCTTACACTCCATTACCACAGCAACACCAGCTGGTTTTAACGTGGCTTGTATACAGTCTCTTATCTCGTTAGTCAAACGTTCCTGTACCTGAAGTCTTCTGGCAAATACATCTACTATTCTTGGAATTTTACTCAAACCAACAATGTGTCCATCCGGAATATAAGCTATATGAGCCTTTCCAAAAAAAGGTATAACATGATGTTCGCATAACGAATATACCTCTATATCTTTAACGATAACCATTTGGCTATATTCTTCTTTGAACATTGCCGACCTCAATATTTCCGCCGCATCCAAATCATAACCATGTGTTAGAAACTGCAATGCTTTTGCGTAACGCTCAGGAGTTTTTAACAATCCTTCTCTCTCAGGATCTTCTCCTATCTGACGCAGGATCTCTTTATAGTTCGAAGCAATTTCTGAAGTTTTACTATCGTTATACCTGTCAATCTTTGCGTATCCGTTTACTTCAAAATGTTCATCGTTATCAGAATATATCATCATTATTCGTTTTATTCGCCAAAATACTCTACGTAATTATTGACGGTTTCATATAATTTAATACAATGTAATTGTGCTCCTCTTACAACAATATGAGGCTCCAGTTGTTTCCATATCTCTACAGCAAGTATTTCTGTAGAGGCCATTTTCCCTTTCATAAAATCTACATCTAAATTGATGTTTTTATGGTCCAACTTATCCACCACATTTTCAATAATAATATCTTTCAGTACTTTTAGGTCTATCACAAATCCCGTCTCTTCATTAATTTCGCCCTTAATAGTTACATAAAGGTCATAATTATGCCCATGCCAATTTGCATTAGAGCAAATGCCAAAAACTTCTTCGTTTTTCTCTTTACTCCAGTCTTCACGATAAAGCTTATGTGCCGCATTAAAATGCTCTTTTCTGGTTATGTAAATCATTTTTATGAAATAAAGCGCAAATATAAGCAAAGCATTTACAAGAGAATAGACTGTTTAAATCATTGTATGTAAATTTGTTCTATGAAAATACTTATTGTGGCGGCTACATACTCAGAAATAGCCCCTTTTCTGAATAAATTATCTGTAAAAGGAATTCCAGATGACACAATTGATTTTGAAAAACATCAACTTCGTTTTCTGATAACAGGTGTAGGAATGGTTGCTACGGCCTATGCGTTAGGTACTGAACTTTCCAAAAACCAATACGACCTGGCGATAAATATAGGCATAGCCGGAAGTTTTTCCAGAAAATTACAGATTGGTCAATTGGTTGAAATTGATGAGGACATTTTCTCTGAACTGGGAGCCGAGGACGATGAGGATTTCTTAACTCTTGAAGAAATGCAATTGGGCGAGATCAGATACAACAGTTCTTTTAAATTAACAGAGAACAAACTTACCCGGGTACGCGCTATTACAGTAAACAAAGTTCATGGTAACGAGGAAACTATAGAAGAAACCATTGAAATGTTTACTCCAAAACTCGAAAGCATGGAAGGCGCAGCTTTCTTTTATGCTTGTGAAGAAGCCCAAGTGTCTGCCTTACAAATCAGGTCTGTATCTAATTATGTGGAAAAAAGAAATAAGAACAACTGGAACATCCCTTTGGCAGTAAAAAACCTGAACGATTGGTTACCTGTTTTTTTAAAATCATTGGTTTAAAACGAACACAACCTGTGTCCATATTAAAAAAATAAAGAAATTGAATATGAAACTTACTCTTGGATTCTCGCCTTGCCCTAATGATACTTTTATATTTGACGCTCTTATCCATCATAAAATAGATACGGAAGGTCTGGAATTTGAAGTTTTTTTTGATGATGTTGAGACCCTGAACCAGAAAGCTTTTAACGGCGAGCTTGATATCACAAAGTTAAGCTACCATGCATTTGCCTATGCGCTGGACAAATACGAATTACTGGATGCCGGCAGTGCCTTAGGTTTTGGTGTAGGCCCATTGCTGATTACCCATAAAGATTTTGATATTGAGCGTATAAAAAAAGATCCCGAAAACCTTATAGTAGGTATACCCGGAAAATACACCACGGCTAATTTTTTATTAGGTATCGCCTATCCGGATTTGACCAATAAACAGGAAATGCTTTTTTCTGAAATTGAGCAGGGCTTATTAAACAAACAAATAGATCTGGGACTTATTATTCACGAAAACAGATTTACGTACAGCGATAAAGGCTTAGTTAAAGTTATTGATTTGGGAGATTTCTGGGAGAAAACAACTACCTGTGCCATACCTTTAGGCGGTATAGTTATTCAAAGAGACCTTCCTTTGGCAATTAAACAAAAAGTCAACCGTCTTATTGCAAAGTCTGTGGCATACGCGTTTGAAAACCCAAAATCGGCTTTAAGCTTTATTAAAGAACATGCACAAGCTATGGAAGAAGAGGTTATGTACAAACACATTAATTTATATGTGAATAAGTATTCTTTAGAACTAGGTGTAGAGGGTAGAAACGCAATCAATATGCTATTTGATATAGCTCAATCTAAAGGTATTATCCCTCCAATTCAACAAGAAATATACTTAACAAACAAATCTTAAAGCTTACAAAACATTTTAATCCTCAAATAAGTTCAGGAAGACCGCTTGACGTTGTCTCTCTGAGCTTATTTTCAAACCAATCAACGCTTTGAATAATAGAAACCTATTTTGATTTCCTACATCTTGGATGTATCCCCTAACTGCTGATTTAATAATATTCCATACTTTCACACGATAACATTGTCTTTTCTCCTATTACGAATCGACAACTCCTTTTATCTCCCTCTTAAACAGGGTCATTCATGACCAATATTTTCATCGAAAGCCAAACACACAATCAAATTATTGCCATTTGTTTCTTTTTATTTCTTTTTATTTTTTAATATTGTGTTAACAAAAGTTTTGTTACTTCCTAAATCAAAATTAATTTATGAAAAGAAAACTCACATTTGCAGTAGCTGCAGCCATGGCATTATTATCCACCAATAGCTTTGCACAAGACAAAATAGATTTACAAGGACATAGAGGCGCCAGAGGCTTAATGCCTGAAAACACCATTCCCGCAATGAAAAAAGCTTTAGATTTAGGTGTAACACTGGAAATGGATGTACAGTTTAGTAAGGACAAAAAAGTAATCGTTTCTCATGACAACTGGCTTAATGCTGCTTTTGTACTAGACCCAAATGGTCAGCCACTACCTGCAAAAAATCAAAGAGACAACAAACTATATAACCATAAGTATAGCGAAATAAAAAAATACGATGTAGGATCTAAACTTTATCCTGCATTTCCTGACCAGAAAAAAATGCATGCTTACATTCCACTGCTATCTGAACTGATAGATTCTGTTGAATTGTATGCCAAACAAAAAAACTACCCTGCACCTCATTATAATATAGAGACTAAAATATCCGCAAAAGGGGACAACATCAACCACCCAGGACCAGAAGAATTTGTAAAAAGATTAATGAAGGTTATCAATTCCAAGAAAATAGCCGACAGGGTAATCATACAATCTTTTGACACCAGAACGCTTGAGATCATCAACAAAAAGCATAAAAATGTAAAAACCGCATATCTGGTATCTAAAGGTAATCTAGCAGATAACCTAAAAAACTTAAGCTTCAAACCCGATATTTACAGCCCTAATTACAAATTAGTAACAAAACAACTCGTTGAAGAATGTCACAAACAAAATATTAAAGTGCTTCCGTGGACTGTAAATACCAAGCAAGAAATTGACGACTTGAAAAAAATGGGTGTAGATGGAATCATATCTGATTACCCTAACTTATTTTAACACTTTAACTAAACTGAAAAAGACGAACTACAATGTCGCTTAAATTTTTAGCCCCACCAGAGCACAAACCTCTGATTGAAGAACAAAAAATAGATAGTACCTATAAAAAACTACGGTTTCAGGTTTTCCTGGGGATTTTCCTGGGATATGCAGGCTACTACCTTGTTCGTAAAAACTTTACTCTGGCTATGCCAGATCTTTTGGAGCAAGGTTATTCCAAAGCAGATCTGGGCTGGGCACTTTCAGGTGTTTCTATTGCTTATGGTTTAAGCAAGTTTTTAATGGGCAACCTGTCCGACAGAAGCGATGCCCGCAAATTTCTAACCATAGGTCTTGTTCTTTCTGCATTGACAATGATTTTCATGGGACTTGTTCCTTTTGCAACATCGTCTATACTAACCATGTTTATCTTATTATTTATCAATGGATGGTTTCAGGGAATGGGATGGCCTCCTTGCGGCAGAGTAGTAGTACACTGGTTTTCGGTAAAAGAGCGGGGAACAAAAATGTCCATATGGAATGTAGCTCATAATGTTGGGGGTGGCCTTATAGGTCCTCTTGCTATTTTTGGGGTAGAGGTTTTCGCCGACTGGCATAGTAAATTTTATTTCCCGGGCATGGTGGCTCTATTTTTTGCTTTAATTGCCTACATTCTGGTAAGAGACACACCTCAATCATGCGGATTACCACCCATAGAAAAGTATAAAAACGACTATCCTAAAGACTATTCCGAAAAGCAAGAGGAAGAGCTTAGCGCCAAAGAGATTTTTTTCAAATACGTATTCAATAACAAAATGCTGTGGTACATTGCTTTTGCAAATGCTTTTGTGTATCTGGTTCGTTATGGAATTCTGGATTGGTCGCCTACTTACCTGGAAGAAGCTAAAGGTTTTTCTGTAAAACAAAGCGGATGGGCTTATTTCTTATACGAGTATGCCGGAATTCCCGGAACGTTGGTTTGTGGTTGGATAAGCGATAAAGTATTTAAAGGCCGAAGAGCACCTGCAACCATCATTTATATGGTTTTAGTACTTGTAGCCGTAATGGTATACTGGAAAAACCCTGCTGGAAACATTTGGATTGATAACGCTGCTTTAGTAGCTATTGGTTTCTTAATTTACGGCCCCGTTATGTTAATAGGCGTTCAGGCTTTGGATCTTGCACCCAAAAAGGCAGCAGGTACCGCAGCAGGCCTTACGGGACTTTTTGGCTATATGGGCGGCGCATTATTTGCTAATATTGCTATGGGATATGTTGTGGATCATTTTAGTTGGGATGGCGGATTTCTTGTAATGATAGCCGCGTGTTTCCTTTCTATTTTCTTCACTGCATTGACATGGAAAACTGAAATCAGAAATCTTCAACTGGACAAATAAAACAGTTTACCAATAAAAAAAGCTGGCTTCATGAGCATTGAAACCAGCTTTTTCATATCCAAACAACAGATTTTAATATTGGTATTCTCTATAAGATTTTATACCGTATGTACCCCTTCATAGATTTGACCAAACCTATCGGTAACCTTTATCTTTATGGTTGAAATCTCAGGCGCAAGATGAGCCATAAACAAGTGATCTGTCCGTTTCGGTTCTACCCATGACCTTGGAGAAGGTAACTTATCTCCTTTATATAGCCGTACTGTATTGGGATCATATCCTTTGGTTTGTTCCAATACTCCCATAAACTTATCATTGCCCCACCATTCTACTTTCCATTGCTCATCCCAATTCCAGATATTTACAATAAGCCTTTTCTGTGCTGTCAGATTTTGCACATCATAGCTATATTGATCGTTTTTATCTAGCCCCGTAGGCTTGTAGTACCAGGTTAAGTCATTACCGCTTACCTCATAAACACCATAGCCTCGCGGAGCTCCATCACCACATACCGGACCTGTCCACCACGCCCCACATACCGTTCCGTGAACATGCTCATATACACCATATTTCTGATAATTATTATTGTAATGGGTATGACCGGACATGATATGAACTTTCCGCCCTTTAATAATACTGTATAATTCTTCGTTATTTTTCACTGAATTATGGACAGGGATATGAAGTCCTATGATTAAGAGATTATCTTTGGGAACAAACTCCAGATCCTTTCTCAACCAATCAAGCTGTTCTTGTACAATATAACCATCGTAATCTCTCTCCGTTCCAAGATACCTTACATCATCCAATATCACATAATGAGCTTTTCCTCTATTAAATGAATAGTAAGTAGGGCCATAACTCGACTTAAATGTACGATCAGAAGTTTCGTCGCCCCCTTGCCTGTAATCCATATCATGATTTCCTAGCGCCTGAAAAAATGGTATTCCCATTTTTTTAACAGCTTCTGTATAATCGGGTATTAATTTGTGATTATCCCATACAATATCCCCAACCGTTATTCCATGAACCAGAGCATCTTTACCCATACTTTTCACCAAATCCTGCACATCTGGCACAGATGTTTCCTGCATCTGATTAACATCGCCCTTAGTTCTAACCTGCGGATCCGCCCAAATAATAAAACGGTGTTTTGTATCGTCCTGTTTTAGTTTTTTCAGTTTAAAATGATATTCATTCCTTGCCCCAAGATTTTCATATTGCTTTGCAAGGTTTCCGTTATCTGTCTCAAACTCATAACCCGATGGCGTACTTAAGACAATAAACTCTGAACGCTCTGTTAATTGTATATTATATTTTCCTTTTGCATCTGTGGCTACAACCTCAAAACCATCCGATATCACTACGTTTTTTAATGGCTTCCCATTACTGGTAACAGTTCCCGAAATGCTATTCCCGTGTTTTAGGCTCGTAAAAGCTTTAGACTTTAAACTGATGGCCATTCCACCAGCCATAATTCCTACAGACTGCAGGAAACTTCTTCTTTGCATATCAATAAATAATTTTATTACTCAAAATCTGTTCTTAACAGATTTAATCACTTGGTTTTAATCAGGTTGTACCCCAACCTGTTTTAGCTCATATCTAAAATAAAGTCTTTAGGTCTCTTCATGGTTTCTGAATAAATATTCCCAAATCTATCTGTTACTTTTATCAGGATGGGATTGGTAGCATTAGATGCTTTGGCTTTAAACAAATGTGCCGTTTTTCCGCTAACAAAGTCTGCCGTAGGTTCCGCGCTCGCATTCAGCCGTAAAGCTTCATAAGACACAATATGCAGTGGATCCAAAGCCTCTACTCTAGCGACTGTCAGCGGTAAATTATTTTCAAACAGCTCTACTTTCCACCTTTTATCATAACCCCAAACATTTACCAATATTTCGTTATTTGTATTCAGATTAGCGTATTCTCCCGCATAGGGTTTTAAAAGTGCATCGGTTGATTTTGGTGCAAATTTAGCCGCCGTTATATGCACTTTATTCAAATCATAAGCCCTAAACTGGTAATCTTCCTTATACCCAATAGATTTATAATTCCATTGGTAATCCCTGCCATTAAACCTCCAGATTCCATAACCGCCCGGTGCCCCATCTTTGCAAATATGGTTACCTGCATAACCATTCTTACCTGTCCACCACCATGTTGCACAAATAGCCCCGGAATTATGTTCCATTATACTGGTATTGTTTTCATAGGCATAACACACATGTGTATGACCGGTAATCAGATTAACATCCGTAAAACCGTTCAATGCAGCAAGAAGCTCAGAACCGTTATTTAACCTTAATGTACTGGTTTCACTTGCACCTGAAGGTTTAGGACTATTATTTAACTGAATGTGCATAGCTATAACAATAGGAGTAGACTGATCTGTTATCATTGCCAGATCTTTTTTAAGCCAGGCCATTTGCTCCGCTACTATTACTGCATTATAGTTTCTGGTTCCTATGGTTCCCTGTGCTCCACCCGTATTCAGATATTGAATATTATCCAATACAATATAATGCACCTTCCCTAAATTGAACGAGTAATAAGTAGGTCCCAGGCTTTTTCTAAAAGCATTTTCTGCCGGCCAGTCACTATTAACGTAAGGATCATTATCATGATTCCCCATCGTATGAAATATAGGCAACCCCATATTCTTAACCAGATTAAGATATTCAGCAAAACCGTATTTATTATCATACCAATATGCATCCCATGTCATATCTCCCAAGGTAAGTCCGTAAACTTTATATCCCTCGCTCCTATACTTTGTAATACTTTGTGCGGCATCCCTCAAAAAGCCATTCTGAAATTGACTTATATCATTATTCCTGTTAGCCAGGTGCATATCTCCTAATGCAAGCACTACGTGTTTGTCATTTTCTACTGGTTTCAGCTCAAAACTAATTCCTTCTACCGTATTACTTCCATATTCAAAATTTTTATAAAATACAGGCAATATTCCATTAGAAGTATCTACTTCATACCCACCCGGAATTGACATAAAAACAAAGTTTTTTGTTTTTTTTGAGGGCAGATAATAGATACCATTCTCGTCGGTTTTGGTCACCTCCATACCATCCGATACAACAACACCTGCCAATCCTATTCCCGCAGCATAAACCATCCCTTTAACAGTCATTCCGGTTTTATCCGGCACATTCATTTCTACCAACGTCTCTCCCAATGTCATGTTTTTATCTGCCCGGGCAACAGACACTCGATGACTTCCCCATAAAAAGGCTGCAGGTATGCTGATAAGACAGGCTGTTTCCGTTACAGATTTAACATCAAGAACAGCAGCCTTCCCCTCAAATATTGGAGTAAATATAATTTTATCGCCAACGGCAAATCCTTTCCCCTGTATAGTAAAGTCAGAAGATAATTGAACACTTATCTTCTTAGGAATAACAACATTTGTAAGGTTAAGATTATTGTTACCTTTCGGTGGTTCGACTTTGACAGGTTCATTATCTTTAGATTTACTGCATCCTAATACAGCTATACTTACACCAGTAACGGCCGAAGCTACAATAAACTCTCTTCTGGAGTATTTCTTGGGTTTTAGTTTTCCTGACCCTTTTTTCATAAACTATTGTTTAAATATGGTTATGAATAATCGATATTCTCATTTACGCAAAAAATGTATAAAAAACGCCCCTTTGGTTTAGATACCTGGTAATTTTTTTAGCTCAGTATAATAGCTTACATATTTATCATACAGCACTTTTTGATTTTTCATCATCAACATCGTTTCATTATTATTCCTCAAAGCATTTGTAGTAAAATTATGGCTTCCTGTAATCAGTAAAGTGCATTGCTCCCCTTTATATTTCCCTTCTATCAACATAAATTTCGAGTGTATATTCGTCTTAGATATATTATAAATTTTGATAAAAGCCCCTCGACTTTTCATAGAGTTCAATACATTCTGGATTTCTGCATCAATTTTATTTTTCACCACAACTTCCACTTTAGCTCCTTGATCCAGCAAATCACTTAGTTTATCAGCTACATTAATCCTAGATTTCACCCAATCAGACATCCCTACTCGAATTGTAGCGGTAGTCGGATCTAAGCTATTCAAAATCTCAATAATGGTATCATCACCATAAACAACACCATTCTTTCTTTTAGGATAGAAAAAAGCTGTAAGATTATTACCGTTATATTCTCTATAATTAAAGTCTTTCATCCCAGCAGCAGCCTTTGTCTTTATATCATTCCAATATGTTTTATATGCATCATATAAGCCTGAATCATTTAAAGTAACCGCATCCTGTACCTTTTTGGAATCATCAACAGTAAAATTATGTGAGGTCTGAAAAACCACGTTTTGTACTTTTCCATCGGTTGTATTCAATTCTGAAAAAAGGACAAACTTATTATGATTTATGGAAGACTCATTAACATCACTAGTTACCACAACTACTTCTGAATTAGCATTAATAACCCCCCTAATTTTACTGATGGTTCCCGGATTTTGCTTCTTGGTATCATCTACACTGAAGTCTATCATAATATGTAAAATCGTACCTCTTTTAGCTGCTCTTTCAAGAGCACTAATAACTCCGGCATGGTCAAAACCAAAAATTGACAGATATAAATGACTATTCTCAGGAGCCGAATCTACCATTTCAATAAGTTTATCCATAATTACAGGCGATGGCTGGCCATACCCAACTTTTTCTATATCTGTAAAATATACTCCAGGGAGGTATAACTGTACTTGTTTATCTTGATCAGGAGTAGAGTTCTTCTTACAACCAACAAAAAAGAACAGGAATACTAGTGAATAAATTAAGCTTTTCATTTTTATTATATTAATTTTTAAAGTAGTGAAGAACTGTCTGAAAAATCATTATTAATCACCTTAAACCATTGAGGCAGCATTATTTTAAACTTTTCAGACAGTCTGTTATATCCATTTAGCTTGCTGCTTATACATTTATTCTTTTACAAATTTTGCAGACAGATTACCGTTTTCCGAGAATAATCTGGCCACATAAATTCCCGATGATAACTGAGCTGGCAAATGAAAAGAATTATTTCCTTTTATAAGTTTAAATGAGTCTTTTGAAATTTCCTCGCCTTTCATATTGCTAATTACTACTTTTACATTTTCTGCTGTCTCCGTATACACAGACAACTTAACACCTACCTGATTTTCTGATGTATAAGCCAAAAATTTTCTGGTATCTAAAGAAAAATTAACTGCTTCAATTTTAGATAAAGACGATTTCCCGTTGAAATCTACCTGACGCAACTGATAATAATTGACTCCCAACAAGGGATAAAAATCTGTAAATTTATAATTGCTTACATTTTTTGTGGTTCCATTTCCTTTTTCAGTCGCCATTAACTCAAATACTTTTCCATCCGCAGAACGGGTAATGTCAAAATGTGAGTTTTCTGTTTCAGAGGCCGTACTCCAGTTTAGGTTTACTGTAGCACCTTGGGGTTTGGCAGTAAAAGAAATTAATGACACCGGAAGAGGAGTATCCGTTATCATCCCCCTCAGTTCTAATCCATTGTAAAATTCATTATTAGTCGCTTCATAAGGAGAGACTCCCCCCATAGCGGTAACCCCTCCAGCACTAGTTGCTCCCCAGAAATAAACACGGAATCTAACCTTAGAAGAAGATGGGATGTTTCTAAGTGCTGATATAGCAGATAACTCTACAGTAGGTAAAGCATAACCATGATCCGATGGCACCACACTTAAATCAGAACCAATAGCAATAAATTCGGCATCATCCACACTATACATCCAACGGTAATTTGGCGCACCTCCTCCAGTTCTTCTTACACGAGCATTTAAATTAAATAATGATATAAATTTATCAGTTTCATTAGAGCTTACCTCAAATTCATAATACTCTTCATTTGCTTGCGCAGTTAAGAAAGTAGCTGTAGAGGGAGTAGCCCAATTAGGAAAACTCCCGTTAATAGAGCTACCAAAACTTGTAGTAGGAATACTTATTCCTGTGCCTCTTATTAATTGGGATGTATTAAGGTTGGGATTTACACTAGTAGCATTAACAAAAGCTTCCTTACCATCTGTTGCTGCACCTGCTTTTGCCTTGTTAAAATTCCAAACTAATAAATTTGAAATGTTCGAATGGCTTACCACTCCTCTAATAGCAAGACTCGGAGTTAAATCTGTCGCTGTATTATAACGTCCTATAGCATTTGCCCCTCCTTCGGAAGTGTTTCCCCAAAGGTATATTCTAAAAATAACGTTATCCGCAGAGGTTAAGTTTTGAAGTTCGGAGACTGTATTTAATGTAACTGGTGCTTGTACCGCTCCATCAGTACTTACCGGAGAATATACAACATCTTCTGTTCCAATATCTGTAAATGTACTATTATTTAAACTGTATGCCCATCGATAATTTTTAGCTCCGCCTGCTGTACCACGAAGTTTTAAATCAATAGCCGACAATGAAACAGCATAACCCGGTTTCACCTTGAATGTTATTTGAAAATAATCGCCAAATTCATAAGCCTGCTGTCTAGTAGTTGCGGGAAGAGGGTCTGGTGCGGGTATAGGGAGAGGGAGGTACAAATCAGACCATGTTTTACTAACACTTGAATAAGATTTCGCATATCCAGCCGGACTAAAAACTAACCCAGGACCACGTGTCAATTCAGATTGTTCTACTCCAATATCTGTTAAAGTAGATATATAACCATTTACTTCTTTCCCCGTAGCGGACGGGGTACTGAATTGCCAGGCTACTAACGGACTTACCTGAGCTTCCACCAGCCCCATACTAAAGCATAGCGAAATAAAAAGTAGAATTTTTTTCATATTTTATCTTATTAAAAGTTGATTATGATTATTTTGATAAAAGAGTTACCCCTTTATTTTTTTCGATTTCATCCAATGTTGTATTATCAGACATTACAAAATAGTTGGCTGTTCTTTTTTTCTTCCAAACCTTATTTTTAGTATCATATTCTCCCCCTAATATTATAAAAGCTCCTTGTTCGGCAGGGTTTATATAAGAAATAACATATGTATTCTTACCTTGAAAGAAAAAAGGCTGAGTCCCTGAATTGGAACTATAATGATCATTATCTGCAACCCTGTATCCTTTTCCCAAAGACTGATTTAGAATGGTTGCCCTTCCTTTTCCTCCAAAGAAAACAACATCCATGGGTACCGAAGATTCTTCAACAGCTGTACCCACAAATAAAGCTACCCCACCTGCATTTCCGCTGTTTGGTAAAAGACCACCCGTAGCTTCGCCAAAACCATCTCCATTATTATTTTTATAATCAATGGTTCTTATCCATTTTGCATCTTTGATACTGGTAGATTTTGCTCCGTTAATTCTCTTATTACTTCCTCCCACATAAAAAAACTCACCTGCTTTCACATTTCCGGCATTTAAGTCAAATTTATAGGTCCTTCCTCCTCCGGTAGCCCACCCCGCAACAGGCGGTTCACCGGGATTAGGCATTGCGGTACCTGCATTGGTACAAGTAACCAAAGCATACGATGTTTTCGCAAAATCTATATCTTCCGTTGCTAACAGTTGTATATATTCATAATTTGCATCTGCCCCTTTTACATCGTTAGCTATACCACTTATAATTATTTGGGCATTAGCATAGCCTGCCATAATAATTATGGCTAAAAGCAATGAATTTCTTTTCATGATTTATTTTATTGTAAAAATTGGTTCGCTTTCTGTTTATATAATAAAAGCCCCCACATTTCTATTAAGTATAATAATCAGGGGGCTTTTATTTAATCTTTATTCCAGTTTAGTCATACCCGGATCAGACTCAAGATCAGTAATCGTAGAGTTATTACCTATTACTTTATTCGTAAGAACCCTCTTAGTAGTCCATTTTTCTGTAGAAGGATTGTAAACACCCCCTAACTTTGCAAAGTTACTAGTAGCAGGGAAAGCAAAAATAAATGTATTCGTTCCTTCTCTAAAAAAATTCTGATCTGCATTTGTTGTGGCATGTTTTAGCAAGTAGCTATCTGTGTTAGTTATTCTATAACCTAATTTAGGAGGTCCAGGACTAAATATCGACCCATTAGCCCCCCCATAAAATATCACATCCACCGGTTCAGAAGTATCGTTAACGGTTGTGCCTTTAAATATAGCTATCCCTCCCGGATTTCCAGAGTTAGCTAAAAGATTCGCTGTAGCTGTTCCAAAATCAGCACCATCCAAATCAGCATACATATAGCTAACAATCCAGTTTGCTGCACTAATATCTGCGGAGTTTGATCCCCAAATTTTCTTATAACCACCCACATAAAAGAAATGTCCTTTCGCTACGGTTCCAGAAGATAGGTTAAACTTATATGTTCTCAAATCTCCTGTTGCCCATCCATTTGTCGGAAAGCCTAATGGGGTAGCTGTTCCCGCATTATTAGTGGTCACTAATGAGAATGGCGTTACTTCAAAATCTATATCTTGTGTAGCCATTAACTGAATATACTCATAGTTTGCATCACTTCCTGTAGGGTCAGATAAGAAGCCTGTTATTATAATTGGAGACTTGCCCAAAGGTATATTAGGATCTACATCTACCCCGGTATTTGTAATTTCATCAAACGCTCTGGGCCATAATTTTGCCTGCGCCTGATCATCAATAAACACTATCCCTGAGGTTACTGCTCTTTTGGGTAAATTCTCGGAAGCAAAGTCTGCTCCCTGTTCTGTATGAAGATATAAAGTAGTAACTCCTCCATCATGAAATTCTTTATCCCCACTGAAAGGTTCTCCAAAAATCCTATTAAATGTACAACCATATATCTGTACCAGCGTACTTTCATACGCCCCCGGGGTTTTGTTAACCCCATCAACAGAAACTGTTTGAACAAGAGGTGTATTTCCAGAAGACACTTTTTCTACTTTATCTCTAGACAACCCTTTTATCACCAAAGTCCCATTCTGTTTACTCAATACTGCTCCATTAATATTGACAACGATAGAATCACCTGGTATAAAGCTTAAAGCATCATTCCCTAAATCCAGGTTAATCCCTCTGATTTTCGGACTTCTGGCACTTTGCATCACAACAAATCCAGAAGGAATATTTCCATGTTGATGATCCGAAACAACAAGACCAACAATTTTTTCAGCTCCCTCCAGTACTGTAGTATTTAATTGCACATCTTGTCCCTTATAAAGCTTACGTACATTATCTACATTGGTTATTGGGCTCAATATCCCATCTGCATCAGTTTTTTTCTCACACGCTGTCCATAACAACGTCATAAAAAACAGTGTGCAGTATATTATAATATTTTTCATCATTATTCTATTTTAAGTTTAGAGCTTATTTCTGCCACCATACTTTTGTACTGATTTCATCAGGCCCCTGCGCATCAATAGCAAGTTTGTAATTAGCACTGTTGGTAGATTGCAGGTATACTGGATAATTCAACCTCGCTGGCATTTCACCTCCATTACCCAAACCTAGACCTTTAGGCAAGTTGGGATATCCTGTCCTTCTATACTCAAACCAACTTTGCATATCAGTAAAATATAATGAATAGTATTTTTGAGTAAGAATCAACTCTATCTTTTGATTGGGTGTAAAGCCTTCATCCCAAGCAAGACTTCCTGTCTCTAGATAAGTTTGGGTTGGCGCCGCATATCCCCAAAGTGTTATACCGTTGATAATCCCGTTTTCATAATAGGTCTTAGCGGGATTTTTAGTTACCCATCCTCTAACGGCAGCTTCAGCCAGAATAAACTGTAGCTCTGAAAAATTAAGAATATTCCCCAATAATGGTTCCGAGGTTAAAGTTAAGGGCATAGCAGATCGTCCTTCTGGAGCCTGTCCAATAGGGTATCCACTAGGGATTCCCGCATATTCTCCCTGGCTTTTAGTTACCCATTTTTCTACCCTCGGATCTCCCCAATCATTCAAATTATCTACAAAAAAACTGGCTATCTTTGGGGTACTCCAGTCTGCTGGCCTCCATGTGGCAAAAGGAGAAACATAGGGTGCTACACCAGTCCACCTTAGAATTGCCGATTCGGCATTATTCGCAATTATCGGATAGTCTCCTGATTTTGTATCAACAATCTCTGTAATCTTTGCAGGTGTGTTCAGCTCCTGTTTATGGGATACTCTTAGCAATAGCCTTAAGTACAAGGAGTTTCCAAACTTACGCCATTTAGCAATAGATCCGCCATATATAGGGTCACTGGTAGCTTTTATCGTTCCTGTATTCACAGTCTTTAATAAAGAGTTAGCCTCTTCCAGTTTCATAAAAATATCCCTGTATATTTCTTCCTGTCTATCAAATTTAGGCTCAAATATTCCTTCGTTACCCTTTGCTGCTTCAAAATACGGAACATCGCCATAAGCATCCGTCAACATAGAAAAAACCCACGCTTGGCATATTAATGCAACTCCCATATAGCCTTTATCCAGCGTACCCTCTCCACCCTTATATACATCTCTAAAATTAGCTAACTGCAGAAACCAATTATTATATAAGTAGTCAGCCTCCGATCTTCTTACTTCATACCTGAACAGCTTGCTGTCACTATCTCCCATATTTACAGTAACCTGCATAAACTCGTTGGTAATTCTTTGGCTTCTGTTCATATTTGCACTTACCACAGCCTTAATTGCAGGTGCCAACAAAGCATCAGGAGTTACGGATTCGCTTGTATTAGGATTCTTATTAATGTCTTTAAACCCCTTGGTACATCCGTTTGACATAACCAAAAGAGTAAAAAGACCACAGAATGTTATAATATGTTTTTTCATTATGCTAATAGATTAAAATCCTACAATTAAGTTTAAACCAAAGGTACTTGTTGCGGGAAATTGCCCAATTTCAAACCCTTTGTTAATATCTCCATTGCCTAAGGTTCCAAATTCGGGATCAAAACCTGGCCAACTGGTTACCATAAACAAGTCTCTTCCATAAAAGGCTATGTTTGCCTTTTGTACACCCATTTTTTTAACAAGTTTGGCTGAGAACTGATAAGTTAATCTTGCTTCACGTAACTTAATAAAGTCTGTAGAATAGCTAGCTCCCTCCACATTATCTCCTCCATAATGCATTTTATAATAGGTTTCCACATCACCGGCAATTTGAGTATTAGGACTATAAGTACCATCCCCATTAGCAACAACCCCATTGCCAATAATTCCATTATACCTACCGGGCAGTGTAGTTTTCAGTTTTCCTTGTTCAGATAAATTTCTCGCTGTTAGAGAAAACGCCTTGGCTCCATACTGACCGTCTAACAGGAAGTTTAAAGCAAATTGTCTATACTTAAACTGATTATTTAACCCTGCTTTCCATTGAGGGTTTGTATTACCAATATAAATCAGATCGGTTGTTAATGTAGGATAACCATTTACATAAATAATCTGACCTCCTGGGGCACGGTTATAACCTAATCCATACAGGTCACCCATACTTCCTCCTACAGTTGCATTAATAGCCCCCCTACTACCAGGCCCAACTTGAAGAGTCATTTGTCTAGAGGTATCAACCAAAGACACTACACTATTTTTATTGGCAGCAAACGTGGCATTGATATTCCAGTTCAGACCTTTTTTACTCTTTAGAGGAGAGCCGTTCAATGCAAGCTCAATCCCTTTATTACGAACTAAACCAGCGTTTGCAACTGCCGTGCTTCCACCCGCAGCCCTATCAATGGTTCTGTATAATATCTGGTCCTTGGTATCACTTTTATACAAAGACAAATCTATTCCTAATCTATTTTTGAATAACCTTACATCTGTACCCACCTCGTAACTGATGGTTTTCAGTGGCTTTAAATCCTCATTTGGTAAACGCGTTGGATTAGACAGTCCCCCAATAAAATTACTTTCTGACATATAACTGTATGAAGTAGTATAAGGTGTTGTCAAACCACTTCCCACCTTTGCAATAGAAGCTCTAACCTTTGCAAAAGAAATAGATGCCGGCATTTGAAACATATCAGATATTACCGCACTCACATTCATAGAAGGATAGAAGAATGATACGTTCTTGGTAGAAGTAGGAGTTGCTAAAACACTATTCCAGTCATTTCTGGCAGTAACATCCACAAATAAATAGTCTTTATAAGCAAACGTTCCCAAACCATAGAAGCTGTTCATTATATAATTAGACCTATAAGGCAACGCCTCTAAAACACCTGCCTTATTAGCTAGTGTATATACTCCTGGGTACAACAGAGAATCCGCTCTTAGTTCATCCTTAATATAACTATTTTTCAGAGTACTTCCTCCTCCTGACACCGTAACTTTAATGTCTGAATTTATCTTTTTGTCATATTTTATGAGAAAATCACTACTCATTTCCTGAGAAAAAATCCCTTGTGTTCTATACATTCCTTTTCTAAACTTCTCAGTATCATAGGGTCTCTGTTGGCTTCTGCTTTCATAAGCAAAATCCAAAGAGGTTTTAACCATCAAACTAAGCTCAGAAGTAAAATTATAGGTTGCTTGTACATTCCCTGTAATTCCATTTCTATTAGATTTATTAAGCATCTGATTAGCTATCAAATAAGGGTTGTCAGGATAGCTACTAAATGGATAGCTTTGCTTAATATTCTCTTGCCCCGGCATCCAATAGTCTTTTAACCAATCAATATCTGCATTTGGAACCCAAGCTATATTCCAATACATAATAGACTGATTATTATATCCTGTAGAGGGTAAATTATCACTCCATTTATTAGTATAGTTGATCTTGGTTGAAATCTGCAATTTATCGGTTGCTTTTTGACTGGCTGACAATGCCAATGTGTTTCTCTTATAACCGGTATTAGGAATAATCCACGTATTGTCTACGTTTGTTAAAGAAAATCTTACTGAGGTTCTGGCTGTTCCACCATCTAATGTTACCGAATTAGTAAAGGTACGACCAGTATCAAAAAAACCTTTTCTATTATTAGGATATGCTACCCAGGGAGTCCTTTCTGTTGCCGTTGTATGCGTTACAGGGTCGTATTGAAAAAAATACTGCCCATCAAACTTTGGCCCCCAAGCAGAACTCGTCGCTTTTGTACTTGGTCCATCCGCAGTTAGCAAATAAGAATAATAGTCGTCGCCATTTAAACCTTGCCCATATTCATATTGATAATCTGGCCATCTGGATATGGTCTGCAAAGATGTATTTGAGTTAATGGTAACTCCAATGCCCTTCGCTCTTGGTTTTCCCGATTTTGTAGTAATAATAACTGCCCCATTAGCCCCTCGCTGTCCATATAATGCAGATGCCCCTGGCCCTTTTAAAACAGACACGCTCTCTATATCCTCAGGATTGATATCATTAAGTCCGGTACCGAAATCAACCGGCGAATCATCCGAAAGATAAGCCCCATGTCCAGTGCCTGTTGCCCTACCGCTTCCCTGATTGATAACAACGCCATCTACAACAATTAAGGCTTCATTATCTCCGGTAAGATTATTTTCTCCTCTTAATATAATCTTATTAGAACCAGAAGGCCCTCCTCCTGATCTCACTAGATTCAATCCTGCAACCTTGCCAGACAATGCATCTGTCCAGTTATTAGATAAAGCGTCTGTTAGCTGTTCTCCTGTCACCTGAGTTACCGCATAACCCAACGCTTTCTCCTCTCTCTTTATCCCCAACGCAGTTACCACAACCTCACTTAACACTTTATTATCAACTTTAAAAGTGATGGTTACATTGTTCTCATTATTGGTAAACACCCGTTTTTGAGATACAAACCCTATACTGGAAAAAGTAACTTCTACCCCTTTATTTACTTTGATATTGAACTGTCCGTTAGCATCAGTGACCCCTAAATGTCTATTACCTGACATTGTAATAGAGGCACCAATAACCGGCTGTTTATCATCTTCGCTAATAATTTTCCCTTTGACAGTAACCGAGTTATCCTGCTTAACTGTACTCAACTTCAAGACAACAGATTGGTCTTTAACAGAATAATCCACTCCCTGTCCGGCTAAGATATCGCCCAGAACCTCTTGTATATTCTTGTCCTTAACGTTGATGTCTATAGGTTTTGAATTTTCTATAACCTCATTGGTATAGATAAAATAATAACCCGTTTGTTTTCTGATTTCTTTTAATACTTCAACCAGATTTGCATTTTTCTTATTCAGCGTCACTTTTTGTGCATAAGATGCTGCACTTACTTGCATAACCGCTAACAATAAAACTATCGCAGTGTACCTCATAAGTCGATAGATTTTTTTGAACCGATGTTCTAATAGAATAGATAGAATATTTTTCCCTAAAAAAACTTTAAGGGCTTTTAAATGCATTTTTTCTTTCATACATTTATTTAGTTTAAAGGTTAATACCGCAAATTTCACTCATTGCTTGTCTTAGAGTACTGTTGTATAGACCAAACTTTCCATCCCGGCCGCAATCCGGGGTGGCTTTTGTATCTATAGCCTCTTTTTTATTGTATTTTTCAAGTCATATTTATCTGGTTAGTTTAATATTTATTATTCACTATAATTTTATTGTCTTTAAGCGTAAATTTCACGTTTGCAGCTTCTGCTACAGGCCCCAAAGATTTCTCAAGATTTTCTTTTACAGGGATAACACCTGAGAACAGCACTTTGTTGTGTGCACTGGCAAAAATTATCTCTTTATCATACCAGCGTCCAATTTGCTGTAGTACTTTATCCAGTGGCTCATCATTAAAAGTAAACAAGCCTACCTTCCAACCTATTGCCAATTCAGCATCCACTTCTTTGATGGTTATACCATTCTTCCCTTCTGTACAAATTGCCTCCTGCCCTGGTTTAAGTATTTTCTCTTGACCAGAATTAGATAGCTGCACAGATCCTTCCAATAAAGTTGTCTTTAAAGATGCTTCATCCTTATACGCCTTAATATTAAAATGTGTCCCTAATACTTTCACCGTTGTTGTTTTAACATCTACCTTGAACGGCTTCTTATCCTTAGCAACCTCAAAATATGCTTCTCCAGACAAGGAGACTATACGTTCTTCCCCATTAAAACGAGCAGGAAACTTCAATTCCGAATCGCCATTCATCCAAACCTGTGTTCCGTCGGAAAGCACCAGATGGTATTGTGTTCCCCTGTTAGTATTAACAATATTAAAAGCGACTTTCTCCTCCCCATTTTCTGAAGATGGTTTATAAAGAAGTGTCCCCTCCTGATTATGAATTTCCACATTGGCTTGATTTCCTATTGCTCCCTGCTGACTTTCATTCAGATTAAGAACAGAACCGTCTCCAAGAGTGAGTGTTACCCCTTTGTTTTCATCGGTATAATTTTCTTTTTTTTCTACTGTAGCATTTACGGGAGGGGTATAGGAGCTGGAATACTTCATATACAAAGCACCTGCCAATAAAAAACATAATAAGCTGGCTGCTATTGCATAGAATTTACTTCCTCCCCTTTTAGATTTGTTTTTCAAATAGTGGATTTTCTCCAGTAAAACCTCTTCTGTTTCCTGCTTTTGTAGCTCATTATCAAAAGAATTTATAGAGGCATTATCCTCCCCCAGAAGAATCTTCTCCAACTCTCTTTCTTCTTCTTCTGAAGATTTACCCTGCAACGACCGTTCTAAGAGGTATAATATTTTTGATTTATCTGCCACAACAACTCTTTTTATACCTAAGAGTATTTAGAAGTACCAATCCCCTACTCGTAAATGATTTTTTTCTTAAATATTTTTTTTGCTTGTTTAAATTGATTATTGTAAAACGCCTTATAAACCGGAGTGCAGGATAAGAAAAATATAAATAAGATAAGGTCCGGAACACATTGTTACACGTTCAACTTATATGATTTCATTATCCGTATTTATACACTAAGCTACTGCCTTATTCAATCACAACATCCATACATGTTTAACACTTCTCTAACACTTCTTAAGCACTTCTTAAGCTTATCTATCAAGCATCTCATTCCTTAGGTAGTTTTAGTTTTTAGAAAAACCAGACTATAAAGGCTTAATAAAGCAGAAAACACAACATTAATCAGCTCAGATTAACCTGATTTCAGAGGCTATTGGGCTTCAACACAAAACAACGCCTACAACTCTAACAATACACTAAGCTCAAAGAAAAAGGGCGTTATTTTACTCAAAGTAGCTTCAGAAGAGATAAGGATAAATAAGGTGATTTTTGGAAAAGTGTCCTGTCATGGATTTTTTAGCCTATTCAGCCCATAGGTCAAATGCTAGAAAAAACACCGCTTTTTTACCAAAGAAATCAAAAAAGAAAAGAACCTATGCTTACCTTCAAATGTTTAAGTGCTTTGGTTAGATGATTCTCTACTGTTTTCGTAGAAATATTCATTTTATGAGCTATTTCTTTATGAGAAAGATACTCGTTACGACTTAATTGGTATATTTCCTTACATTTTGGAGGTAAAGAATTTACCGCTGATGCGATATTATGAACCAGCTCTTTATGTTCTAGATTTTTTTCAACGGAAGCGGCAAATAATGATTCGGAAACTTCTGTAGTAATAGGAGATTTTGCTTGCTCTTTCTTAAGTTGCCTGTACACCTCGTATTTAACACTTGATAGAAGATATGTTTTCAAGGAAGTCCGTATCTCCAACTCTTCCCTCTTCTCCCAAATTTTCAAAAAGATTTCCTGAACGATATCCTCACAGACATCCTTATCCCTAAACACATTAAAGGCAACCGAATAGAGGAAACTCCAATACTTCTTAAAAAGAATGGTTAATCCCTTTTCTTCGCTATCTTTCAAAAGCGCAATAACTTGTTGATCTGAAAATTCACTCATAGCCACAAATCATTTAACATTTAACGCTGTAAAAACTCCGCTAACACATTGCAAAAATGGATAACCAAGATTAACAAATTATTAATAATGGATTAATTTGAAAATTCTTGATTCCTCCACCTTACCATGCCCTTCTCATCAAAACAAACCGCTCTTTTTCAACACATTAAAACAAATAGAAAGAGCAGGCACTTTATCTTACACTTACAGCGACCGAAACATTTCGAAATATTACAGGTTTACAATTTCTTTCGTTATAAATCTTTTTATTACTAAAATATGGACTTCTTCAGACAAATGCAAACATTTTTTCAAACCACTTAATCTACTGAAACACAAACTCTTTTATAGACTATCCAGAAATCAAAACATAAAAATAAGCTGCCATTAAACTCCCTATAACAGGCCCTAATATGGGGATCCATGAATATGCAGCTCTAAAATACTGCAGCTTAAAACCATTTATTATAAAATAAGCTATACGAGGACCTAAATCTCTTACGGGATTTATCGCATAACCGGTAGTCCCACCTAAAGAAAGCCCTATACCCCAGACTAAAAAGGCTACGGGTAAAGCGCCTAATGACCCCAGACCTACCGGAATAATATCCGGCGACTTAATCTCGGCACCGGTAAAATGAAAGATTACAAAAATAAGAACAAAGGTGCCAATGATTTCATTGAATAAATTTCTGCCTTTATTCTCTATAGCCGGTGCAGTATAAAAACACGCAGCCCGCGTAGCCTCATCTTCGGTTTTATCAAAATGGTCTTTATATAAAAACCAAACTAAAAAAGCTCCGGAAGTAGCTCCTAGCAACTGAGCCGCAAAAAAGCAAGGAAATAAATTCCAGTCAAACTTTCCTGCAATAGCCAAAGCCAGCGTTACGATAGGGTTTAAATGCGCTCCGCTATACGGTCCGGCAATAACCACCCCACAAAACACCGCCAAAGCCCAGCCCGTAGTAATCACAATCCAACCAGATCCATTTCCTTTAGTCCCCTGCAGAATAACATTTGCCACAACGCCATTCCCTAATAAGATCATGATTAAAGTTCCTAAATATTCTGCCAAAAACTGGTTCATAATATTATATTTCAGTCCAATAGGTTACCGCTTTCACCGCTCTTTTCCATTGATTGATATTCTCATTGACCACTTCAGAATGTTGCGAAGTAAATTTCTTATCTATTACCCATTGTTGCTGTATTTCATCAACATCTTCCCAAACACCCACAGCTAATCCGGCCAGATAAGCAACCCCTACAGCTGTTGTTTCGCTAATTTGTGGACGAACAACAACTGCACCCAAAACATCTGCCTGAAACTGCATCAGCAGATTATTCACCACGGCTCCTCCATCTACACGGAGCTCGCTGATTTTTATTCCTGAATCTGCCTCCATGGCATTTAGCACATCCATTACCTGGTAGGCAATACTTTCCAATGCTGCGCGGGCAATATGCGCAGATTCGCTTCCCCTGCTCAAACCAAAAATGGTCCCTTTAGCTTTAGCATTCCAATATGGGGCACCTAAACCTGTAAAAGCAGGAACTACATAAACACCTCCGTTATCTTCACTTGTTGAAGCCAATTCTTCAACCTCCGAAGATGATTTAATAATTTGCAAACCATCTCTCAGCCACTGCACTATGGCACCTGCCATAAACACACTACCTTCTAAGGCATAATTAACTTTCCCGTTGATTTGCCAGGCAATAGTAGTTAATAATTTATTCGAGGACAGAACCGGTTTTTCGCCAACATTCATCAACATAAAACAACCCGTTCCGTAAGTGTTTTTCACCATTCCGGACTGGGTACACAGCTGCCCAAAAAGTGCCGCTTGCTGATCGCCCGCAATTCCTGCGATGGGCAAAGATTGCTCAAAAACCCCTTCTGCAGTATAGCCATATACCTCACTTGATGATTTTACTTGTGGAAGCACTTGTCTGGGTATCTCAAAAAGGTCCAGCAACTCTGTGTCCCAGTCCAGATGATTAATATTATATAGCATAGTTCTGGAAGCATTGGTAACATCAGTAACATGCACATCGCCTTTAGTGAGCTTCCAGATTAGCCAGGTATCCATAGTACCAAACAATAACTCTCCGTTTTCCGCTCTTTTTCTGGCCCCTTCCACATTATCCAATATCCACTTCAGCTTAGTTGCCGAAAAATAAGCATCTATCAAAAGTCCTGTTTTCTGGTTAATGAAATCCTTCTTCCCTTTCTCCACCAGTTCTTCGCAAAAACCAGCTGTTCTCCTATCCTGCCATACAATAGCATGATATATCGGCTCCCCAGTCGCTTTATCCCACACCAACGTAGTTTCTCGCTGATTAGTTATACCTATTGCTTTGATAGCAGAAAAAGAAACTTTCGACTTATTTATTGCCTCTACAGCCATGGCATATTGCGTTTCCCAAATTTCTTGAGCATCATGTTCTACCCAACCCGATTGTGGATAAATTTGCCTAAACTCTTTTTGAGCGACAGCTATTTGCTGCCCTTTATCATCAAAAATAATAGCTCGGGAACTTGAAGTTCCCTGATCCAGGGATAAAACATACTTACTCATTGACCGGAAATCTAGTTATAATGTTAGTTGTTATATTATTTGAAACACAAATCAAGACCTAATCTACAAAAAAGAAAACAAAAAAGAATAATTAGAAATAAAAAAGAATAGATTTCACAATTTAAGAATAAAAGCACAACCTTTGTTATGTAAAGAACAATAAGCGTAATATTTTCTACCCAAAACCAGAATGATTATGGAGCTTTAACTTTATAACAGATAAACGAATATACTTAGAGCCTGTTTAAAATTCATTCAAGAATTTATATAGCGATGAGATTGTTTGGTCTACCTTTCCGAAAAACAGAAACAAGCTCTCTCAAAAATAAAAACAGGAACGTCACTGCGAGGCTGAATATATTGTAATATAAATCAATATAAAATGACTTTTGAATTGTATTTCGGTAATCAAGCTAAAGCAGGGTCAACCATTCTGCTTAAATTCCGCATCAGCACAATTCGGTTGGCAGAGGTTAAGCCTAAGTAGAATCTTTCAAAGAATTGTACGTAGCGGAGAGTTTTTGGTTCCTTTTTGAGGGAACATGCGAAGCATTCATGAATACCTTTTTAAAAACAAATAAAAACCATAAATAAAAGGAACTTGACCTAGCCGGTCAAGAGGCCGGAGAGGTAAGAGCGAAAATTCTTGATTGTGAGCTTTTTGTAAATAACGTCAATGGTAGACACAAAGCAGCCTCTAACCTAGAAACACCAAATAACTCATTATTAAACAGATACTTATATCCCTATCGAGAAATTCAAGCCGAAGGTTCTTGTTGACGGATACTGATTTGACTCATAACCTAAAACCACTTTCCGATTCCCTGAATTATCCATAATAGTAGTTGACACTTCAGGGTCATACCCTGGCCAATCTGTCAGCACAAAAAGGTTTCTGGCATAAACCCCCACTCTCATATTCTTAACAAATGAATTTCCCGTTCTAAACTTATTAAAGGTATAATCTAGCCTGGCTTCCCTTAACTTTATATAATCAGTACTAAATACATTTGCTTCGGTATTCTGTATAGAGTAATAGCCGTTATAATATAAATGTGCAGGCACCGGGGTTGTATTCTGCTTATATGCACCACTTGCTTCCACAACACCGTCTCCAATCACGCCCTCTTCCCTACCTTTCAGGGTTTTACTTAATTTACCTTCTGTTGCCAAAACAGCATGGGTAAGCGAGAAAGCATGCCCTCCCCAGCTACCATCAAAAAGAATATTAAAATTTACATTCTTTATTTTTACCCCGGCACCCAATCCTGCCTGATAAGGCGCATAACTATTACCTAATCCTTTATTGTTGGTGTCATCCACTATAGGGAGACCCGAAACAGTAGAATTTGTAGAATAATCATAATGCAGAACTTCACCAGCAGGCCCTCTCTCAAAGCCATGTCCATAAATCTGATTTATCTGCTCTCCATCACGAGAAGAAATCCCCCCATAACCTCTTTCGAACAAATGACTTAAAAATTCTGTAGGCCTGTTTTGATCGCTTGCTCCATACCAACGCGTACTTGTGTAGGAAAATATACCATATAGATCCAAATTTACATCTGTGCTTTCCAGGGACTTAAAATTGAAATACCCTTCATATCCACGGTTTTTTGAATCCCCAAATTCTATTAAAAGGGGAGTATTTGGATGAAAAAGGCCTATATAGTGAGTCATCTGCCTTTCTTTCTTGGAGTAGCATGAAAAACCAAAGTCTAACTTCTTAAAAAGACCGATATCCAGACTAATTTCGTTGGTCTTGCTTTTTTTGTTCATATAAGTTGCGAAGAAAAACTCACTGTTCATATACTCCGCATGGTTCAACCTTAAATTCAGTTGATTGATTTGGGAAAGATTAATCAAGTCTGCAAAACGTAAAGCCCCACCAACTACAAACGTCGACAAGTACGAGGGATCTAAACTATAAGTATATCTATCTTTTCTGTACGAAATATTCACATCGCCCCAGCTACCGTACCCCACAGAGCCATACGTATAGTAAGCATGCTGCTTATTTTCTGCTATAGAAGCATAAAAAGACGTGAGTCCCCCAAATTGAGTAGTTTGTTTTTCTATAGAATACCTATGCTTAGAAGTATTTACCCCAAAAGCTCCTGTATAATGAATTTTGCCGATGTTGCTCTTATAAACCAAAGAAGCATCTCCGCCCTGTTGTTTATTTTTCAGTTTTAAAAAACTATCAGAAGGATAAGCTCCTATTGCTGCCGAAACTCTCGATGCTTCTTCTTCTGACCCTAAATCGTCCAGATTTGCCCTTACCATAAAAAAAAGACCTTTAACAATATCATATTGTGCCTTTATATCGCCTCGCCATCTCTTACGATCCAATCCTGTATAATTTTCGTCATTAAAAAAATATGGACTTACGAAAGTGATAGAGAATGGGTAAAAAAGCTGTTCCCCTTCTTTTCCGCGTTCCCAATAATCTTTAAACCAGTTCAGATCCATACTCGAAGACAAACGATGCAAATTAGACATCAGGCTATTTGTACCACTATTTACAGATAAATGATCGGATTTGGTTAAAGAGTAGCTTATCTGAGAACTTATAGTCAATTTTTTTATAGGATTAACAGCTAAAGAGATTCCTAAATTATTTTTGGAATAACCATCATCAGGAACTATCCACTTATTATTTACATTGGTATAAGAAATCCTTGTCTTTATTATACCCTCAGCCACCTCTAATGCTACATTATTTGTAAAGGTCATACCGGTATTAAAAAAATCTTTGATATTATCTTTATAAGGTACCCAGGGCGTACGGATACTTCCAGTACCTCTTGTCACAGGATCGTACTGATAAAAATTCTGACCAGCAAATTTCGCTCCCCAGTCCTGCCGCGTACCGCCTGTTCTTCTACCATCTTCAGAATCTGTAAATGAATAATAATTTTCTCCGGAAGCTCCCTGCCCATATTCATATTGCCGGTCTATCCAATGGTTCACATTTTCCATTGTACTATTTGAATTAAACCGGACAGAAAATTTTTCCGTTACTTTATCCGCCCTTTTAGTATGTATCAGTACTGCTCCATTTCTACCCTCTGCTCCAAAAACAGCCACCGCCGCATAATCTTTTAAAATCTCGATACGATCAATATCATCTGCGGCAATATCAGAAAGGATATTACCATAAGTCCCTTGCAGCCAATTTTCACGTATCGGCACACCATCCACAACAATTAATGCTTCTTCAATTCCTGTCAGAGACTGCCCCGCCCTTAATAAAACACTCACTTTGGATAAGGTCCCCATATCGGTTCCCACAAGCTTAAGGCCTGCCACCCTGCCCATTAAAGACTCGCTCCAGTTCTTAGACAATGCATTATTTAATTCTTCTCCCTTTACAACATTATCAAGCGTAATATTATTTCTAATGTTTTCGGGAGCAAACTTCCAGAAGTTACTGACTTCTAAGGAGTCTTTTTCTGTTTTAGAAAAAGCAAACAACGCCATGGATGGATTAACAATAATTACACATATTGCCACTAAACAGCTAAATACAGGTTTATAAAAAGGCATAATATTTTTAAAGCTAATAATATTTTGCTAAACTATAAATATTTTTCCATCCCCAATCGCCCTTTCTTCATATTCTAAACACAATTGCCTGTTTTTTCCTACAGTTGCTGTATTTTGCCACATATTCTCAGATCTCTTCGGGAACGCTTCGGGACTTGTTCGAGAAACACCCCTGTTTTCCCGAAGAAATCCCGAAACAGGACAGAACAATCTTAAGCTATAAGCCGCATAAAATTTTAACCTCTAAAAATATTAGGCTCAACTATTTGAATATTAAAAGTTTTGTAATACCTTTGCACTCCCTTATTTTAGGGAAAGATAATTTTTATTAAATAATTAAATATCAAGCAAGTGAATACGTTAAGTTACAAAACTGTCTCTGCCAACAAAAAGACCGTTAACAAACAATGGGTTGTTGTTGACGCTCAGGGCGAGATTTTGGGGCGCTTGTCTTCTAACATTGCGAAAGTGATTAGAGGTAAACACAAGCCGGGATATACCCCACACGTAGACTGCGGCGATAACGTAATTGTTATTAATGCAGACAAGGTTAAATTAACTGGTAACAAACTAGGCGACAAAGTTTATGTTCGTTACACAGGTTATCCGGGAGGTCAACGTTTTATTTCTCCAAAAGAATTATTACAAAAACATCCTACAAGAATTATTGAGAAAGCTGTTAGAGGTATGTTACCAAAAACCCGTTTAGGCAGAGCTTTATTCAAAAACTTGTATGTTTATGCAGGAAATGAGCATCCACACGCGGCGCAAACCCCTGTAGAAGTTAAATTTTAATTAAAGGAGAAAACAAATGTCAGTTACAAACACTTCTGGAAGAAGAAAAACTGCGGTTGCCCGTATCTATTTAACTGAGGGGGACGGCAAAATTACCGTTAACGGTAAAGATTATACAGAATATTTCCCAACGCTTCCTTTACAATATATCGTAAACCAGGCATTCATCGTTACTGAGGTAACTGGTCAATATGATGTAAAAGTAAATGTTGCCGGTGGCGGTATAAAAGGTCAGGCTGAGGCAGTTCGTTTAGCGATTGCTAAAGCTATTGTTGAATTAGATCCGATCAGGAAACCTGCATTAAGAGCTAAAGGCTTAATGACACGTGATAACCGTATGGTTGAGCGTAAGAAACCAGGTAGAGCAAAAGCTCGTAAGAAATTCCAGTTCAGTAAACGTTAATTTAAGGAGGACACAACAATGGCAAGAACAACTTATCAGGACTTATTGGATGCAGGTGTACACTTTGGTCACCTTACCAGAAAGTGGAATCCTAAAATGGCGCAATACATTTTCATGGAGCGCAACGGGATCCATATCATTGACTTAAACAAAACTTTAGTTAAAGTTGAAGAGGCTGCTGCTGCAATTAAGCAAATCGTAAAATCTGGTCGTAAAGTTTTATTTGTTGCTACAAAAAAACAAGCGAAAGATATCGTTGCTGAGCAAGCAAAATCTGTAAACATGCCTTTCGTAACAGAAAGATGGTTAGGCGGTATGTTAACTAACTTTACTACAGTTAGAAAGTCTATCAAAAAAATGACTAACATAGACAAAATGACCAAAGATGGTACTTTTGATGTGTTGTCTAAAAAAGAGAAATTAATGATTCAGCGTGAGCGTATTAAATTAGAAAACCTTCTAGGTGGTATTTCTGATTTGAACCGTCTTCCTGCTGCATTATTCTTAATAGATGTAAAGAAAGAGCACATTGCAGTAAGCGAAGCGTTGAAATTAAACATCCCTACGTTTGCAATGGTTGATACAAACTCTGATCCTTCTAACATTGATTTCCCTATTCCGGCAAACGACGATGCTACAAAATCAATTTCTTTGGTTACAGGTATCATTGTTAAAGCTATTGAAGAAGGTTTAGAAGAGCGTAAACAAGAGAAAGATGCTGAGGCAGAAAAAGAAGCAGCGGCAGCTAAAGCTAAAGTAGACGCTCCTGAAGCTAAAGAAGAATCTGCAAAAAAGTCTAAAAAAGTTGCAGAAGAAGCTCAAGGCGAATAATTAAATTTTAAATAAACAGGGGTTGTTGGTTTTTAGTTGTTGGTTTATGCTACAACTGACAACTAGCAACCCCTTACTTTTATAAAGAGAAACTTTAAAATAGAACAAAATGTCTGTACAAATTTCAGCATCTGATGTAAATAAATTGCGCCAACAAACTGGTGCTGGTATGATGGATTGTAAAAAAGCTTTAGTTGAAGCTAACGGCGACTTCGAAGCTGCAATCGATTATTTACGTAAAAAAGGAGCTAAAGTTGCTGCCAGCCGTCAAGATAGAGAATCTAACGAAGGTGTTGTTATTGCTAAAACAACTGCTGACGGAAAAAGAGGTGTAGTAGTTGAAGTTAACTGTGAAACTGACTTCGTTGCTAAAAACGCTGACTTCATCGCTTTTGCTACTTCTATCGCTGACAAAGCAATTGAAAGCAACCCTGCTAGCCTTGAGGACTTATTAGCTTTGGAATTGAATGGAGCTAAAATTTCGGATCTGATTATTGACCAAACTGGTAAAATCGGAGAAAAAATTGGTGTTTCTAAATACGAAACTATCCAGGCTGAACAAGTTGTTCCTTACATCCACGGTAACTACCGTTTAGGTGTATTGGTAGGCTTAAGTGCAGTTGTTAACGGTGGTGAAGATGCAGGTAAAGACGTTGCTATGCAAATTGCAGCAATGAACCCTGTTGCTTTAGACAAAGATGGTGTAGACTCTAAAACTATCGAAAGAGAATTAGAGATTGCAAAAGAGCAAATCAGAGCAGAAGGTAAACCAGAAGAAATGGTTGAAAAAATTGCTGCTGGTAAATTAAACAAATTCTATAAAGAGAATACTTTATTGAACCAGGAGTTCGTTAAAGACTCTTCTAAAGATATCAAAGCTTTCTTAAACGGTGTTTCTAACGGTTTAACTGTTACTTCATTCAAAAGAGTTGCTTTAGGAGCTTAAGTATTATCTTCAACAAGAAAAAGCCCCATTTGTTAATAACAAATGGGGCTTTTTCTATTTCATTCTCTAAGATTTAAAGATCAATAAAAGATTAACTTATTTAATAGTAAACCGTTGCAACTTTGGTTAATAATTAATTAATTTCGCCACGTAAAAACTCGTCCTATCCTTAGTACATATAAAGATTTTGCAACAGTTTAAAAAGCAGAAATGAATTATTTGCTATGAAAAAGGGTGATAAATTGAATATGCTAAAAAATCTTGCATTTGCTATATCGCTTCTATGCTCTTACTCCTGTTTTGCTCAGAAGCTTCTATATTCCGAGACAGAAACAACTTTTCCAAAAAAAGACACGATAGACTCAAATAAAAATAAAATTATTGCAATTTCAGCCGTACATGCACTGGCTATATCTAGTTCTTATTTCATCATGAATGAAGCTTGGTACAAAGGGTATGCAAAAACATCATTCCATTTAAAAAATGACAATGATAACTGGCAACAAATGGATAAAGCGGGACATACCTGGACAACTTACCAATACAGCCGACTTTCTACAGAAGTTTGGAGATACGCTGGTCTAAAAAGAATACCAAGTGCAATTGCAGGAACTATTAGTGGTATTTCTATGCAAACCATGATGGAAATACTAGACGGTCATTCTGCCCAATGGGGATTTAGTTGGGGAGATATGGCTGCAAACGGTATAGGAGCATTGACTTTTTCCCTACAGGAGATCTTCTTAAACCAACAGATTGTAAGTATAAAAATGGGTTATACCCAAGAAAAGTACCCAACACAACATCTAAAAGATAGGGCTAAGGAAATCTATGGCGAATCATTTGGACAACGTATATTAAAGGACTACAATTCTCAAACCTATTGGGCCAGTGTAAATATCCAAAGTATAATTAAGAAGAATAGTTTTCCCTCATGGCTAAACCTCGCTTTCGGATATGGTACCTCAGGAATGTACGGTGCTGTACATAATTCTTGGGCAGAAATGTACAATCATCCAATACCAGACGGAGCCTTAAATAGAACAAGAAGCTTCTATATATCCCCGGACATTTCTTTATCAAGAATACACACCAATAAAAAATGGCTAAAAAGCATATTATTCGTAGCTGATATGATTAAAATCCCTGCACCAACACTGGAGTACAACAACCGCCATAAGTGGATTTTCAGGCCCTTATTTATGTAAATTAAGAATATACTATCTGCAAACAATCCCAATATCCGGAACAAAGACAACTTTTAAGGTCGACAAAACAATAATTTTCCTATTTTTGCCAAAATCACCCTTTTGATGAAGTACAAAAGAATTCTACTAAAACTAAGTGGCGAGTCGCTAATGGGATCGCAACAATATGGTATAGACAATGCCCGCGTATTACAATACGCAGAAGAGATAAAAGCCGTTAAAGAAAAAGGTGTTGAAGTTGCTGTCGTTATAGGCGGAGGCAATATCTTTAGAGGCTTAAGTGCTGAAAAATCCGGAATGGACCGCGCTCAGGCAGACTACATGGGTATGCTTGCTACCGTAATCAATTCAATGGCTTTACAAAATGCATTGGAAACAATTGGAGTATACACCAGACTTCAATCTGCGATTAAAATGGAGCAAATATGCGAACCTTATGTCAGAAGAAGAGCCATCAGACACCTTGAAAAAGGCCGTGTGGTTATTTTTGGTGCCGGAACAGGAAACCCATATTTTACTACTGATTCTGCTGCTGCATTAAGAGCTATAGAGATTAAAGCAGATGTGGTATTGAAAGGAACCCGGGTAGATGGTATTTATACTGCTGACCCTGAAAAAGACCCTTCTGCTACAAAGTTTGATACTTTAAGTTTCCAGGAAGTTTATGCAAAAGACTTAAGTGTAATGGATATGACGGCTTTTACCCTTTGTGACGAAAACAATCTTCCTATCATTGTATTTGATATGGACAAAGGCGGAAACTTAATGAAACTGATTGATGGCGAAAATATTGGTACATTAGTAAAATAACAAAGCTTAAATACTAAAAAAATGAACGAATTCATTAAACTAGAACTGGAAGAAGCTAAAGACACCATGAATAAATCGGTTTCGCACACAGACAGCGAGCTGATGAAAATAAGAGCTGGAAAAGCTTCTCCATCTATGTTAGATGGCGTTGTTGTAGAATATTATGGTGCGCCAACACCGCTTTCTCAAGTTGCTAACATTAATACCCCTGATGCCAGAACTATTGTAGTTCAGCCATGGGAAAAATCGATGATTGGCCCAATTGAAAAAGGTATACTAAACTCAAATTGTGGACTTAACCCACAAAATGATGGTTCTGTTGTCAGATTAAATGTTCCCCCACTTACCGAAGAACGAAGAAAAAACCTGGTAAAACAAGCTAAAGAGGAAGCTGAAAATGGAAAAATCAGTATCAGGAATATCAGAAAGAACACCAATGAAAGCATTAAGAAATTAAAAAGCGAAGGTGTTTCTGAAGATGAGATAAAAACAGGTGAAGCTGAGGTTCAGAAAATAACAGATGCTTTTATAGCTAAAATCGATCAGCTGATAGAAGCTAAAGAAAAAGATATTATGACGGTATAAACCGTATAAATACAAAAAGGGGCTATATCACAAAAGGACCTTGTCATCCCGAACGCTGTAGAGGGATCTCTTTCAGAAGTACTTAGGAAAGAGATTTCTCTTCACTCTACTCATCCAAATGACAATGTTTTTATTATTGATATAGCCCCTTTTTTATATTCTAGAGGTTACTTAACTCTTCGCTGCTACAAGCATCTGCTCAAGTTCTGCCAAATCTCTGGCAATAATATGTGGAACATCTTCTGCCTGAGCAACAATCTCCATTGTTGTCTCTCCAGATAACACCAAGGCTCCTATAGCACCCGCATTCAAGGCCATTTTAACGTCTGTATAAATACGATCGCCTACCATTAATACTTCCGATGGGTCTAATTGATAACGAGACAGTATCCCCTGTAACATCCCTGGATTGGGCTTTCCTATAACAATGTCTGGAAGCCTGCCCGTAGCGTATTCTATACAGGTATAAATAGCTCCACAATCTACCAATATAATGTTCTTATCTGTAGGACATACTCTATCCGGGTTTGTAGCTATATAAGGTATTTTTTGCGATACCCACCAGGAGGCCCTACACAATCTGGAATAGGTAAGAGACATATCAAATGCCACAACTACAGCATCCGGAACATCATGCTCATCATCAGCGGTAGAGATAAATCCCGCCTGTTCAAATTCGCTGATCATACTTGGTGTTCCCAACAGAAAAAGACGCTTTGTCTGAGGCATATTTGTTTTGATATATTCTATAGTAGCCTGAGCCGAAGTGTACATTTCTTCTCTATCTGCTGTTATTCCCATTTTAGACAGATGTAAAAGATAGTCATCTGTACTTTTAGAAGGATTATTAGTTAGAAAAGAGTAGGAGATACCCATTTCTTTCAGGTTACGCAAAAAAGGAATGGTAAACGGAAACAATGTACTTCCGTTATAAATTGTCCCGTCCATATCCAAAGCTATATGCTTAATATTTCTCAGACAGTCGTATAATTTATCAGAACTATTTAAGCTTGCTTTATCGTTATATATATATTCGTTCATTTTATTTTTTATTATTCTTCAGATTCATAACCATGTGCTTTGGCTTTCCACATCAATGCAAAAATAAATACGCAAAGTACAGCCATACCAATCATCATCATAAAAACATAATCCCAGGCTTTTCCCGGATTAACTTTATTAATAGCATCTACCATATAACCTACACCTACACCAGACACCAAACCACTTGCATACCCAAACAAACCTGTAAGTCCGTTAGCTGTAGCTGCCGCTCTATTGGTAGCCTGATTGGCTGCCGCTATCCCGATAAGCGCCTGTGGACCATAAATAAAAAAGCCCGACATTGCTAAAACCAGTATCATCCCCCAAGACGGTGTACTATCTGGTAAGTACAAGAAAATGGTCATAAATACGGCTACACCAATCATGCAGTATAAGGAGGTATGATGGGCTTTTCCTTTAAGGTATTTATCGGTAACCCAGCCAGCAGCCAGCATACCTACTATACCAAAAATTTCGAAAACAGCAACAGTCCATCCGGCACTCGTCAATGTCATACCATGCGCTTCTTTCAAAAATGTTGGTCCCCAATCCAATACGGCAAAACGAACGATATATACGAAGAAATTAGCTATTCCCAGTATCCATATCCATTTATTGCGATAAACTGCTTTACGCACAAAAGCCTTAAATTCAGCAGAAGAATCTTTTCCTTTTTTATGTGTTTTATGTAATTCAGGCAGACCTACAGAAGAAGGAGTGTCCCGCAAACCAATGAATAACCCTATAGAGCCAAGAAGCGCAATGCCAGCGGGAATCCAAAAACACCATTTCCATGCTCCGTAATGAGAAGCAGATTCAATAACACTTTTCATTTTCTCGGCATCTGTCGGGTCTACCTTCAGGTTTGCAGCAATAGCCGCAATTACCTCTGGGTTCTCACTCATATTAGTCCCTAAAGACCCCATAATATAACCGGCAAGAATAGCTACCAGAGCAGCACCGATAGAATGCGAAGTGTTCCACACAGACATTTTTGTAGCCAGTTCGTTCTGTGGTATCCAGTGAGTTAACAAACGCGCTACGGGAGGAAAACCACTTCCCTGGATAAAATTATTTATAATCAGGATGATACCAAATATCAGCACCATGGTATTTGTGAACATGGGGCCGCTGGTTTCTCCGGTAATCGAAGCACTCAAATCAGTACCCCACCCAAAAGCAAAATTGGCTATAGCACACAGAAACAAGCCAATAGACATGTGGTAACGGGCGTTCATCCTGTCTGCCATCAATCCGTTAAGAAACCGGGATAAACCATAAACAATAGTAACCAACGTCATGATGATACCGAAACTTGTTTTAGTTATCCCATACTCGGCAGTTAAGCCCGGTATAGCAAAAGAAAAGTTTTTGCGCACAAAATAGAATATGGCATAACCTATCATTGTCACTATAATGGTTCGTGTTTGCCAATATTTAAATGTCTTGGACACTTCGTTGGTTGATTCTGTTCCTTCTTTCATGTTTAGGGTTTAGGTTCTGGTTTAAAATTAAGTTTTTTATTATATCCTTACCTTAAATATTTATTATTAAGATGTGTTTTTTGAAAATCCCCCTCTTTTTGTTTCATCCTATTACTAAGATAGTTTTATAAAACACATGGGACTGTCTCCAAAAATGTCGAGTCTGTCAGGCTGAACCCTTCCTCGGGCTCAGGGTAAGCTTAGTCGAGACCTATTTCTGGTTAAGATAGAGACGTTTCGACAAGCCTGTACTGAGTTTGCCAAAGTGCTATCATTGACGTTATACCGATAATGAGTCCCGAATTGAACGGAAGACCTTCTATTTTTGTCATTGTGGGGAGATTACGACGAAGTAATCTCCTCCTGTAACGTCATTCTATATTGATTTATATTACAATATATTCAGCCTCAATGTGACACCTCTTCGTTTGGAGACAACCCCAATTACACCTTCTTATTCCGACAGCACCTTGTTTTCTTCCAATGCCCACACTCCGTTTTTTCCAAACAACTTATCCAAAAAGAAATCAAGTGTATTGGTTCGTATCAATAAGTCAAGTACAGTAAAACGGCGACGGATATATTGAGCTCTTACAAATGTATTTTTAAGATACTCTTTGGTAACACCTATATGCTCAGGCTCATATGGCGCTCCTACCATTTTCAACCGATTCTTTGCTTCATTAAAAGGTACCATTTGAGCTTTCAGCTTTTCTCGTATTTCTGTCCAATTAGCTTTCAATAGCTGTAACTGTTTGGCCAAAGCTTCTGCATCAATATATTTTGCTTTTGTCTCCTGATCTCCAATTTCAGGAAAATCAGTTCCTTTAAATAATTCTCTGGATTCTTTTTCTAATACTTCAGGCGATGGCCATGCGGCACAACATGCCTCAATATCCAATTGGTCAAAGGGATATTTTAAAATTTCCTCATAAAGTGCGGTAATAGCAAGCGTTCCTATAGCAACCTGAAAACCATGCGATATGTGTTCTCCATTATTGGTATGGTGTTCCATATTCCACAAATGGCTAAATTGATGTTCGGCACCTGAAGCAGGGCGGCTGGATTTAGACCACTGCATAGCAAAGCCTCCTAACATTAAACCACTAATCAGCTCAAAAACAGCTTTTGCATCTCCTTCATGCACACCTTTTGGATCTGACAAGGCATCATGCAATCCATCCTGCACAATACTCCACGCCTGGTCATCAATAGGTTCAACACCTAAACGGTCTGCCAATATCCAATCTGCGCCCGCAGTAATTTTCGCAAACAGATCTGCATAACCAGAAGCTGTCATTTCAGTGGGTGCGTTACGAATAATCTCGATATCAGCCACACAAACTTTAGGTGCCGGACAATTAAAGGTTTGCTTTGCACCATCTGCTGTAATAGACGCCCCAAAAGCGGTGTAACCATCCATTGACGCAGCCGTAGCCACACACATATATTCTCTGCCGTTCTGGTGAGAAGCCAACTTAGCCAAATCGTTTATAGTTCCCGAACCTACAGCTACCGCTATCGCATTATGCGTGGCCAAAGATTTAGAAAGCTGTTCTACAAAACTATATTCTGCATATAATTCCGGATCGGTAAATATAAAAACCGGCTCTTGATTTATTCCACTTGCTTTAAGCAGCTCGACAACTTCTTTTCCCGCTACCTCATATGTAATCTGGTCTGCAACAACCACCGCCGTATGACCGGCAAAATATTTTTTAAACAATTCAGGAACTTTATCAAGGACATTGCTTCCCATTAATAAATCCTTAGTCTCACTTGCTGCTTTTAATGCCCTTTCTACTTTTGTTGACATAATTTTTTTAACAATTAATTGTATACAGTTTAATTCTTTAACATCTCCTTTCGGAGGTACTAGTACGGCCACGCTGAACTCTTCGAATGGTCTCTACACTAAAGGTTCCGACAAGTTCAGCGTGACAGCAAAATTTCTTTTTTATACTCTTTCTTTTTTTGTGATTTCTTTTTCGGTTAACACATAGTTTTTGGCAACCTGATTAAACTCCTCTACTTGTTTTTCCTCCCAAAGCAAACTTTCACCCAGTTCTTTTGCCATCAGTGAAGCCACTTTAGGAGCCACCTCAATGGCTGCTCTTGCATCCAAAAACAAAAGTCTCGCCCTTCTTGCCAATACATCTTCTACAGTAACCGCCATCTCGCTCCTTACCGCCCAAATTACATGAGCGTGGTTAAAGCTATAATCAGGATGTAGTAAGGTAGATAGGGTAGAATCCTCTTTAATCATGCTTCTGATTTGCTCAATATCACTACCGTATACATAATCCCAATGATTACGATCTACTTGCTCTGTATAACCATGCAGTTTTAAATCCGCTGTTATACATTTTCTTTCTTCAAGTCCTTTTAACTTTATCCCTCTATTGACTATATCTTCGGCCATTTCCCTATAAGTGGTCCATTTTCCTCCGGTAATGGTTAACATCTTTGATTTAGAAACATATATTTTATGGCTTCTGGATATCTCTTTAGTTTTTGCGGTGCCCGAATCGGAGGGAGCTGCCAAAGGTCTCAAACCTGCAAATACTGAGAGTACATCTTTTCGGGTAGGAGCTATCTCCAGATACTGCCCGGCCTGATCCAAAATAAAATCTATTTCTTTTTCAAGCGCACAAGGTTCCAGCAAATGACTATCCAATGGCGTATCTGTAGTGCCTAATACTACCTTGCCATGCCATGGCACACCAAAAAGAACTCTTCCATCATTTGTTTTAGGAATCATCAGTGCGGAAGCGCCCGGTAAAAACTTTTGATCAACTACCAAATGAACTCCCTGACTTGGACGGACTTTCTTTTTAGAAGACTCTTCATCCATTTTCATCAGGTCATCAACAAAAACCCCGGTGGCATTAATCATGCATTTTGCATTCACAATTAACGTTTGTCCTGTAAGCATATTTTTAGCCTCCACTCCGGTAATTTCACCTTGTTCATTTTTTATGAACGAGGTTACCTTGGTATAGTTTAAGCAAATAGCTCCATGGTTAACTGCTGTTTTTGCCAGAGTAACAGCCATTCTTGCATCATCAAATTGTCCATCATAATAAACAACACCCCCTCTCAGACTGTTTTGTTTAATAGTGGGTATTTCTGTGTTAACAGATTTTTTGCTCATAGGTAGTGACCGCCCCAAACTCAGTGCTCCTGCCAACAAATCATAGACAGTTAAACCAATAGTATAATAAGCTTTTTCCCACCACTTATAATTTCCTATAATAAACCGCATGCTTTTTACAAGATGGGGCGCGTTTTTTTGCATCCTGCCTCTTTCTTTCAAAGCATCTACCACCAAAGAAACATCACCTTGCGCCAGATATCGCACTCCGCCATGCACTAGCTTTGTACTTCTGCTTGAGGTTCCCTTCGCAAAATCATGTTGCTCTAAAAGAATAGTATTAAAGCCACGGGAAGCCGTGTCCACAGCTATCCCAAGACCTGTTGCCCCTCCCCCGATAATTAAAAAATCACACTGATGACTTTCCTTTTCGAGTTTATTTAATAAATCGTTTCGCTTCATTTCTAACCTTGAATAACAGAATATATTGACAAAAATAGAAAACAAAACGAAAAATAAAAACAAAACGAAATATTTTAACATCTACAAAGAACTACAAACACCCCATACACAATACTATCTTTTGACATACTTGATTATTTGTTTTATTTTGTAGAAAATTATCGGAGCACACAAATATGATATTAAGCATTGCAGAAAGACATAAATACATTTTAAATACCCTTCAAAAAGAAGGCTTTGTAAAAGTTGTCGATATAGCCAAGAAACTGGACGTCACCACCGTTACCGTAAGAAAAGACCTGAAAGCTCTGGAAGAGAAAGGACTACTATACAGAACACACGGAAGCGCAAGCCCTATCAACCCACACATCACAGACAGAAACGTAAAAGAAAAAGAGAAGATCAAAACAAAGGAAAAACAATTGATTGGTATCTTTGCAGCCAGGCTAATTGAAGAAGACGACTCTGTCATTATTAATTCCGGATCTACTATTTGCGCATTTGCCGAACAAATAGAACCAAAGGGCAGGCTTACAGTGGTCACCTCCTCTATAAAAGCAACTTCTATACTCAGTGAAAACGAAGGTATCAATATCTCTCAACTGGGTGGAACTTTCAAACGCAGTTCGATGTCTGTCATTGGCAGCTACACCCTTAGTTTTCTGGAAAACATCACCTGTTCTAAGGTATTTCTTGGTGTAGACGGTGTTGACCTTGATTTTGGCGTAACTACCTCTAATATAGAAGAAGCAGAACTCAATAAAGCCATGATGAATGTCGCTCTAAAGACTATTGTTCTGTGCGACTCATCCAAATTCGGCAGAAAAGGATTCGGAAAAATATGTAATCTCGACAAAATAGATATTATCATTACCGACGAAGGCATATCTCCATCTATGCAGAAGCTAATTGAAGAACAAGGGGTAGAAATCATCATCGCTAAATAGCCTACCCCGGCTCTTTTTCTTTTACCACCACTCTAATCCAATCTCTCAACTCATTCCAAACCTCATCTTCAACCCCTTACAATCCACAGATTTTACTTCATTGATTTTCATTCTTCTCCTACATCCTGGTCGAATTGCCACTAAAATTAATATACACCACATTCTTTTGCCACGCAACATCCTTTTTACAACCTCATAATATTTTATAGTTTATCTATCCGTCATTGATCAATTATACCGTTATTACGACATGTTTTTTTAGAGAGAGATATTAGTGAGATAACAGAGGGTTTATAGAGGGTTCATAGAGGTAAACCTCTATAAATACTCCCTTTTAGCACTTCTATATTTACACGTAAATACTATTATTAATATTCTTCTAGAGAACTTGACAGAATGTAGAAACCTGTACTTTCAGAAATTAATATTGACTTAACATTCAGCATAAGAAAAACGTGTAACATTGCACATATAAATAAACTTATAATGAAACAATAATTATATAAAATCTTCTTTTATAGATGTATTTGTTTTCATTTTTGTTTCTATTTTTTGTTTTTATTTTGATTAATTGTTTTATGTTTCTTAACTTGCACAAACGTTGTAGCTTTTGCAGATTATAAACATTTAAAAAAACAATATATATGTCGCAGTCACGAATTATAGTTATTGGTAGTTCAAACACAGATATGGTAGTACGCACAGAGCATTTTCCACAACCTGGCGAAACTGTTTTGGGCAACGAATTTCTCATGAATCCCGGAGGCAAAGGAGCCAATCAGGCAGTAGCAGCAGCAAGGTTAGGCGGAAACGTAGTCTTTATATGTAAAATAGGAGATGACCTCTTTGGAGAAAGTTCCATAAAATTACTAAAAGAAGAAGGCATTAATATTAATCACGTACTTATTGACAATCAGTTACCATCTGGCGTAGCTCTAATTACCATTGACAAAAAAGGTGAAAACAACATCGTAGTGGCGCCAGGGGCAAATGCCGCATTATCCGTAGAAAACATCAAAGATCTTGACACACTTATAAGCACCGACACCCTGTTACTTATGCAACTGGAAATCCCTCTGAACACCGTAAAGCAAGTTGTATTAGACGCTTATGAAAAAGGAGCAAAAATAGTACTTAACCCTGCTCCTGCCTGCGAATTGCCGGAAGAAATTTACCAAAAACTACACCTTATCACCCCTAACGAAAAAGAAGCTTCAATGCTAACAGGAATTCAGGTAAAAGATATCAATTCTGCAAAAGAAGCTGCCGAAATCCTGATTGCAAAAGGGGTAAAAAACGTTGTTATAACTCTTGGCGCAAAAGGAGCTTTAGCTATTTTTAACGGAGAGTGCTTATTTACAGAAGCAAAAGTAGTTAATGCCATAGATACTACTGCTGCTGGAGACGTATTTAATGGTGCTCTTGTGGTTGCTCTAAACGAAGGTAAACACATTAAAGAAGCATTAGAGTTTGCAGTTGAAGCCTCTGCAATCTCTGTTACACGCCTGGGAGCACAATCGTCTGCGCCATACAGAAACGAATTGGAATCATATCAGCAAAAACCCTTAAACCAACTATAAATATGTATATCGTACACAATTATTATCAGGCAGTTTTTTTCTGTATTATAACCATGATCTGTTGGGGTTCATGGGCCAATACTCAAAAATTAGCCAACAAAACCTGGCGCTACGAACTCTATTACTGGGATTATGTATTAGGGATATTTTTATTCTCTTTGATATCCGCACTAACGCTAGGCAGTTTCGGCAACGAAGGACGAAGCTTTATGACTGATTTAGGTCAGGCTGAAAATAAAAATATTATAAGCGCACTTATCGGCGGAGTAGTATTTAATGCTGCCAACATTCTACTTTCGGCAGCTATTTCTATAGCTGGCATGTCCGTAGCTTTTCCAGTAGGCGTTGGCATAGCTTTAGTACTAGGCGTTATTATCAATTACATAGGTATGCCTGTGGGCGATTCTTATTTATTATTCGGGGGAGTTTTTCTGGTTACTATAGCTATTTTGTTAAACGCACAGGCATACAAACTTAAAAGTGCAGGCACAGAAAATACCGCTTCTTCAAAAGGAATAATAATTTCTATTGTTGCCGGCATATTAATGGCATTCTTCTACCGCTTTATAGCTGCATCTATGGATATAGAAAATTTCACCTCGCCCGAGGCAGGAAAAATGACACCTTATACCGCAGTATTTATATTTTCTATAGGAATTTTACTCAGCAATATCATATTCAACACTATACTCATAAAAAAACCATTTGTTGGGCAACCAACAAGCTACAAAGCTTATTTTTCAGGAAGCTTCGGCACCCATTTCACCGGTATTTTAGGAGGTCTTATCTGGGGTTTGGGTAATTCATTAAATCTTATTGCCGCCGGAAAAGCAGGCCCTGCAATATCTTACGGACTTGGTCAGGGGGCCACAATGATAGCCGCCCTCTGGGGTGTTTTTGTTTGGAAAGAATTTAAAGGTGCAGACAAAAACGTAAAGAACAAGCTTGCTTTAATGTTTTTATTCTTCATTATAGGTATTACTTTAATTATAATCGCAGGTCAATCATAAACTAATCATCCTAACAAACATGAAAAAGAACCTAACCTTAACAATTTTTCTATTGTGCCTTACAGGAAAAACGTTTGCGTTTTCCAAAAACTCAACAGAAAGACCTTTTCAAACAGAAGGGCGTATTTCTGTAATATTTGATACCGATATGGGGAACGACATCGACGATGCTCTTGCCCTAGATATGTTATTTAAATATGCAGACCAAAATCGTATAAAACTATTGGGTATCCTTAACAATAAAGATTCTGATTATTCTACCCGCTTTCTCGACCTGTTCTGTACCTGGTACGGATATCCTAAAACTCCAATAGGTCAAATCAAAGATGGAGTTAAACTAAACGACTATGTAGATTATAGTAAAAATGTAGTGGAAATGAATGATACCCAAAAACTATATCGATACAGCATCAAAAATCATTCGAAATTACCTCAATCTCACGAATTATACAGACAGTTACTAGCAAAACAACCAGATAATTCAGTCGTAATTATCTCCGTAGGTTTTTCAACAAATCTATCCCGCTTACTGCAATCCGAACCTGACAAGTATTCAAAATTAAACGGAAGAGAACTGGTTGCAAAAAAAGTAAAGTACCTATCAGTTATGGGAGGAAGTTTTGGCGAAAAGAAAAGAGCCGAATTTAATATTATACATGACCTCCCTGCTGCCAAATACACTTTCAGCAATTGGCCCACAGGAATTGTATTATCTCCGTTTGAAGTTGGGGCAAAAGTTTCCTATCCAGGAAAAAGTATTGCAGAAGACTTCAACTGGACACCACACCATCCTTTGGTAGACGCCTACAAAATGTATCGAAAATACCCCTACAACAGACCAACCTGGGATTTAACCTCGGTATATTATACCGTTGTCAAAGAAAACAACCTGTTAAATATATCCAAATCAGGAACACTTAGTGTAGACGAAAAAGGATTTACCCATTTTGAGGAAGGCGAGCAGGGAAAACATTATGTATTATCTATAGAGAGTAAAAACGCAGAAAAACTAAAAAGTTATTTTGTAGAACTGATTAAACAAAAACCCAAGAAGCACCAAAAATAACCTTTATGGAAATTTAATATTCCTTTTCACATAAAAACCAACAAAACAGTTATGCAACAGACCAAAAAACTAGTTGTATGGGCCTGCTTTATCTTTAATTTAATATGGATGAGTAAGGTTCAAGCCCGGTTTTCTTTTGAAAAAATCAAAGAAAAATCGGCAACCATGCAAACGAACAAGCAAATCTCTGGAAAGGTAACCGACGCTAAAGGAGAGCCTATCCCCGGGGTAAGCATCACCGTAATGCCCGGCCAAATGGCTACGCAAACAGACATTAACGGTGATTTTAAAATCCGGATTTCAGAAGAAATCAAAAGCCTTAAATTTTATGCCATGGGATTTGAGGAAAAAATTATCACCATCTCAAACCAATCCGTACTAAATGTGCAACTCGAAACTGCCAATAAAGTTATGGATGAAGTTGTTGTGGTTGGTTATGGCACTCAATTAAAACGAAATATTGTAGGTGCTGTAGAGCATATTTCCGGTGAAGTATTAGAAAACCGTCCAAATGCATATTTGGTTCGTTCTCTACAAGGACAGGTTCCAGGAGTAAACATTACAATGGTTGACGGTAAACCCAGCAGAAGCGCTTCTATAAACATCCGTGGAAACACACAATCAATAGGCGCCGGAGGGTCTGCCTTATTGTTAATAGATGGGGTAGAGGGAGATCTTACCGCCATGAACCCAGATGATGTAGAAAGTATTTCGGTTTTAAAAGACGCCTCTTCTACTGCAGTTTATGGTGCTCGCGGAGCATTTGGAGTAGTATTGGTAACCACAAAAAAAGCAAAACAGGATAAGGTATCTGTTAATTATGGCGGGAACTTCAGTATGTACAGCCCAACAGTAAGACCAAAATTTGAAACGGATGGGCAAATCTGGTACGACAATTTCAAAGAGGCTCACGTAGCTTATCGCCATGCTTTACCTACCGGAATCAACAACTTTTTCCCATGGAACCAAAGCTGGGAAGACGAATACAAGAAAAGGGTAAACGACCCCGACAACAGCTATCTGGACTGGGGAGTTGACAAAGATGGAAACTATCTTTATTACGGTAATACCAATTGGTATGACGAGTTTTATAGAAATCAGACTTACGGTCAGCAACACAATCTCAGTATTTCAGGAGGAGGCAAAACAAGCAGTTTTATTGTTTCGTCAAGATACTTTGAACAGGATGGAATTTACAAAGTAGGCGACGAAAAATTTGGTCAGTTTAACTTAAGAGCCAAAGGATCTGTAAACATTAACAAATGGTTGACTCTGGAAAATAACACAGATTTTGTAAGAAGAAATTATCATCAACCTATGGGATATCCTGCCAACTTAACGGTTCCAAGGCTAATTGAACATCAGGGATTTCCGGTTACTAAAATGAAAAATCCAGATGGAACATGGACAGCGGCAGCTGTTTACACCGGATATGCTCCAATGGCAGACAAAACCACATATCGTGACAACTTTAAATACGATATGAAAAACACAACCTTCTTAACTGCCAATATCATTGACAAAGTGTTAACCGCAAAGGCTGATTACTCTTATTTATACAATCACTCTAAAAGACAGGATGTTGTAAACCCAGTAAGCTACAGCAATGGACCTAACACATTAATATCTTATCCAACTACCAGCTATATCGATCGCAGGGAATATGAAACGGAATATCAGGTAGCCAACGCCTCTTTATCATTCACTCCAGAACTATCTGCAGATCATTCTTTAAACGCCTTAGCAGGTTGGAATATTGAGCATAAAAAATACTTTTCCACGCAACTCATGAAAGACGGCCTGTTAAAGCCAGGAAAACCCAACTTCTCTTTAATGGATGGTACCGATCTTACCATACAAGATAAAGGAAGTTATGCCTGGGGATTTATGGGTCTATTTTATAGATTGAGTTATGGATACAAAGGAAAGTATTTAGCAGAAGTAAGCGGCAGATATGACGGCAGCTCAAAATTCCCTACTTCACAACAATGGGGCTTTTTCCCATCAGCATCTTTGGGTTGGAGAATGTCAGAAGAAAGCTTTATGAAAGACCTTTCCTGGATAGAGAATTTGAAATGGAGAGTATCCATAGGGTCGGCCGGAAACGGAAATGTTGATCCTTATTTATTCATGGAGATGATGAGCATCAACAAATCTACCGGAGTCATAACAAACGGTACACAGGAAGCAAATACATCAGCACCTGTACCCATGCCCAAAAGCCTGACCTGGGAAAAAGCAACAACCCAGGATCTAGGGTTGGATATTGATTTGTTCCGCGGAAAACTGGGCTTTACAGGAGACATCTACAAAAAGATGACCACCAATATGTTTGTTGTAGGAGCAGAAATACCTGCTGTAGCAGGTTATGCAGCACCAAAAGGCAACAATGCAGATATGGTAACTAAAGGGTTTGAAGTTTCTTTAGCATACAAAGACAATACTAATTTCTTAAAAGACAAGCTAAGCTACAACGTAAGGCTATCTCTCTGGGATAGCAAATCTAAAATCACAAAATACACCAGCAAAACAAACACCCTTCCTACCATATACTCAAACTCATATTATGAAGGTATGGAATTGGGCGAAATCTGGGGATATCATGTAGACGGTTTATTTGCAACTGACCAGGAAGCTCAGGACTGGGGTGTAAGAGCGCAATCAAGAACATTTTGGAGCGGAGATAATGTAAGCTGGAATGCTGGCGATCTGAAATTTGCAGACATCGATGGAGACGGGGAAGTTAATAACGGAAATAATACGCTGGAAAACCATGGTGACCTAATTAAAATAGGAAACTCCGAAGCCAGGTATTATTACGGAATTAATTTAGGAGGAAGATGGAAAGGTTTTGGTTTATCGGCATTCTTTCAGGGTATCATGAAAAAAGATTGGTATCCTGCCGGAGAATCAGGCTTTTTCTGGGGACAATACAACAGAACTTACGGCTATAGCCTTCCATGGCAAAATGCGGACAGATGGACAGAAGACAATCCGGATGTAAATGCTTATTGGCCTCGCCTTCGTGGTTCCCTGGCTGCTTCTGGCAGGGGAACACTGAGAGCTGCAAACGACAGATACTTACAAAATGCCAGATACCTGCGTCTAAAAAACCTAACGTTTGATTATACACTTCCAAAAAGAGTATCTAAAAAACTAAATATGGAGAATGTGAAATTTTACGTTACCGGAGAAAACCTTTACTTCTGGTCTCCACTAAAAAAACACGCTAAAAACTTTGATCCCGAACAGATTACCGCTGGCGATTCAGACTATAGCGCAGTTACAGGAACAGACGGACAAGGATACGGATATCCACAAACCAAAAGTATCTCACTTGGTATCAATGTTTCATTTTAATAATAAACAGAAATGAAAAAGAACATAGCATTATTATTTATAACATCGGCACTCATTTTCACTTCATGTAAAGATATTCTCGATGAAGAATCGATAAACTCTATTTCAGCAGAAGAATATTTTGATTCCGAAAATGCACTTAAAACCTACACCAATGGTTTTTTAACCAGATATATGCCATCTGTTGCCGATTTAACCCGCGGAGATCAATACAGTGATATATCTGTCACTACACAGACAGAATCTTTCTTAAAAACAGGATATAGCGCATTAGACGCCAACAACTGGACCACTTCTAGCTGGACACAACTGTACAATGTTAACTACTATCTGAAGCGCATGCACGAAGCCGCTCCTTTTGTAAAGAACGATGCGACAATGAAACATTACGAAGGTGTAGGCAGATTTTGGCGCGCATGGTTCTATTGGGATAAAGTCAAAACGTTTGGCGATGTGCCTTGGTACGACGCTACCATAGATCCTAATGACGAAAGTCAACTTTACAAAGGCAGAGATCCCAGGGATTTTGTCATGAGTAAAGTTCTTGAAGATCTGAATTTTGCAGCTCAATACTGCTCCACCGCAGACAAGTTTGTTAACACAAATGTTATTAACGGTTATGTTGCTCTAGCCCTAAAATCCAGAATATGCCTGTACGAAGGTACTTTTAGGAAATATCATAATTTGCCAAACAGCGAGTCATGGCTTAGAGAAGCTATAGCTGCCAGCGAAAAAATCATGAGCAACAGTCCTTACGGATTAATTAATACTGCCGGACAAGAAGCCAAAAATTACAGCCAGATATTCAAAAGCCTAAAGCCTCAGTTCAGAGAAGTTATTTTATCAAACGAGATGAGCCTGGATCTGAACAGGGTACATGATGCCTCCTGGTTTTATGCATCAGGCACTTACGGACAAAGAAACTCGGCGACTAAGGCTTTTATAAATATGTATCTCAAATTAGATGGCTCTCGCTTTACAGATCAAACCAACTATAATAAAATTCAGTTTAAGGATGAATTTACCAACAGAGATTACCGATTGAAACAAACCATCATCACTCCTGAATATAAAAAGAAGGTAGGCGGAACAGAAACCAATGAGTTCTCTAAAGTTTTCCCGGGGTTGGGTTCTCAATTAACTTATTACAGAACCATCAAATGGAACATGGACGACGATGCTTATGAAAGTAATTCTAGCAGTCTAAACTCCCTTTCAGTATTTCGATACGCCGAGATACTGCTAAACTACGCCGAGGCAAAAGCAGAGTTAGGAGAAATGGGTAATGCGGAATGGGACAAAAGCATCCGTTTACTTAGAGAGCGTTCTGGAGTAAACGGAAAAGAGCCTGCTACTGCAGACACTTATCTTTCCAACTATTACGATGGTCTTTCAGACAAATGGATCTTGGAAATAAGACGGGAAAGAGCCATAGAAATGTTTATGGAAAACCTAAGAAGGGACGATTTGATGAGGTGGAAAATGGGACATAAACTTATTGTAGAAATGGCCGGCATCTACATTCCTGAAGTCGGTAAACCCTTCGACCTGAATGGTGATGGCAAAAATGATATTTGTTTCTACTCTACCAGCATCCCTCGTCCATCTGCAACAGAAAGTTCAGTTACCTATGTTCAGATTACGGCAAATCCGGGAGATGCAGCAACGACCTTCGGTATCGACTCCGACAACTGCCTGGTGTATAGACTGGAAAGAGTGTGGGAAGACAGGAGATATCTACACCCTATACCACAAGTAGCAAGAAACAATAATCCTAACCTTGGACAAAATCCAGACTGGTAATTAAAAAACAGCGTTATGAAAAAATCAAATAAAATATACGCATTACTTATACTGACAATGACATTAATAACCGTGTCTTGTTCAAAAAAAGATGTACCACTGTTTCTGAAAAGAAACAGTGATGCCATGAACTTCAGTTATCTGAATACCACCAAAGACCTGACCATACTTTCCAACGGAAAATGGAAAGTCACAAGTCAAAACGACTGGATCAATCTGGATCCGGCCGAAGGAACAGGCGATGGAAAGACAGAACAGATCATTAAAGTAACCGTAAAACAGAATACAGACGATGCCAGATCCGGAGAAATCTTCCTTGAAAATGACATCAAAAGTTTTTCTATAAACATTGCACAAGAAGAAGGGCATCTGGTTTTAAATAAACCTGTTATGGCATCATCCTTTATTATCAACGAAGAACTAATTGGACAAAGAATTCAAATACCTTATATAAAAGGAGCTACAACCGATAAAGCAACCGTTACAGCCTCCTTACAAGGCCCTGGCTCTGCAGGATTAACTGTTGAAGACCTTTATGACTTTGAATTAAATGCAGGAGAAGATTTTATTCCGGTTGTAATCAAAGGAACTCCCACTGCCGTCGGTGAAATTCAGGTAACCTTACACCTTGAAATACCTTCCCGTTCAATCGTAGAAGACTTAATTGTAAAAAGCCGTACAAAATTAGAAGACAATGGTCTGGACCCTTTAGAAAGTCCAACAGTTACAGTAGTACAACTACTACCAAGATTAGCTGTATTGGATTGGGGCAAATATACCAAAGGTTCTGGTATTTCCAGAAAGTTTGAACTTGAGCTGGCAACCTCACAATATGGTAGCGCAATCCGAAGATATGCCAACCAAACAGACTGGTTAAATTCCACCAGTATAGGAACAGGAAGTTATTTCTTTGACCACAACAGGTTTGTTTTTGCCGATCTGGAACCCGGTACTGCTTACTGGTTCAGAATAGTACATAAAACCATTAATACTCAGAACTTAGATTCAGACATAAGCTATTTCCAGTTCACTACACCTGCAGAAGATGTTTTGGGTCCAAACGTTATTTTATATAAAGACTTTGATGACTTCTGGTGGGGAGGTTCACCAATTTATCAGGCATTTGGTGTTCAACCAACAGAAGCCCAAATTCAGGCGAGTCTAAACCCTAAGTCGTCCACTGCAAAATCTACAGATTATCGTACCATGTCCTGGAACAACAACATAGGCAGTACATTTGATGGAAACCTAGGCCCGGCTAAAGCTCCTTTACTATACAACGCTTATTGGGACGGAGCTAAATATGGTTCTAATTTCACATCAAGTAGTTATGCCGGCTGGCATGGAGCAAATGCCTTTGCCGCTTCAGGATGTATGCGTTTAGCTACAGCATCAGCTCAAGGTTACCTTAAAACTCCGAAACTGGAAGAAATAACCGGAACAGCAGACATTCTGGTAACTGTAAATACCGCAGCTTACTACGAACCTTATCATAGCTGGGGAGAAGATGTTTTAAGACACTACATTATTGTTGAGGGAGACGGAACGATTACAGATGGCGGACCAACATTATCATCAACTGATAATAACAAACAGATTATTGTGCAATGTGCTTCTAATGTGAGTTCAACCACAAAAGGACCACTTTACAATACCAATAGAACAACAACACATAAGGTGAAAATTTCCGGAGCAACCTCCAATACTAGGATAGTGATTAAAACATTACCATATTCTGGTTCAGACCATTACAGGATATGGTTGGATGATATCAAAATAACAAAAGAATAAAATAGAATGAGGTATCTGTTGAGTCAATATAAAACTTACCGGATACCTCTTTACCCTTTATTGAATATTTAGAATTTGAGAACATGAACATGCCTAATTATTTAGTTAAAATAGCGACAGGAGCAGCCCTGAGCATATTAATTGCCTGCGGTAAAAAAGGAGAAGACACTCCCTCTCCTAGACCTCAGCCAGAACCTGCAAAAACATCAACCACAGGAATCAATACGTTTTCCGATAACAACATTCACAGCATAAACACCTCTTTATTGAGTAATAATGCTATGCAGGGATTTAATTTTGATTCAGACGGATCAATCTGGTACACGCAATCTGCAGAATCGTCCACCAAACATCAGATCAACCTTGTCAAAGCCGCTCCTAATAAATCAAAAAGTATCATGACTGCCAATACAGATTACATGAAACTGCACTACTTTGGACATGCAACAAATACTGCTATTGAAGAAATGGGCAACGACAGATATTTATGGATTGGAGCTTATGCCTCTGCCAATGCCGAAGGTGCTTATTGGGGAGACAAGGTTGTTGGCCGCGTAAAATATGTGAAAGGAAAAACAGTTAAGACAAACGAATGTGAAGAATATTATTACGTAGGGTCTTCATTTACCGAACTACATCCTTCCATTGATGCAGAAAATGATTTGTTAACCATCAACTACAATGACCCGGCAAATTCACAATACAGGTGTTTTGTAGTTTACAAGTTAAGCGATGCAAAAAAAGCCGCTATGACCAACATCAATATCACCTGTACAAATGGCTTCGAGACCAATAATCCAAACTCTCAAACTACAAAAACTTATACGGTATATTGTCGGGATTTAACTACATTAACCCCTATAGCCAGACCTAAATTCAGAAAAACAGGTTACGGGGCAGCAGGAGCAACGTATTACGACTGGCAAGGTTATGATGTACATAAAGACAGACTCTATTATTTTGAAGGTCAATCAAACTACAACCTGGTAGGTTCTTTTTTTACAGATGATGTATCACAATCCTATGTTACCATATTTGATTTTAATGGAAATATTGTAGAAGAAAGAACACAGGTTGCGTTCATTTCTGATAGAAAGAAACTAGCCGAAATTGGTGTTACTCAATTAGGAGCAATGGAAGCCGAAGGCATTAAAGTTCACAAAGGAAAACTTTATTTAGGCTATACTTCCAGAGGTTACACACAAGAAGATACCAAGCACTATCAGAATATTTTCGTATTCGATAAATCTTCTAAATAACTTTTAAAACAAACAACAGCTAAAGAGCTACTCGATTTAATCGTAGCTCTTTAGATCTCTTCCAGAAACTGAAACCCTTTACAAAAAAAATTCACCCTAAAACTTTAAAACAATATGAAAAAAATATCTACACTACTCTTTTTTTACCTGGCTCTTGCAATACAATCAAAAAGCCAGATCATCGTTACAGGCCTGATGTACGACCCCGCAGGATATGACGCAGAAACAAGAGGATGGACACAAACTGGTGTTAATTACACCAATAAAGGTGGTTTTGAGTATGTACAACTCAGAGCAACCCAAGCTATTGATTTTAGCACAACCCCTTATGCTGTAATATTTTGTCGAAACAGTTCAACAACCACAACCAGTCTTCAAAACGGATGGGTAGCAGGAGGAGACAGAACAGTTAAAGTTAATCTAACCAGCGGATCGGTTGCCAAAGGAGAATTCTTTTATGTTGGCGGTGCCGAAAAAGTTATAGGTGGCTATACAGGTAGCAATGCCGGCTTTATTTTATCTACCGATATTAGCGATGCTGTTTGGTTTCCTGTTGCTTACGCACAATTCACAAATGACGCCCCAACAGCTGCCAATGCAGTTACCAACAGCATTGTGGTAGGCGATGATGGTATAGGTAATTCCACCAATGGTCTGTTGCACAATAGCATGGCCGAACCTAGTGGAGTCGCTGTATTTTCAGGGACTGTTGTTGATAAAAATACATCCCCGATTGACGCTATTTTTTATTGTGGTACCGGTACAAGTGGCACTACAACCATTGATGCTTCTATAGGTATAAACTATGTATACAACTCAACAGATGATTGGGGTTATAAAATGCCCGATAACGATTGGTATAGCTCGTCGCTTTTGTTTGGGCAAGGAACAAATACAACTGCAATGGTGAGATATGAGACTACCGACCAAAGTTATTTTATGAAATTGGGGGGAAACTACAATACACAAACTCAGCAATGGGATATTCCTCGTTCTGCTTCCTACGTACAGGTAGCTATCAAAACAGGTGGCCCCGCCAATATGAAAATCGGCACAAGAGCCATGATTGAAACTAATAATGGCGTTACTACACTACCTGTAGAATTGGTTGATTTTAATGCAAAAGCAAACTACAACACCATTCAGCTAAGCTGGATAACAGCATCCGAAAAGAATAATCTTCGTTTTGACATATTAAAATCAACGGATGGTATTACCTTTAATAAAATAGACGAAATAGCAGGTCATGGCACTACCCAAACTCCACAGCAATACAGCACTGTAGATAATAATCCTGCAAAAGAAATCAATTACTACCAGTTAAGACAAGTAGATACAGACGGAAAAACATCTTTATCTAAAGTTATTGCTGTAAAAACAGATTTAGCAGCCGCAACTTTCGCTGTAAATTATACAAATAATAATATTACGATACTTTTTGAGAATTCAAAAAAAGAAACACCGGCAAACATCAACCTTACTGATATAACAGGACGTAGCATCCTAGCTTTTAAACAGAATATAACGACAGGCATAAACAACATATCTTTTAATGTTCCCTACCTGCCATCAGGAATCTATGTAGTTTCTCTGGTGACTGAAAACTCAAAACATGCAGCAAAAATACAAGTGAGGTAAAGAAAATCCACACTCTCTTGTGATAGGAAATCTAAAATATCCGGGATGAACAATTAAGCATCATCCCGGTAAATATAGTCCCCTCCGTAACATTCTATTTACTCCCGCAAAAAATAAAAGAAACATAAACACATTTCGTTTTAATCATAAATTAGTTTCGTTTTTTGTTTTAACCTATTTATTTGTATTATTGTCTTAACTATCTTCAAAAGATACATCATGATAAAATATTTCGAAACTGAGAAATTATTGTCTCTCAATTACAAATTCAAACACATGAACATCAAAAACTGTCTGACAATACTTTTTGTTATTTTCATAACTGCTGCAAGCCATGCTTTCCAGAAAAAACAAAAGCCTGGCGACAACAGCACACAAGAGCTTATTAATAAGCTTCCCCGTCAAATCTACTGGGAAGAAGGCAAATTTCACGTACAGGGTGTTGTGGTCGATACGCAACGCGGATATGTGTATTTTTCCTTTACCACAAGCTTAGTCAAAACAAACCTGAAAGGCGAGATTATAGGAAGTGTCGACGGGTTTGTAGGCCATTTAGGTTGCCTGGATGTAAACCCTGAAGACGGACGTATTTATGCTTCGCTGGAATATAAAAACGACAAAATAGGCAAGGGGATTTTAAAAGGACTTGGAGACGAGTCAAAACAGATCCAGCAAAGCTCTTTTCATATAGCCATTATTGACGGCGATAAAATTACCCGTCAGGGTATGGATGCTGAAAAGGATAACATCGTCAATACAGTATATATAAAAGAAGCCGTTGACGATTATCTGGCAACGGTAACCAATAAAAGCAAACAAGTAGAACACCGCTATGGCTGCAGCGGTATAGACGGTGTTGCTTTTGGTCCGCAGTTTGGCAAGAAAAAAGATGGTAAACTCTTCTTAAAGGTTGCTTATGGTGTCTACGGAGAAACATCCCGCAGCGATAATGATTACCAGGTTATCTTACAATACGACGCCAATACACTTAAACAATATGAAAGACCGCTTTCGCAAAGCAACTTTAGCTTGGCTGGACCAGAAAAACCACTAAATAAATATTTTGTATACACTGGGAATACCTCTTATGGCATACAAAACATGGAATACGATAGCAATACCGGCTATTGGTTTGCTGCTGTGTATAAAGGAAAAAAACAAGAATTTCCCAACTACAGCCTGTTCGCCATAGATGGAGCCAAAAAACCAGCACTAAAAGAGCTAAAAGGTTTCGATGAAAAAGAAAAAGGACAAGTCTTACAATTAGCTAAAGCCGGTATGCATGACGAAAAAAGTGGTGTATATGGCTGGAATTTCAAATGGGGAGCTACCGGTATCCATTCTTTAGGTAACGGTTATTTTTATATCTCACAAAATGGTGTAACTAAAAGTAAAAAGCAGTATTGCAAACTCCAGTTATATCGCTGGACCGGACAGGAATCCAATCCGTTTGAAGAAGTAAAATAGGATAGGGTATATCAGAGTTTATTTCTTACCGGACAACCATCAAAAAAGCAGACAAGTTTCTTAATCCTTGTCTGCTTTTTTTTGTAAACTAACCGCTGCAATTCAACTTATGCAGGACCAATTCACCAGCTCCTTCTAAAGTTACCAGAGAAAGCACTGAATTTTGCATAGCAATTTTTCTATAATTTCTTAGCGACATCCCTAATTTATATGCCAGATAAAGTCGGTTTACCCCATTATGAGCCACCACCATAATATTTGATCCGGCAGGATATTTATTGAGCAGTTCCTTAAAAAAGTCATCCACTCTTTCCACCACCTCCTTTCCCGTTTCTCCAGTTTCTCCTGCCCGGGAAACAAAAGGATCTTCATCCCAACTCTCCCAAACCCCTGCATTTTCAGCCACAAATTGTTCCCTTGTCTTCCCTTCCCACAAACCAAAATCCACCTCAATCAATCTTTCGTCTGTAATTACTTCCTCTTTACCACTGGCAATTTGAGCGGTTAGCTTCGCCCGCTGCAAGGTTGATGAATATACAGCATCAAAACAAATGTCTTTTACCTGACTGCATACTTTTTTCGCCTGCTCGTAGCCTTTCTCTGTCAGACCAATATCCGTTCTCCCACAATAACGATTTCCATCGGCATTATACAAAGTTTCTCCGTGTCGGAGGATATATATATTAAGCATTGTTTAATTCTTCTTTTTTGATGTAGCCCTTATCCTCTAAAAGTGACAAAAAGCGTTGAAAATTCTGATTATACTGTTCCGACAGCCCCGGTTCTGGACAAACTTCTTTTTCTATCTGCGTAAGCTGTTTTACCGCTTCAGTAATATCTTTAAAAAATGTACGGGAAGCCGATAAAATAGCCGCTCCAAATGCCCCTGTAATATGTTTCATCTTATAAACCGGAACGTTAAGCACATTACTCCTGATCTTTAACCAGGCATCACTATTGCTAGCTCCTCCTGCAGTAAAAACGGCCTTAACTTTTTCACCCGAAAGCTCCTGGATAACCTGATAAGCATAACGTTCTATATAAGCCACTCCTTCTATATTTGCCAGAAAACGCTCTTCATAACTAAGTCTTTCTTGTTCAAAACCTTCCGCTTCGGGTGCAACAAACGGAAATCGTTCTCCATGTTGTCTTAAAGGATAAGACAAGTTAGCCCCCGGTAAATGTTTATCAGCATATTCATTTAATAGCTCCAAGTCCTTACCAAATTCGTTGGTTACCCAATCTGCTCCCGTATTACTTGCTCCTCCCGGCATCCAAAAACCCAATTGATGACGGTGGCTATAAATCCTTCCCAACGGGTCTTTAATTTCTCTTTCGGTAACTCCCTTAACCACCAAGGTAGTACCAATAGTTGTATTCCATTCTCCCGGGTTTATAGCTCCTGCTGCTATTTGCGAGGCACAACCATCCGTTATTCCCGCCACTACTTTTATGGTATTCGGCAAGTTATAGTTTGCTGCAAAAGCAGGATCTATAGTTCCGATAACTTCTCCGGAAGCAACCACCTCGGGCAGCCACTCTTTTTTTATCGGAAGCTCCTGATAGATATATGATGGCCAAGAATAATTTAAAATATCGTAACCAGATTTAAAAGCATTGGTATAATCTGTAACTGCCCAGACACCACTAATTTTCCCTGTAATAAAATCGGCTGCATGAATCCATTTATGGATCAGGCTGGCTTTTTCGGGATAAGATTCGCTATACCATACCATTTTTGCCAGACCCGTAGAAAAACTGAATGCCGTAAAATTCTGATTGGCTTTTTCCGCAGCCTCTTTACATCTCTGCCCCTGTGGAGCCGAGCGCTTATCACTATACATAATAGCATGATGCAGCGGTTTCCAGTCTTTATCCATAGGAATTACTGTGCCGGAAGTAGAAGTTACCCCCATACTTACAATGCGGCTCCGATCAAAATCATGAGGCAATGCCTTGAGCATTTTATCAAAAGATTCATTAAAAGCTTCTTCCCACAACTGTGTCGATTGTTCTTCGCGGGAAGAATCGTCTAATACAAAGCTTTTTTCTCCAACAGCAATCAGATTTCCTTTTTCATCTATAAGATTGACTCTTGCTCCCTGCGTACCAATATCTACACCAATAAAAAAGGCTTTTAACATATCACATTCTTTTCTGTAAACACTTCTTTTAAATCACTTCTTAACGCTTTCCATTTAAAATAAGCCAATTGAGCAGCTTCCTGGTTTTCTGGCAAAACTTCTATAATTGCAGTTTCTGCACTAGACGTTAAACCAAGCGCTTCCGCACAAACTACCGCTCCGCCTGCAACTGATGCGTGCATATACCCCTCTCTTAAAAGAACTTTTTTATTCAGCAAAGCAGCAACATACCTGGAGAGGATTAAGCTTTGCAAACCACCTCCACAAGCCCATACATAATCTTTTTTATAATCTACCAGCCTGTTCAGCGTATCGTAATTTTCCTTAATCGAACAGGCAATATCGATCAGTGCCGATTTTATAAACGATGACCTTTTAAGCTCATGAGATACCGGAGTACTAAACACGAAACCACCCCGGTTTAACTGAACTTCATCATCTGCTATTAAAGATCCCAAAGAAGCCATACAGTCTAATTCTAGATCTTCCATCACCTCTTTTTCAAGAATATCATAACCTTCGTTAGGGTAAAAAATCTCTTTCAGTCTTTGCAGGTTCAACCCGGTTACACCTGCGTTGGCTTCTAACACAAACTCTCCATTATTGATATGCCTGCCTGTCCAGGTTTTTTGCTTATCATCAACAATATAATCGTCAACAATCATAGTTACAGGTGTAGTAGTTCCTGAAACCACTACAATATCCCCTAATCCCGGACGAGTACTTTTCATAGCTAATTGGGTATCGGCTCCGCCAACAAAAACAGGAACATGACCAGATAAACCTAAAACACTCGCCACTTCCGGCAATACATTACCCAACAGCGCACCCGAATCGTGAAGGTTGGGTAAGAGTTTCTCATCTATACCAAACAAACCACAAAGTTCGGGGTTCCAGTTTTTTTGAGCGACATCATAAAGCTGTGTTTCCGATGCTTGCGAATGTTCATAACCAACCACACCGGTGAGTTTGTATTGAGCCCAATCACTGATACTCATAAACGCTGACAGCTTTTCATAAATTTCAGGGCGTTTCTTCTGTATCCCCACCAATTTCATGGCAGAGAATAAAGAACCAGGATACCTTCCTGTCAATTGGTATATTTTATCATGATTCCGGATAATATTTTCAAACTCACGTCCCCGATGATCATGATTAGGCAAACCAATCAATGATTTTCCACTTCCGTCTACAAGCACAATCCCTTCTCTTTGACTGGAGGTCGTTATAGCTATTACTTCGGCGTTCGAAAAAGGACTCAACACTTTTTTACCTAAACTCAGGATCTGCTGCCATAACTGCTCAGGATCAAAATTTAAGGCATCAGGATATAACAAATCTTTTTCATATTGGACATTGTCTCGCTCTACAGCCAACACCTCTCCATTCAATGCTGTTATTGCCACCCGTACATTTCCCGTACCGATGTCAACAATCATAAACAATTGTTTTTTTGACATAGCTAATTTCTTAATGGTTAGACAATATCGTTGTTTGCTTTTGTTTTACCCAAGCCAGCAATTGTTTATTTAATATAACTACATGATGGTCTTCTACCTCAAAAGTTGCCCCGGCAGTATGCGGTGTAGCCAATACGTTAGGCATATCTATTAACTTATAATCCAATGCATCTGGTGGCTCATGGTCAAATACATCTAAAATGGCTCCCTTTATTTTGTTATTTTCCAGGGCATCAATCAAATCCTCTCTTTTTACAACTACAGCTCGCGCCGTATTTACAAAAATAGCTGTAGGTTTCATCAACGAGATCAGTTTCTCATCAATCATCCTCTCGGTATTAGCATTGACCGGAAGATGTATCGAAACAATATCCGAAGAAGCAAACACATCTTCTAAACTTGTTTTTTCATATTCAGGGTCGTAATTATCCAAAAAAGGATCATAAAATTTAATCTTTACTGGAAAGTTCTTTACCAAATTGGCAATGGTTTGCCCTACGGCACCAAAACCAACCATACCAATAGTTTTTCCGGCAAGCTCCAATCCTTTAAATTCGAGATAAGATGTATGCGCGCCCTCATCCCACTTTCTGCTTTTTAACCAGATAGAGCTTTCAATAGTTTTTCTGTACAGGTTAATAACATTGGCAATAAACATTTCTGCTACTGCCTGTGCATTTCTTGCCGGTGTATGAAATACGGGTATATTCAACTGTTTTGCTGTTTCTAAAGCAACGTTAGATGGCGTTCCCCTGCAAACACCAATAAATGCCAGCTGTGGATTTGCCGAAATTACTTTTCCGGTAACATGGTCATGTTCGGTAATCAATGCTTCCGCTCCACTTTCAGACAATAAGGCCAGAAGTTCTTCTTCATTGTACGCCCTACCAATATTCTTCCAGGGTTTATAAACTATCTCTCCAAAGTTACGTTCCAATTCCTCGCGCCCAGTTTCGTTATAAGGCGCCGTTATCAATATTCTCATCTCCTCTTCTTTTTGTGTTCAAATACTAAATCTTCTATAAATATTAATTAATCATTACAGTTTATTTTCAGGCAGCTTTACAAAACCCGTCAGAACAGCACTTAAAAAATAGAGTCCCGCTAAAATCCAAATCACTCCGGCTGTACCCAGATGCCCTATAAACAATCCAACAATGGCTGGTCCTAAAAAAACGGATAAACCGGCACCCAGATTTAAAACAGACATTGCCGCCCCTTTATCTTTCTCTACTAATGAAGGAACTAAAGCAGATAATGGCACATAGCCCGCCAGAAGCGCACCCCATAAAACCCCACTTAGCATCACCAACCAAAAATTGTTCCCAAACAAAACAGGAGAGTAGTAAAATAAAAGAGTGCTTATAGCACAACCAAAGCCACCAAACCATGCTATTGTTTTTTGCCACCCCAGACGGTCACCGACAAATCCGAAAATCAGGTTAAAGGCAATATTTGCACTAAAAATTGTACCCCATATCTGCAACCACTCCTGAGTAGTAAAACCATATAAAGCCATATACATGGGTATAAATACAGGAAAAGCAAACTGTGCAGTAGTATTTATAGCCCGTATTACTCCTCCTATAAGCACCTTAGGCTCTTCTTTCATAATAGTAATCCCCTTTAACAGCTCTGTTATCACAGACGTTCTATTCGAAAGGGAAGGAGAACTTTTCTTAAAACTCCCCTTATTAAGTACCAGTGTAAAGAAAGCACCTAAAGAAACCCAGAATATGGAACTCCATAAAGTATTTATATAACCTAATCGTTCAATCGCCCAACTTGAATAATAGGCACCAAAAACATTTAAACCTCCCGTAAACACAAACCAGAACCACCCTACAGCTCTACCCAGCATATTCTTCGGACTCTCATAAGTTATCCAAACCAAAAAGGAATAGGCAAATAAAGGATAACCCAACCCCCGCATAGCATAAGAAACCAACATAAGTTCAAAGTTCAATGTCCTCATTCCATAACCTACAAAACCAACAGTGCTGACAACAAAAAGAAGGAACCCGAAAAACATAGTCTTTTTAGGGGTAAAAATCTCCGAAAGCACTCCAGACAGCCATGACGAAAGCGCAATTGTAAATCCATAAACAGTAAACAGTAAAGCCGAGTACTGCACACTCAAGCCTTTCTCTACCAGGTAAGGACTCAACCAACCTTGTTCCACACCGTCTCCCATCATAAAAACAAGTATGCCTAAATATCCCCAACGGAGATTTTTAGGTATTCCTGTCTTTTCAAACACCCGGTTATCTCTAATACTCCCCTCGTTCATAACCTAGATTTAAAATTGGTTTAACATCTTCTTCAACAAACTTACAAACACAAAACAATTTAACAAAATTAAATTAAATAAACTTTAAAAAACTGTAAAAAAATATTTTTGATTTAAATTAACTTATAAAATTCACTACATTTATCTAAAATAGCGTAACGGTTTTTAACAAATCTTTCAGAAAGGACCTTTACTTACCATCATTAAACTAAAAACGGAAATGAAAAGAAAAACAAGATTAATTATCATTTTATGCTTTCTCTTTCTGGCCTGTAAAAAAGAGAGCCCTAAAAACGAAAACAACGAGTACAACCCTCTACCAGAAGAAGAGTTCATCCAACTATCCGGAGACAATAATACTTATGGAAAAATTTCTGACACAGATAACAAACCTGTTAGCGGGGTTATAGTGAGCGACGGCTATACCTCTGTACAAACCGATGCAAAAGGAACTTATCAATTTAAAAGAAACACCAATGCCAGATTTGTATTCTACTCAACCCCCAGTAATTACGAAATTAACACGGAAAGTAACGAAACAAAGATTCCCTCTTTTCACAAAAGAGTCGATGTAGACAACAACAAGATCTTCAGGGCAGATTTCTCTTTAAAAAAACTGGAACAACCAGAGAACAACTTTACCCTAATCTGTATTGGCGATCCGCAGACAGGAAGCACTGCAGAAGTAAACCGTTTTAAAAATGAAACTATAGCAGACATTAAACAAACATTAAACAGCATTAACACCCCTGTTTTGGGCTTATCTATGGGAGATGTAGTAGCAGACAAAGACGATCTTTTACTGCCCATGAAATCTTTACTGGGAAGTATGGAGATGCCTGTTTTTACAACCATAGGAAACCATGATAAATTTACCAGGACCGGAGGCATAAAGGATGGCAACCTCTTCAGCGATAATTATGGCCCTTTAAATTATTCTTTCAATTATGGCGATGTACATTTTATATGCTTAGACAATGTTAAATTTAGCGATTCTGAAAATTACACCTACCACATTTCTGATGAGCAAATTACATGGATAACCAGCGATTTGAAGTTTGTGCCTAAGCAAAAAATGATTATTATATTTTACCACATCCCCATCAGGAATAGTAATTTCACTAACAAAACTGCTTTATTTAACCTTTTTAAAGATTATAAAGAGGTTCATTTAATGTCAGGACATACCCATTACAATCAAAACTATATTCACACCTCTCCTAAAAACATGTACGAACATATTCATGCTGCAGCATGCGGAGCCTGGTGGAAATCGACAATTAACGGAGACGGAACCCCAAATGGATATGCCGTATATAACATCAATGGACCTACTATAGATAATTGGTATTACAAATCGGTGAATTACGACAAAAGTTTCCAGTTAAGACTACATTGGGGAAATGCTTCTTTTGGTGGTGAATACGGAAACTTCGGATATGGACTATCTAACAAAACATTAATTGCTAATGTGTGGAACGCTGATCCCGACTGGAAAATTGAAGTCTACGAAAACGGAATTAAAAGCGGAAACATGACACTTAATACCAGCCTAAACAAAGACGCCTGGTCTTTAGGATACCATTTGGGAATCTTAAACCGAAACCCAACTAACTACACCACAACAACAATGCATCTTTATAGCTATACGCTCAACAACCCTAATGCCACTGTAAAGGTTATAGCTACAGATCGTTTTGGAAACATTTATGAACAGGATAAAATAACCACAGATTTATTGGCTGCTATATCTTATCAATAAACAGCATTTAACGCTCAATAACAAGCAAAAAATAAAAATTCAAACATCCAGATCGCAGCAGGATTAGCTATCATCTGGATGTTTTTTTTTATAAACTGATACTAGTATAAAGATTCGACGTTGTGAATGATTAAACAGAGTTAAAAACTCTAATTTATTAACCGATCTGGAGTGACGCTATTCACTATACTCACAGGCAGAGGTTCCAGCTCCTGTAAAATCCTTTAATCCGTGACTCAGATATTGACATTGCACCTAGTCGACAAAAGAAAGTTATTAACAACAGCTGTTTTCATAAAAAAAGAGGCTGTCTCAAATAAGAAAACTTGTCATTTCGATGAGTACGGCGAAGAAAAGCTTTCTTCCTAAGTATTCCTGAAACAGATCCCTCGACTTTCTCGGGACAACAAGGTTCTTCTGAGACAACCTCTAACCAACAACTATTATACTTAATAAATAGTATCTAAAGAAGAATTTCTGCAGAAACGAAATAGTGATCGCTTGGATATACTCCACGCACATTATCTTTAATAATAGCTGCAGACAAAGGCTTTACACCTGGTGTTCCGAAGATAAAATCTATCTTCTTCCCTTTATCTTTCTTCTCGTAATTCTCTCCCTTAAACATATGCACAGTAAATCCCGGCTCAGCCTCACCATGTAAGGCTGTATATGTATCAGTCCAATCATAGCTTTTAACCGTTGTATAAACCGGATTAGAAGCCCCTGCATTAAAATCACCTGTTAATATTTGCGGAAAATCTACAGGATATTGCTTTGCATATTCCAAAACCATTTTAACCTGCTCCACTTTGGCCTTCTGACTCTTATGATCTAAATGCAGATTTGATATTCTGAATTCCTTTTTTGACATCTTATCATACAAACGAACCCAGTTTACATGTCTTGCTCTTGCAGATTCCCAGGAAAGACTTCCTGCTACAAGCGGAGTTTCTGAAAGCCAAAAACTTCCGGCATCCAATAATTCATATCTCTTTTTAGAGAAAAAAATCGGGTTTTTAGCAATACCGTGATAACCCTCTTTAAACTTATCCATTTCAGGCCCTTCAAATCCGAACGACTGAAAATCAGGGAAAGCTTTTTTAAGATCGTCATTTTGGATCCTCAAAACTTCTTGCAGACAAAAAACATCAGGTTTTTGATTTTTTATTATCTGAATACATCCAAATTTTCTTGTACTCCAACCCACGCCATTCTTTTCATCATCATCTAATGCCACCCTAATATTACAACATAGAATTTTATGCGACAACTTACCACTTTTATTTTTCTCTGCCCCCAATACCAGATTCGGCATAAAAGCAACACCTCCCACCATGGCAACACCTCTTATAAAGGACCTTCTATTTGATTTTATCATATCAGCTATGTTTTAAAAGGAATAATTATTAGGATTAGCAAATAATTCACCCCTGTTTATAATGAGTATTTTACACCTTACACCGATTGCTCTACCGGATTTAAATACGCCCCTTTTTCTAATAATTCCCCTCTGAGCTCTTCAACATTAACCTGAGACGGTTTAATGCCTTTTCTAACAGCAATTTTAGCTGCCCTTCCAGCCGCTTCACCCATAGCCATACACGGTGCCATTACTCTAATTGCAGACATAGCCTCATGTGTTGTTGAAATACATCTTCCTGCTACAATAAGATTTTCTATTTTTTCGGGAATTAACGAACGATAAGGAATATCATAACAGTCTCCACACCATTCCAGAGTACACCCTCCACCTTGCGGATGGTGAATATCCAAAGGATAACTGGCTACAGCGATGGCGTCATCAAAGCGACCACAGCTTAAAATATCCTGGGCTGTCATTACATATTTACCCACAATACGACGCGTTTCACGTATCCCCAGGAACGGAGCCATCTTGGTAAAATGCGCATCTTTAAAACCAGGCACATAGGCTATCAGGTATTTCTGTATTTCTTCTATTTGTCGTCTGCCTTCCATTTCTCCAAAAGACAAACTCTCCGGGTTAGTACCATCAACACCGTTTATCCTCGACATATTTACCCACACTTCCCCCTCTCTTAATCCCGTTATCAGGATGGTTCTTTCTACCGGCAAATCATACCCTTCATCTCTGGCTTTCTGCATCAGGCTTCTCAAACCAACCACAATAAACTGATTATTCTGTCCAAAATATTCTGCCGGAATAAAATCTGTAAGATAGGTTCGGGGCTCCTCAGCAATACTCATTCTCAGTTTTTCAGTATCCACACCTCCCATACAAAACATTAATGTTGGTGGTTGCGCCCCTCCATCTTCATTTCCCTGTTCACACTCAACCCCTGCTCTATACGCAACATCCGCATCTCCTGTACAGTCAATAACCGTTTTCGCTAAAATAACCTCCCTACCTGATTTACTCTCTATAATCACCCCTTTTATCTCGTTGCCTTCCATCACCACTCCGGCACTAAATACATACAGCAACACATCTACACCACTTTCTTGCAACATTTCCAGACCTACGTTTTTTACTGCTTCCGGCTCTACCAAAGTAAGGGACATGTGTAAAGGACATGGCCTGTGTTCGCTGGCTGCATCTTTTTCCTTAAGCCTGTCTATAAATTTCTGAGGTATACCTTTAATGATCTGGTTCCCTTTTTGGCCTAAAAAACCCAGAATAGGCAAACCAATCGTCATATTTCCTCCCACAAAACTTCTGCTATCAATTAGCGTTACCTTTAAACCATCTTCGGCAGCAGCTTGTGCAGCAATAATTCCGGAAGGACCGCCTCCAACCACTAATACATCTACTTCCATTCTTACCGGAATCTCCCTTGCCGGTTCAGAAATGCTTGCTTTTTTATTTATCATCTTTAAAAATTATATATGCTCATTTATTGCAGAGTCGTGGTAAACATCACCAAATAAACACACCTGCCTGTAAAACCTTATTCTTTATATTTAATATCTGAAATAACCGGATTATGATCAGAAGCTTGAGTTTCATCATTTACAATCTCATATTTTATCACTTTAAATATACTTTCTGCTTTTTTATTGAGTGTGATATGATCTATAATTACCGGACAGTCCTCAATACATCCAATTTTAAACTGCTGTTGCAATAAATCTATACTCTCACTTCCCTGCCTTGCATTAAAATCTCCACCAAGTACTATAGGTGCATTAAGTTGTTCATTAATTTCAAATAATCCTTTTATCTGACGAAGCCTGTTATCGTCTCTTGACTCATCTAAATGAGTAGAAGCAAAATAAATCATGTTATTATCTTCGGTCTTAATTCCTACATAAGCAAGAGAGCGGCTTTCTCCCGTAAAGCCTATCACATTAGGCAAAATACGTCCTCCCTGTTTAAATAAAGAGAATTTAGATAAAATCGCATTGCCATATTCACCTTCTTTATAGTTTATAGCTTTCGTGAAATAAGAATACATATTACAACGGATACCTAAATCCTTTGCCTGGTCTAAAGAAACACCTGATCGGGTTGTATTTACATCTACTTCCTGAAGAAACACAATATCTGGTTGCTCCTTATTAATAACCGCAGCAATTGCTTCCATATCAATTACTCCTACTTTTGCAGGAGGGTTAGCATGATGTATATTGTAAGTCATTACCCTAATAGTTTGCCCTGTTTTTATAACAGTTTCAGCAGCGGGATTTTCTGGCGGATCATTTTTATTTGCTTTGCTACAAGCTGCAATAAGTATCCAAACCCCAAAACACATTAAACTTTTAAAACCCATATTTTTTCTTTTAATTTCAATAAAGTACGTAACTCGGATTAGCAATAACAGCTAACACTATTGATCTTTTAATAATAATTCCCCGGCCAAACCTTTCTTTTCATCTGGGGTCTCTTTCTTAACCATTGTCCATAATATTAAAACGGCAATAGGATGTAAAAATGCCATAGCTATAAAAATTTTATCCGTCCCTATAGTCCCCATAAACTGCCCTACAAAATAGTTAAACAGCACAGCGCCTACAGCACCAAAGCCTCCAGCTATACCCAATACACTAGCCACATTTTTCACAGGAAAAGCCTCCGCTATTACCACACTAATAGTAAACAACCAGCTCAAACAAGCCACTGCAACCAGACTAAAAATCAACAAGGTAGCATAGGCATTAGATACATAAGGCGTTAGAATACACAAAGGAGCCAGTATGGCGATAAGACTTAGCATAATTTTCCTGGCTTTTAATGGTTCTTTTCCTTTTCTCACCATGTAATCAGACCAGGCCGATGTTCCAATTGCTCCTACATCCGCAACCAGGAAAGGGATCCAACCAAACATCCCCACCTGAGCCAGCGATAATCCAGACTCCTCCTGCAAATATCCCGGAAGCCAGAACAAACAAAAATACCAAACCGGATCACTCACAAAACGAATAGCTAAAATACCCCACAAGCTTTTGGTTTTCCATAACTGTCCCCATGAGAAAGCAACAGTATTTTCTGGTTTAGATACTCCCGAAGCCTCAGCAGCAATATAAGCTGGCGGATCTTGATAAATAAAAACCCATAACAATGCTATTAAAAGCCCAACGCAACCTGCAACAATAAAAACAGTATGCCAATTATAAGTTATTGCCAACCATGCAACCAAGGGCGGTGCTATAATAGCCCCGATAGAACTTCCGGCAACACACAGACTATTGGCCGTAGCTCTTAACTTACCTGAAAACCAAATAGTAACCACCTTTAACTGAGCAGGAAAATTTGTAGGTTCAGCCAATCCCAACAATGCCCTAAAGGAGGTAAACTGAGTAAATGTCCGGGACAGCCCCCCGCCAAAACAAGCCAAAGACCACCCCAGGATACCAAAAAACATCACCTTTTTTGCCCCAAACTTATCTACCAACCAGCCAGAAACAGGATACATTAAGGCATAACAAATGGTAAAAATATTGATTACAATAGCATAACCCGCATCATCCAAATCGAATTCCTTTTTAAGAACAGGTTTTAATATGGACACGATCTGACGATCGTAATAATTAAAAACGATAGCAAGGAATATGATAAAAATAATTAACCACCTGCGCCTCTCTGGAATTAAAAATGATGACATCGTGCAAATTTTAAGTTTATATTGATATTGATCTTTAAGCTAGGGTAATATTTCTGTTAAGGGTTTACCTACACATCCATTTGGCATCTGTATTTTTAACAACGCGGCTAACGTAGGTGCAATATCAGTCATTGAATGCAACTGGTTTGATTTGCCTTTGGAAATATTCCAACCCATAAAAACAAGCGGGATATGCGTATCGTAAGGATTCCACACTCCATGAGTTGTTCCCGTCTTGCTACCTGCAAACCAGGCTGGCTCTGGAACAATAACCAATGGCCCACTTCGTTTTCGGTTATAACCATTAACCAGCATTGATTTAATAGGTTCCGGCACCGCCTCCTTATCTATATTTTCCAGATCAACCACCATTTGTACTCCTTCAATGGCTCCCAATATATTTATCGCACTTCTCTTGATTTTCTCATACTCGTCCGCTGTCTTGATTTTTGCCTTGTCGAAATGCACCCGGTCATTTAAAACCGAAGTCACCAGGTCTTTTTGTCCAAACTCCTCATTCAACACCTTATTCAGTGCTTTTCTTACAGTACCACCATTCAAAACCCCCGAAGGGATCTTTTGCTCTGTAAGAAAGGCAGGAACATGTGCAGCCCCGTGGTCTGCCGTTAAAAAAACCAGGTAATTACTCTTTCCTATCTTTTTATCCAGATAATCAAAAAAGGCTTCCAGATCTCTATCTAAACGGATATACACATCTTCTATCTCCACCGAATTAGGTCCGTACATATGTCCCACATAATCTGTAGATGCCAGATTAACGGTCAAAAAGTCCGTCTCTTCTCCTTTCCCCAAATCATGCCCTTCTAATGCCCTTTTCGCAAATTCCAACGTCAACGTATTGCCAAAAGGTGTTTTGCGGATGGTTCCTTTACTAGCATTATAATCGATACTTAAATCATGAGGAAATACTGATCTTTTTTCTTTAATAAAACGCCCTTCCCATGGAACATAATCTTCTGTGCTTTGCGTATAGCTTTCTATAGGCAATAGCGTATTCCATCCTTTTGAAACCAGCTGATCGGGCAATTTTATTTCGTTAAAATCATCTACCCAACGAGGCAAGTCTTTTGCATAATAAGTACTGGTAATAAATCTACCAGACACATCATCTAACCAGTAGGCTATATTGGCGGCATGACCTGCGGGTAGGATAGAGGCCCTGTCTTTTAAAGACACGCCCACAACCTTTGATCTAAAGTTTGTAGCTAACCGCAGCTCATCTGTAATTGTTGTTACCAGCAGGTTCTTTGGAGACATCCTACCAGCATCTCTATCCTCGCTTCCCGCTACCAAACCCACTGCATCAACGGTAGAATCAGACACACAATACATTTTTTTTCCGGAAGGTACCTCTACCCAGCTATTTCCTGTGATCCCGTTAATAGCCGGAACCGATCCGCTATAAATCACAGAATGGCCAACCGCTGTTTTAGAAGGGGAGTGGGTAATCATTACATTTTCAAAAGAAAAACCAGAGGACAGCAGTCTGTTAAAGCCCCCTTTCCCGTAATGATTTTGGTACCTGTATAAATAATCCCATCTCATCTGGTCGGCCACAATTCCTATAACCAACTTCGGACGATCTACTTTGTTGATTTCTTTTTTCTGGGCTAGTGCACTAAAAGAAACTAGCATCAGTGCAAATAAAATAGACTTCCTCATCTTGATTTAAAGAATTTACGTTTACTACTTTTCAATGGCATCAGCTCCTTTATGGCTTCATAAGCCTCCACAGCCCTGTCACTTAACAAAATATCGGCACCACTTGAAATTATTTCCCGGTAACTATTAGCTCTTTGCTCCTTATCTTTTATCTTATCATAAACCGGCCCTGTATATATCATCACCATCACTCCTTTTTGATGGAGCTGATCATAAAGCTTTTTATCTTTAGGCTGCCCCAAATAGGCTACTATATTTTCCCAGGGTATCCCTGCCTGTTCATAAGCCTGCATTTGTTTTTCATTTTTGATAAATGCCTCAAACATCAGATTCTTGTCCTTTTGATGATAATACACTGCTTCTTCCGGTTTATAGGAGGATATCAAAACAAAAGATTCAGCCTTATTCTTTTTAATAATTTCATACAACATTTCCACAGGAACATCCTTTTTATCTATCATCAGAATAGTTTTACCTCTGGCCCAGTCTATAACTTCTTCTATAGTGGGCACCCTATAAGAAGTTGCATTGCCTTTCGAATCTTTCAACTTGAGCTTTCTTACCTCTTCCAGCGTATAATCAACAAGTTTACCTGTTCCCGTAGTCGTCCTGTCTAAAGTAGCATCATGAAGAATAACTACGGCACTATCTTTAGTCAGACGGGGATCTATTTCAAAAAACAGGGGCGCTTTTCTCAAAGCCAACTCAAAAGTAGCCAAAGCGTTCTCTGGAGAAGTAGACTTTAACCCACCCCGATGCCCGCAAATTAATGGTATCCTGTCTGGGGTATATTTAAAAAATGCCTTCAGCGCTTTTACATTAGCTATTTCAAGTTGATGAATCCGTTCGTTTTGGGCTTTAATTTCTGATAAAGGAAGAGAAAACCACAAAAAGAGAGGTAGCAGAAATCTCCTCATACTTATATCCGAAAACATATATCGAATGAAAATTGGTACAGACATATTCTTTATTTAGGTTTTACAGGTGGCTTCAACAACACCAACACAACAAATAAACACAATTAAATGTTTTTAAACAAAAAATATTTGAATTTTAACATTTTTAAAACAACAAAATTCAAATATAAACTCAGCCTTAAGAAAATGCTCTGTTAATTATCAAACAAACAGGCCAAAAATTCTGAACAGCCAGATATATAATTTTTGTTTTCCTATACATTCTCCAAAAGCTTTTCAAGGAGATGTCCCCCAGACAGACAGGAGATTGACTCGACACACACAGCATTGCTCTTCGAGTGTTCTTCGAGACGGCTTCGACAAAAAAGCTGTTTTTCCGAAGAATACTCGAAGACTTCTCGAACAAACATAGAATCATTATCGAGTCAGGCATACGACAAGTGCGGCGCAAGTGTACAGTATAGACGGAGTTTCGCAGACTTTCATGGACTTTGGCGGAGTTTTACGGACTTAATAAATTCTTTTTTCAGAAAATCACGGGTAAATAGGAGAGGTTATAAAAACAAATCTCTGTTTTTATAGTAGAGTAAATTTAAACAGAAACATTATATAATCAAAAAAATAATCTACTCCCCCCTTCATTTAGGAATAAGTTTTCTTTTTACCTCCTTTACATTGGTATAACCGGAATTAAATGTGGCTTGTTGGAAAAATTTACTTTTTGAGCTTTCTTCAGATATATTATTTTTGAGTACTGCTGAAACTTCTATCGCTCTATCAGTCAGAACAACATCTATTCCGTTCTCCACAAGCTTCTTATAACCTGCTGCCCTGGCGCCACGAGAACCTAACTTTTCTTCAAATTTCATGGTAGACACCATACACATTACTCCTTTAGCCCGCAATTTTGCATTCAATTCTGGTTTTAATGGTTGCCCTGTAAAGGCTACGATATTCTGCCACGGAATTCCTGATTTCTGATATGCTTCCATTACATTTTCATCTTTTATCATCGCTTCAAACATCAGTTTTGGATTGCGTTTATGATAATACAATGCCTCTTTTAATTTGTAAGCAGAAATGAGAACATAAGACTCGGCCCGATTAGCTTCTATTAACGTTAATAGTTTATCAAAAGGAACATCTTTTTTATCTAAGATCAATATGGTTTTACCTTTTGCCCATTGCAAAATTTCTTCCAGCTTATGAATTTTATAAGGAGTAATATTTCCGTTATTATCTTTAAGTCTTAGTTGCTGTACCTCTTCCCAGGTATGGTCAGCCAGATTTCCTATTCCATCGGTTTTTTTATCCAATGTAGCATCATGGAAGGCTACAATTACTCCATCTTTGGTTAATCTTGGATCTACTTCAAAGAAAGCGGGTATCTGGCTTAAGGTATACTCAAAAGTGGCAATACTATTTTCAGGGAAACCTGGTTTTACGCCACCCCGATGCGCACACACTAAAGGTATTCTGTCTGGTGCATATCGAAAAAACTCTTTTAAATCATTTTGATTTTCGATTCTCAGTGTATGGAGCTCTACCTGCGCATATACCTCGGAACTAATGATTAATAAAAAAATAAGTTTTAAAATTTTCATTTGTCTAGTTTTATTAAAAGATCTTAACTAACCAATACTTTTAATGTTTTATTTAATCCTTTAGCTCGTACATATAAAATACATTGTTCTTTTTCAAGCTAAATCTGCTTTATCGCCTATAGTTTATAGAAAACACCTAAAGACAAAGCTTCTCCTTTTGGTCCATCAGTTATAATTCCCAATCATCTGTTCGAAAAGGGGCTACAGGTAGCTCTTCAGAAGAATATAGCTTTCCCTGAGCCCATCGTGTAAATGCATATCTTACCGCTACAGGTTTTATTACCTTTTCTGAGTTAACCTCTATAATGTTCTTATCAATTATAACGGCATTGGCTGGATAGAATTTTCGGTCTTCACCAGCTATCTCAAAATCTGTTAATGCCTTTCTGGAAGAGACAAGTCCTTTCCCTGTATATTTAAATTGTATTTTGACTTTATTACCTGCAATTTGTTTAGATACATATAATGGCGACATAAAGGTTATCTCTTTTTTACCATAATCATTAGCTAAAGCCCAATTAGCTAATCTTTGGGCTATAATTTGCTTGTCGGGAGGATGAATAGTATTCTCGCTACCTGCGTCTACACTTATTACCATACCGCTATTAGGTATCTTGTCCATAGATTTAAGCTGCACTTCACGCATGAGCGGAACCATCATAGCATTCTTCCCTTCATCTTTGGGATAGCTATATGGCGCTATCTGAACGTAATAAAAAGGCCAGTTGCCCTGACCCCATCGTTGCCGCCAATCCTCTACCATCGCAGGAAAAAGATGGAAATACTCTAAAGGTTTTAAACGATTTGCTTCGCCCTGATACCAGATTACCCCCTTAATGCCATAGCCAATAACAGGCATCACCATCCCATTAAAGAGCCCAGAAGGATTGTTACGCATTTCTTTGGTACGACCTTCAGCCATTTTTTCTTTTGGCAGCACTTTTATCATAGGGAATCTGGAAAGACTCTCTGCACTCATCCATGCTTCAATTCTTGTTCCGCTCCAGGCTGTTTCAATAATCCCAACAGGCACTTTAAGTTCTTTTTCAAGAATTTTAGCATAAAAATACCCCACTGCACTAAATGAAGATACACTTTTAGCATTTGCTTCCTGCCATGCCCCATTAGAATGGGTTCTTGCCATTGGAGTGCTGTATCTATCTACTCTAAAAAGACGTATATGCTTGTTCTCTGCATTTAGAATTTCCTGTTTTGAGTTTAATACAAAATCATCACCTGACCCCCTCACTGGCAACTCCATATTTGATTGTCCTGAACAAACCCATACTTCTCCTATATAAACATCAGACAGTTTTATCTCTTTTCCATCATTAAAACTGATGCTATATGGCCCACCTGCCCCTGGTGTATTTACAGTGATTTTAAAAAGGCCTTTTTGATCTGAAACAGTCTGATAGGACTTGTTATCCCACGAGGTAATAATGGTAATTTTTTTACCGGGATTGCTTTCTCCCCACAACGGTGCTTTAAACTGTTGTTGAAGCACCATACCATTTCCTATAATGGACGGAAAAATAATTTCTGCACTACTGATTCTGGAAAGCAACAGCAAAATGATGGTGGAGGCTATTGTTATTTTCATCTGATTTATCTTTTTGTTCTTTATGATTTATAAAAATTTGTCCTTCCTTATCTGTATTCCTTTTTTAATATGAGTCATACGGTTTTGAGTTATTATATGGCCAAAATACAAGGAAGCTTAAACCAAAATCCCGCCATATAAACTGATCTGTTTTTAATGTGCAATCCGTATTATTATTTAGCGACCATTAATTTTAAAGATTTATTAAGCCCATCTCCCTGAACATTTAAGATATACTGTCCTGCTACCGGTTTTTTAGTGAGGTTTAATACATAATCTGTCTTCTCTGGCGCTACCAGAATATTTTCTTTATAAATAGTTAGCCCCATAATATTCACCAGCGATAGGGTTATTGCTTTCCCCTTATAACCAGCTAATTTTATAGTAATTTCACTATCCTGTACAGGATTTGGGTATGCTAAAAACATCACGGTGTTATTGAGATTAAAGCTTACTGACCTGATACCATAATTATTTTCTGTACCATCTTTATCTGTTTGTATTAAACGGTAGTAGTTAACCCCACCCAAAGGAAAGTAATCTGTGAAAGTATAGTCTTGCTTTTCGGTTGTTGTACCTTTTCCGGATATTTTGGTTAATTCTTTAAAATTTTTACCATTTGAAGAACGCTCGACTACGAAATAATCATTGTTCTGCTCTGATACGGTTTCCCAACTGATAACCGTATAATTAGTTCCTTTTTTCAACCGGAAATTGATCAGGTTTACTGGTGCGGTATTATTCTCTTTTATCAACCTTACAGCATAACCTTCGTTACGTGAAATATCTACACGGTGTATACTTATTTTGTTGTACTCTAAAATTCTTCTCCAGTTAGACGGGGTGGTTTTAGTACTGGTACTTCCTGTCCAGAAATAGGCTCTGTTTTTTATTTGTCCATAAGTTCCTGATGCAGCCCGATATCCACCAGGGAGGGCATTAAAACCATATTTATCTGTACCTGCTTTACTATCCCATGTCCACCCTTCTTCGCTTTTTAATTGTTGTCCTTCTCCATTTGTATTTCTCCAGTCTGATAAATCAAGGACACTTGTCGCCATGCCGTTATAGGTTTCCAATTCTTTCCAATCATCGTCTGTAGCCACTCGCCAACCTATTGGAGCAATATTTCTTGAGTCATTTATAGCATATGCATTGTATAGCAATCCATATTTTTCTTTAACTGCTGCCTCATTGTTTTCGCCGGCATCTGTAAAAGGATAAACGCTATATGCGCCCAAAACTGTGGAAGACCAGGCTGAATTATTCAATCCCGTAGGAATTGGATCGCCATTACGGTATCTGGTTACTTTTAAATTACTACTGGCCCAGACCTGATTACCTATAGTTACTGTATTGTATATGTTACCATCTATATCTGTTACTGCCTGTGAATAGTCGGAATCAAATATTCCCTGCTGAAAAAACTTAGACTTTGAACTTGTTCCGGGTATAAGGTTTTTTAATGCTTCTGACAACTCTGACGCTCTATCTGACAGTATAATATCTATCCCGTGGTTTGCTACCAAATTACGATAACCTGCTACTCTGGTATCTCTGTTTTTTTCCTTATCCTGATATTTCATAGTAGAAAGCATACACATAACACCTTTTTCCCTAAACTTTTGGTTTAAGAGTGTATTTACGTTTGCCGGCACTCCGTCATCAACTACATCTGTTCTTCTGGTAAATGCGACAATGTTTTCCCACGGAATGATTGAAGATTCATAGGCATTCATCTCTGCTTCTGTTTCTATAACAGCTTCAAACATGATTTTTGGATTACGGCTATAATAATATATTGCATCATTTATACTAAATGCCGAAATCAGCACATAAGATTCTGCCTGATTGGCCTCTATAAGGGCTAATAATTTATTAAGGGGAACATCTTTTTTATCTAATATTAATATGGTTTTTCCTTTTGCCCACAGAAGTACCTCTTCTAAGGTATTGATTCTGTATGGGGTAATATTCCCTTCGGTATCTTTAAGTTTGAGTTGTTTTAGTTCCTCCCAGGTATAATCGGCTAATTTTCCTGTTCCGTTAGTTGTTCGTTCTAAGGTTTCATCATGAAAAGTTACAATTACACCATCTTTTGTCAACCGCGGGTCTATTTCAAAAAAGGCATGCATTCTGCTTAACGTATTTTCAAAAGTAGCAATTGCATTTTCGGGAAAACCAACCCGATCTCCTCCCCGGTGTGCACAAACCAAAGGTATTCTGTCTGATGTATAACTAAAAAACTCCTTTAAATCGGCTGTGCTGTTAATGTTTAAGGTGTTTAATTTCACCTGCGAATAAGTGTGTCCGCAGGTGAAAATGAACAGTAAACTGATTGTAATAAATTTTAGCATTTTATTTAGTTTATCTGATAACCTCTCTATATAACGGAAGCTATTTCACTATTAACTTTAAAGACTTTTCAAGTCCTTCTCCTTTTACATTTAAAATATATTGTCCGGCGGCCGGCTTTTTATGAAGGTTTAATATATAATCTGCCTGACCTTCTGCAAGGTTAACGTTTTCATTGTAAATGGTTATCCCAATAGTGTTTATTAACGAAAAACTTATGGCTTTCCCCTGATAACCAGCAAAGCTTATGGTTACATTACTTCCATTTACAGGGTTTGGATGTGCTGATAGTACTATTGCCTCATCAAATTTGAAACTTATCGCTATTATACCGTAGTTATTTACCGTAGCGTCTTTATCTATCTGTCGTAAGCGATAATAATTAACTCCACTTAAAGGAAAATAATCTGTAAAAGCATAATTCTGCTTTTGGGTTGTTGTGCCTTTTCCGGGTATTTTGGCTAATTCTTTAAAATTCTTACCATCTGAGGAGCGCTCGACTACAAAATAATCATTGTTCTGTTCTGATACGGTTTCCCAGCTGATAACTGCATAATTAGCTCCTTTTTTCAATCGGTAATTAATCAGGTTCACTGGTGCGGTCTGCTCTCTTACCAAACGAATAGACATCCCTTCTTTTTTATCTAAAGTGCTTGATCTATGAATACTTATTTTATTGTATTCCAAAACTCTACGGGACATTTGAGTGGCGCTTTCTGTACCTATAGGCGACCAAAAAACGGCTCTTTCTGTTAAATACACAAAAGCACCATCGCTGGTTTGTCTGGTTCCGGCAGGAAGGGCATTGAAACCTACAACATCTGTTCCTCCTTTAGAGTCACTCTTCCATAACTGACTTGTACCTTTTAAATCCTGACCAACGTGTACTCCTGTTGTTGCCCCTCTCCAGGTAGCAGTGTTTAGCTCAGAACTCACCATACCCAATTCTGTTTCCAGCTCCTGCCAATCTGCATCTGTTGAAACACGCCATCCTGTTGGTAAGTTTAAAGTTTTTCCCAAACTGTTTTTTACAACATAACCATTATACAACAAGCCGTATGTATCTATAACCTGCTGACTACTGGTTGCATTAGTACCTAAAACAGGATCTATGACTACACTTGTAAAAGGATGATGGGTATATCCTCCTTCACCATTTGTACCTAACGCAGTCCATCCTGTATTATTGATATCAATCCCGTTAGTAATACTAGATCCATCAGAATACTTCTTAACTTTCAGGTTTGCCGCAGTCCACACTCTGTTACCAATGGTAACTGTTGGGTAAACATTCCCCTCCGGATCTGTCACGGTTTGAGCATAGGAGTTTAAAGAGCATAAAAGCCCCGTTAAACAAAAAAGACTTTTTGTTTTTAAGTAAACTTTTTCCATATATTTTATTGTTTAGTTTCTTTCTATTCCTTTTTTAATGTTATTAATACCGGATAATGGTCTGACATAAAATCGGTATACTTATCGTGAATGATATCGGCTTTTAACAATGAGTTTGACAGATTTGAATTAACCCAGACAAAATCTATACGACGTAACTTGGAACTTTTCTTTTGATAAGATTTTGCGGGCACACTATTTTTAAAGTGTTTATTAAGCTCATAATAGCTATCTATAAATCCTGCATTTAACATCATGTCGGTAACAGAATAGTCTATCTGCCCATTATTTAAATTATTTCTATAAATAATTCTATTCTTAACTATAGGTGTCCCGCTTTTTGGCTCCAGTCTTCCTTCTATTTTCCGCATGGATGTTAGTAATACATCATCATACATCGCTGCATCCACTCTGGATAAAGAGTTAAAATCTCCGGCAACCAGAATTTTAGATGCCTTGGGTAATTTTTTTGTATGCTCTATAATTCTTTGAATATCTTTTTGTCTATCTTTTAATGTAAATGGAGCTAGATGCGTAACAAACAGATCTATTCCTTGTACTCGAGCGTGGATATACCCATGCCACATACTATCTAAAAACATTTCTGTATTATTTATAGGATAGCGTGAAGTAATAGCTAATGGATGTGTAACCTCATGCCCAGATTCCTGATTCATGACTACAACATAGGAATGTCCATATTTCTTTGCTAACTCCTGCATCTTTTTTTGATTAAATCCATTAGCTTCTTGATATAAGGCTATGTCTGGATTAATTTTATTTATCCACTTTATATATTCTGCAATGGTAGTGGAATCCCCTTCAAATCCATGCTTTATATTATAGCTCAAAACTTGGAATTCACGAGACTGAGAAAAGGTATTACTTGTTAGCCCCATTATAAAAGTGAGCATTAAAAAGGATAATCTGTTAATGAGTTTTTTCAGCATAATTCGTACCTTATTACATTTTTATTAACGATATAATGAATGCGTAAACATACTATCTCCATCTTCCTCCCAGATATGTTTTCCGTCTTTTCTTGGGGCCATTGTTCTTACACTCAATGTCCCTTTTGTTACATTAAACTTCATTAAGCGCATTAATCCGTTTCCTCCATTACGATCTTTCTCTGTATAAGGAGCATTTCTTCTGGATTGGTAATCCGACAGATACATTTTTATAGTGTTACCGTTAAAATTTTCCACTCTATACCCTTCGCCGCTAATATGACCGGACAAGGTCATGAATACATTGGGATAAACTTTAAAATAGTTATAAATTGACTTCCCTTGTGCCGTAAAATTACTTTGGATTTCATTATTACCTCCGTTGGGTTCGAAATGACTATTGGTTTTTGCCGGTCTTTTCAAAATTGAATGGCTTACTATAATCGCTTTTCTATTTTTATGATTCTCCAATACTTTTCCTGCCCATTCGAATGTTTCTTTTTCATATTGCTCATCGTAACCTTTATTTCCTTTTTCATTAAAGGCCAGATAAAGAACCAGAAAATCCTGTCCCCCTGCAGAGAATAGATCAAAATGACTGTCATTTTCATTTCGGTCATTAAAAGCCCCTCCATAATAAGCTCTCCCTAAAAACCTGTCTCTGCCAAAGCTTGCTTCATACCCCGTCTTTAGCTGCTTAGGAACACCATTTGGTGAAGTGTCATGATTTCCTACCGCTACACCATACGGAATACCATCAGGCAATCCGGGACGTGGTTTCTCTAACTTATACATCACGTTTCTGGCGCGTTCCCACTCTATTGGATATTGCTCTCCATGATCAGAAATATCTCCCAAATGGGCAACGTATGCTATTTTCTCATTTTTATAGTTTTGAAGAATCCACTCTATTTGTTGCTCAAACATCTCCATTGTTCCGCCATGTTTTTCAGCGGTATAATATTGTGTATCGGGAAGCACTACCATCTGGAACCATTGATCTTCTTTAGCTATTTCTTTCTTTTGTACACATCCTGCAAATGGCACTAAAACCAAAAGCAGCAATGACAAGACTCTTAAAAAAGCTCTTCTTTTTAAATTTTTCATCCCTAAGAACGTTTATCTCTACTTTTTGTAAATCGCTATATTATCTATAACCAGCCTTCCATTCTGAATACTAGAATCTTCTTTTGGATTTCCCAAACCCAACTTCAGCACCCTAACCCTTATTGGTCCATTGGCATTTATTTTTACCTCTTCTTCCCTAGGTATTTTATTATCCACAACAACTTCTTTTCCCACCCATTTCCAGGTGCTTCCTCTATCTGTTGACATCTGTAAACGCCATTTACAAGGTGCATCTGTTCCAAAAGAGAAGGATTGCACACTTACTTTTGATATCCCTTCTTCCAGATCAAATTTCATTTCAGCAACCATAGCCCCTTTATTATTGGATACAAACAATAAACCCTTCGTTCCGTCATCATCTATCTCCATTCCTTTTCGTCGGGTCAATAATTTAACTCCTTTTAAACGCCACATTCCTGTATTCAGCTTAACTTCCCCATCCTCATAACTCTCCTTAATTAATTCAGTATCAAATTTCTCCGGAAATCCAGAATACAGTACTTGTGATTGAGCACTGATATAATTAAGAGTACAGAACATTCCTATAACTGTTCCAAATATTAATTTTTTCATATTTTTTATTTCATATTAAAGAGTGACCTCTAAATTTTGAGAAGGCCTTTATAAGGTCTACCAAGACAATTCAAGATTACTGTTCCAACTTGTAAGAGAAAACTCTCTATTAAAAAAAGACAAGTCCTCTCACAAGCCGGAATGACAAAATATTGCTGTTCAATTTTTACGAACATTTTCTTTTAATTCTGATAAACTGCTACCTGATCTACAAATAATCTGGCATCGGCATTATCCTTGCTTATTCTGAAACGAACCGGTCCTTTTAGATCCAGAGTATATACCTTTGTATATTTTGTGGATGGATTACTTACAATAAGCAAGGTTTCAAGTTGTTTCCAGGTATTTCCTGAATCCTGAGAATACTCCACTTTTACATTAATTGGCAACTTTGTGTCTGTACCTGGCACTGCAGAACCATAGTCAAAAGAAAACTTAGACACGCCATAAGGCAGGTTAAAGTTCATCTCTACAACCCCTGTTTGGTTATTCTGCATCATTAAAGACCAGGTTCCTGTCTTATTAATAACATTTGCTGAATTCAAGGTATAACATCTTGTCATTAACCATTCTCCTGTAGGGTAAGTTTCTCCTGCACCAGATGTATAGCCTCCTTTTCGTACCCCTATAACGTTCTCCCAACCTTCAGGAAAATTAGCATACAGTTCTCCCGGTTTATATGGTTCTAAAGCCTGTCCCTGATAATCGCTGCTGCTTCTTAACCATATTGTAGATTGATTTTCCGTGTTAAACAAAGCAATACCCGTATAATCACCTAACCCAGGTACAAGATCTGTAGCAAAACTTGCACTTGATTTCGTTTCCATCAAAATGGTATTTGCCCAGTCGCTAAGGACTACTGTACCTAGAAAAGGTTTTCCCGCATTTTCTTCGGGTGCCACAGCAGATCTTAACTGCACCAAAGTACTTTCATAGATATCCATCTTTTTAGTGATATCTGTAAAGGTTGTGGTTGCAATATTTACCTTCTGTTCTTTATCGGCAGATATTTTTGTTACTGCTTCTTCTGAAATTCCAGAAATCTGCAAAATACCATCCACTCTATCCAGCATCCCACCTTCTATTTTTACAACAACAGAATCTCCCGCATAATAATGGTTAGCAGCATCTCCTAATTGAAGTGCAATTCCCCTTAGTCTTTTACGTTTATAATTTTGCACAATCACCAATCCTTCTGGTGCATTTCCATTTAATGGATCAGAAACAACCACGCCACAAATATGAGTGGCTCCTAACATACCCTCTCTTTTTAACTCTATACCGGAACCATTATATTTTAGCCTAATATCTTCTATTGAAATAAGCGGACTTGGCATACCTGTTTCCTTTACCTCTGGTTTACATGATGCTAATAACAGGATTACTGACAGCATTAAGTATAACTTGAACAATATCTTTTTCATACTTTTAATTTTTACAATAAACACTTTGGTTTTTAAGGGAGCTCCCACCACATTTTAGTCTTTAAATCATCCTCTCCCTGAATGGAGACAGCTAAATCATAGTTTTTTCTATTTGCTGCCTGGATACTTAAAGGATAATACAATCTGGTAGGCATAATTCCGTCATTTCTTAATCCAGGTCCTTTTGGTAAAACAGGGTACCCCGTTCTCCTATACTCTATCCATGCCTGCATATCTGTAAAAAATAGGGTAAGATATTTCTGCCAATGTATTTTTTCCATCTTTTGTTCAAAAGAGTCAGGATCATTCCATTTTACCAGATTGCCGGAAAGGTAAGTCCCTATACTTCTTCCCCAAAGCGTTACCCTGGCATTAACCCCAGCTTCATAATAATCTTTTGCTGTTTTTGAACTTATCCATCCTTTTAATGCAGCCTCCGCCAAAATCAACTGTAACTCTCCGTAATTCATCATATTACCTGTCAAAGGTTCAGCCATCAGAGCATTTTGCAAGTAAGATTTCCCTCCAGGTGTTTCTCCAGAAACATAACCACTGGGTATACCTTCATATAATCCGTTATATTGGGTTAACCAACGACTTAAACAAGGGTCTGCAGATAAGTCCAGTTTTTCTACAAAAAAGCTACATGCTTTAGGGTATCTCCACTGTGCATCTCTTAAAGAAGCAAAGGGGCTTATATAAGGATCTATTCCTGTAAATTTCATTATAGCAGACTCATCATTACTCTCCATCAACGGATAATTCAGCGGATTTATATCTACTATATCCTTGATTTTATCGATTGCTTCAGTTGAAACTTCAGCTTTCCCTGAAACTCTCATTAATAACCGGAGATATAATGAGTTACCAAACTTTCGCCATGATGCTACTTTTCCCTTATAAACAGGGTCATATTTTGAATCTACATCCTTAGCACCCTTCAATAAGTTATTGGCTTCTTCCAGCTTAGCGAAAATGTCTGCATATATATCTTTTTGCCGATCAAACACTGGCATATAAATCCCTTCTTTTGCCCGGTTGGATTCGGAATAGGGTACATCTCCAAACGTATCAGTAATAATTGAATATATCCATGATTGGCAAATTAAGGATATAGCCATATAAGCCTTTGTCTTATTTGCATCAGATTTATTCTCTTCTGCATACTTATAAACATCTTTAAAGTTTGTCAATTGAGCGTACCAACCATTCCAGGGAGATTCTACTACATTTCTTCTGATATCATATCTAAAAACACGATCGGTTTCCACCAGAGTATTAACCGTAACCTGCATAAGCTCATTAGTAATATTTCTGCTACGACTTAGATTTGCAGACACTGTTTGTACAAGTGCCCTTGGAAGAAGATTCTCTGCCAATACTTTTTCGGCAGTATTGGGATTTGTATTCATTTCCGAGAAATTCTTTGTACAAGAAGACCCCATTGTTAAAAGCACAACTGCAATTATATATTTAACTTTTTTCATGATATTTCCGATTAAAAACCTACTGTTAAATTCACTCCAAACGTTCTGGTCGAAGGGAATTGTCCTATTTCGAAACCTTTATTTATTTCAGATCCGCTAAGAGTTCCAAATTCCGGATCAAAACCCGGCCATTTAGAAAAAACAAACAGATCTCTACCAAAGAATCCAAGAGTAGCTCTCTGCAAACCAGCCTTTGCCAACAACTTCTTTTTAAAAGTATAGTCAATACGTGCTTCCCTCAACTTGATGAAATCGGTAGAAAAAGTAGATCCCTCAACATTACTGATCCCGTAATGAGTATCATAATAAGCTGAAAGATCATCCACAGGTATAGCATTAGGTACATATTCACCCAGATCATTTAACATAACACCTGTACCAATTATCCCATTATATCTTCCGGCAAGTGTGGCTGTTGTTTTTCCCTGAACAGCCATTTTTCCTTGAGTAAGTGAATATGCTTTTGCTCCGTATTGGGCATCAAACATAAAACCAAAAGACAATGTTTTATATCGAAACTGGTTCTGGATACTTCCTTTTAACGTAGGCATGGTATTACCCAAATAAAGCAAGTCAGAAGATAGCTCCGGCATTCCATCTTTATAAACAATCTGCCCATCCGGCGACCGCAAATAACCCCTGCCATACAAATCGCCCATACTTCCTCCTACATGAGCAATGATATAACCATTACTTCCCGGCCCCGTTTGTAAAGTAAACTCATCTAAATTCTCCGATAATTCTAAAATTTCATTTTTATTAGTTGAGAAAGTAGTATTAACTGTCCAGGACAATCCGTTTTTACTTTTTAATGGTGAGCCATTTAATGCCACTTCTATACCACTGTTTCGGACCCGGCCGGCATTAACCACCAAATATCTATAACCTGCAGATTGATCTAAAAGAGAATTCAATATCTGATCCTTAGTATCTGAAGTATACACCGTAACATCTAAGCCCAATCTGCTCTTAAACATTTTAAGTTCAACTCCTGTTTCATAACTATAGGTATACAAAGGCTTTAAATCAGGGTTATTCAGTACATTGGGATTATACAAGCCGCCCGCATAGGAAGGATCCGATTGATAGGTAAAGGATGTTTTATACGGCGTAGTACCTCCGCTACCTACTCCGGAAACAGAAGCCCTCCATTTAAGGTAACTAAAACTAGATGGCAATTGAAGCATTTCGGAAAGTACCAAGCTTCCGTTTACTGATGGATACAAGATAGAAACATTATTTCTGCTTGTTGGTGTAGCCAACAAACTACTCCAGTCATTTCTAAATGTAAAATCCAGAAAAGCATAGTTTTTGTATCCTGCGGCAACAATACCATAAACGCTATTAATCCCATAATCTGCCCTATATGGATTAGTCCAAAGCCTAACAGCACTATTAGCAAATGTAAAAATACCCGGAAACAACAAAGTATCCGCTCTTACTTCATTTCTATTGTAGTAGTTTTTTAGAATAGCTCCTCCTAAAGAAGCTGTAAGATCCAGATCTTTATTTACCTGTTTTTTATATTTAAACAAAAAGTCGCTATTAATTTCTCTGGAGATCACATCCTGTGTACGATACATTCCCTTAGGAAAATTATGGGTATCAAAAGGCCTCTGCTGAGAGCGGGCATCATTTGCCAGGTCCATAGAAGTCCTTATCATAAAACTCATTTCCTTATTTATATTATATGTAGCGGCAATATTACCGGTTACAGAGTTTCTGTTCTGCTTATTCAACATCTCATAAGCCACCAAATAAGGGTTATCAGGCCCTGTCATTAATGGCGTACTTTGCTTAATATTTTCCTGCCCTGGAAGCCAATAATTCCTCAACCAGGATATTGGCGCACTTGGCTGCCAGAATATATAGCCGTACATTATAGACTGGTTATTATAGCCTCCTGCAGGTAAATTATCTGAGGTTTTACTGGTATAATTCAATTTTGATGTTACCTGTAAATTTTTAGAAGGTTTTGAATTTACCGACATAGAAACCGTATTTCTATCATATCCGGTATTAGGAATTATCCATGTGTTTTTTACATTGGTATAAGAAAAACGTGCTGTAGTTTTATCTGTACCACCATCTATAGAAACACTATTGGTGTACGTTTTTGCGGTTTCAAAAAACTCATTAAATCCTCCGTTTTTATAGGGCTGCCAAAGTGTTTTGGTTGTTCCTCTTGCATTAGTTACAGGATCGTACTGATAAAAGTATTGTCCGTCAAATTTTGCCCCGAAAGCTTTCGTTGTCCGGTGAGTACCAGTACCATCTTCAGTATCTCCATAAGAATAGTAATTAACACCATCATCTCCCTGCCCATATTCATATTGCAACAGAGGCATCCTGTTGATTGTTCCGAAAGAAGTATTGCTATTAATACTTATACCTAATCCTTTTTCTTTTGTTTTCCCTGATTTTGTGGTGATAATAATTGCTCCATTAGCTCCTCTTGAGCCATACAATGCCGCCGCGCCAGGTCCTTTCAAAACAGTAACATTTTCTATATCATCAGGATTTATATCACTCAATCCACTACCATAATCCACCACGGTTTCATCCAGATATGCCCCAGAACCACCACTCATTCTACCGCTACCCCCGTTTATAATAACACCATCTACCACCACAAGTGCGTCATTGCTTCCTGTAAGATTACTTTCCCCTCTAAGGATGATACTATTAGATCCAGTAGGTCCCGCATTGGAACGAACCAGATTTAAACCTGCCACTTTTCCTGACAGAGCATCAGTCCAGTTATTAGATATCGCATCTGTAAGCTGCTGATTAGTTATAGTGGTTATAGCATAACCCAATGCTTTTTGCTCTCTCTCTATATTTAGAGCCGTAACCACCACTTCATCTAACCTGGTAGCCGACTGTGCCATTTTTATAATAAAATTAGGGTTTGACGACTCTACTTTAATTTGCTTTTTCTCATATCCCAACATCTTAATATACATCTCTTCTCCTTTGGCTATCTTAACAGAATAAAAACCATTCACATCTGTTATTCCAAGAACTTTCTGAGCTTTGTTTTCTATCCTGGCCCCCACAATAACCTGTCCGTCTATTTCATCAACAATCTTTCCTTTAATACTTAGAACAGGTACCTGAGCCAAAGAGGAGTAGTGACTTAAACCGGAAATGAGAAGCAATAAAAAGGAAAATCGGACCAACAGTCGATAACCCCACTTTTTATCCAGATTAAAATCTTTTTGAAGCGAATTATATTTTGTATAAAACAAAAACAAAATGATTCGCATTTTTCTTAAATAAATCATGGTTTAGATTTTAAATAATTTAAATTATGTATAAAAAGATTACAAAACAATATTACAAAAGCTCTATAAAGCAAAAAGTAAGTTTATATTAAATTTACATTAAGCAAAAAACAAATAAAAAGAGACAACAATCTTAAAAAACACAGCAATAATCAGCAAAAGTTTATAATTAAACATAAAACTAAACCAAAATAAATATAAATCAAAATATTTTTAAACTTTTTTAAACAAAACACAAGCAGATAAAATTAAACAGATGTTTTATATATTTGATTATTTATAAATTTATATCTTTATGTGCTTTAGGAATTAAAATTCATGAAAAACATCACGGACAGACATCAATTCATTCTCCAGAAACTGAAGGAGGAGGGAAGGGCTACTATTCAGGAACTTAGTGACCTAATGAAAGTTTCTGGCGTAACCATAAGGAAGGACTTAAAACTCCTGGAAGACAAGAGCTTGATTTTCAGAACAAAAGGAGGAGCCTCCATGACAAACCCTTATGCAGGAGACCGCCCTATTAATGAAAAAGCGCTGATTAATTCAGAGGAAAAGAAAAGGATAGCCAGAGCCGCCTTAGAGTTAATAAAAGACAGCGACTCTATTATGATTGGCTCAGGAACTACTGTTTTTCAGTTGGCGCAGATTTTAGCTCCAACCAGACCTTTAACTGTTATCACACCGGCTCTTAAAGTTGGTTTAGAATTAAGCTCGAAGCCTAATATTGAAGTTTTACAGCTGGGAGGTCTTATAAGGCCTAATTCTTCTTCTGTTGCCGGCAGCCACGCCATAAGAGTTTTAGAGGAAATATCTTGTAGCATATTATTTATAGGTGTAGACGGAATTGACCCGAATTTCGGTGTATCTATAAGTAACCTGGCGGAAGCTACAGTCAACCAGAAAATGCTGGAAACTGCACAAACGGTTGTTATATTAACCGACAGTACTAAGTTTGGAAAAAGGGGCCTGGGGCGGATTTGCGGATTAGACCAAGTGAATTATATTATAACGGACAGTAACGTTTCTTCTTCAATGGTGAAAAAACTAGAAGAGAATGACATTAAAGTTATTATTGTTTAAAAAAAGAGTAGGGGCTTTTGTAAATAGCCTCCTACTCTTTATAAAAAAACAGAATTTATAAATCCACCGATTTACGTATTTTCTCTTTCATCTTTTTAAGGCTTTTCAGCTTAAAGGCAAAAACAATTCCAAATATCCCCATAGACATTAACCCCAAAGCGGTCCAAACCACTAGTGTTAAGCCTGCAAAAAGAGGATTCCACAACAATATAAAGCTGAATATTACGCCCAGTATTCCCCAAAACATCATCCAACCCCAATCGCTCACTCCATAATTCTTCAACTCAATAGATGCGCTTATACTAGAGATTGAACGAAATAGAATGACAAACCCCACATAAAATGCCAAGGTAGCCATGCTTAATCCTGGATGAGTGGCTAATAAAATCCCCATTAATAAGTTAATGATTCCAAAAGCCAATGTCCATCCCCAATTATCCATTTCATTTTTATTGGAAATCGAAAAAATAATCTCGGCTACGCCACTAACAATAAAAGATACACAGAAAAAAATGGATAGAGCCAAATAAGAGGCTAAAGGCTGTGACCAAACGTAAATTCCCAGTATAAAAAAGAGAATTCCTACAATTAGCGGTATATACCAATGATTAACCGCTGACTTTACTGTTTTAAATAAAGATGTGCTCATGTTTTTCGTTTTTTTAATTATGCTAATAACACTTTTATCCGGGTGTTGTTTTTATAAATTAATTTTTAATAAATACAATACACAAAATCTGTCCTTAAAAACAAAGGGCTGTCCAAATGAACAGCCCTTTTTGCAAATTATGAAAAACACTCTTTAATGTGCACTTAGATTCTTTGCCTTTTCCTCATCGAAAGAAGCTTCCAGTCCTGCAAGCTTTTTCTTACCGTATGCAAATCTTGTAATCACTACAAAAAGTACAGGCACTACAAATATAGCAAGGAATGTAGCTGATGCCATTCCACCAAACACTGTCCAGCCAATAGTTTTTCTGGCTACCGAACCCGCTCCTACAGACATCATCAATGGAATAATTCCCAAAATAAAAGCTAATGATGTCATAATAATAGGACGAAGACGTAACTGAACGGCTTCTAAAGTTGCCTTAACCAAAGGCATACCTATATCTACACGTTCTTTGGCAAACTCAACAATAAGAATAGCATTCTTTGCTGCCAAACCAATAATAGTTACTAAACCGATCTGGGCAAAGATGTTATTATCCAGTTTAGGCAATAACGTCAGCGCTAAAATAGCTCCAAATACCCCTAGAGGAACGGATAATAAAATTGAAAACGGTACAGACCAGCTCTCGTAAAGAGATGCCAGTAACAAGAATACGAATATGATACAAAGCGCAAAAATCATTAATGTTTGACTTCCCGATTGTTTTTCCTGCAAACTCGCTCCAGAGAAATCATAGGAATATCCTTCTGGCAATACCTGAGCAGCAACTTCTTCCAATGCTTTTAATGCATCTCCGGAGCTGTATCCCGGAGCTGCTTCACCACTCACTTCTATAGATCTAAAGATATTAAAGTGGTTGATAATTGACGGATTCTGAACCATTTCGTAAGATACCAGTGAACTTAATGGAACTGCTGCTCCTCTGGTGTTTTTAACATACAACTTACCCACATCTTCTATCTGCTTACGATAAGTTGTATCTGCCTGACTCACCACTCTAAAGTTCCTGCCGTATTTAGTGAAGTCGTTAATATAGCTACTTCCTAAATAAGCAGAAATAGTACTGTAAATAGACGATACCGGAACCCCCATTCGTTTTGCCTGCTCTCTGTCTACTTTTAATTTATAGTTTGGAGAATTTGTATTGAATAGGGTATAAGCCATCGCAATCTCAGGACGTTGATTTGCCGCCATTAAGAACTTACCTAGCACCCCTTCAAATTCTTTAATATCTACAGATTTCTGATCCTGAATCTGCATGGTAAAACCTCCCGAAGAACCTAATCCCGGAATTGGAGGTGGAGTAACGGCAAGAACCCTTGCTTTTTCGTATCCTCTGTATTTACCCATTATTTCTCCGGCAATTTGTCCGGCCGTTTTCTTTCTATCAGCCCATTTTTCCAAGGAAATAAACATACTGGCTCCATTAGGTTTTGCCGAACGGTTCATGATATTCATCCCTGAAATTGAGGTTACGTATTTTATCTCTGGATAGCTTTTTCTTAAATCCTGATAAAGATCCTCCAAAACAGCATCTGTTCTTGAACTTGAAGCCCCTTCTGGTAAATTAATACCTATAATAAATATACCAGCATCTTCATTGGGGATAAAACCTGTTGGCTTTTTGGAATACATAAATCCGGTACCAACAAATATACATACCAATATAATCAGCGCTAACGGTGCCTTTTTAATACATGTTTTTACGCCACTGGAATAGTTGTGAGTTGTTTTTGCAAACCAGGTATTAAACTTATAGAAAAGCTTATCTAAACCTTTTGAGTCTTTACTTACCTCTGTTGGTTTTAGCAATAAAGAACACAGCGCTGGAGTTAATGAAAGTGCAACAAATGCTGATAAAAGTACGGAAACAGCAATAGTTATGGCAAATTGCTGGTATAACTGCCCCACCATACCCGGTATAAATCCAACCGGAACAAATACTGCTGCCAATATTAATGCGATAGCAATAACCGGAGCAGTAATATCTTTCATTGCTCTCAAGGTTGCTTCCTTCGCACTCATCTTGTAATGATCTATATAATGCTGTACAGCCTCTACCACCACAATGGCATCATCCACCACTATACCAATAGCCAACACAAATGCAAGCATGGTTAAGTTATTGATGGAAAAACCAAATAGGTTAAAGAAAATAAATGTTCCTATAATGGAAACAGGGATGGCCAATACCGGAATAAGGGTTGCTCTCCAGTTCTGTAAGAAGAAGAACACCACTACGGTTACCAATATCAGGGCTTCTATTAGTGTATGTATCACCGAATCGATGGAAGCATGCACTACAGAAACTGTTTCGTAACCAACAACGTAGTCTACATCAGATGGGAATGATTTTTTTAATTCGTCCAATGCCTTATAAATTCCATCTGCGGTTTCAACAGCGTTACCTCCCGGTGTTTGTGAAATCATCATACCCGAAGAAAGCATTCCGTTTACTTTGGTATCGATATTATAGGCAAACTGACCTAACTCTACCCGGGCAACATCTTTTAACAATACAATTGATCCGTCAGTATTGGTTTTCACCACTATACTTTCAAAGTCTTCCACAGAAGAAAGATCACTGTCTGAAATTACCGGATATTCGAATACCTGTGATGATTCCTGTGGACGCCCACCTACACTACCTCCCGGGATTCTTGTATTTTGTTCCTGTATGGCCGTACTCACATCTGCCGGAGTCATGCCTAGATTTGACAGTTTTACTGCATCTAACCAGATACGCATAGAAAAGGGCTGGCCGAAAGACATTACATCTCCCACGCCTTTAATACGCATTAATGCATCTTTTACATACAGATTGGCGTAGTTAGCCAAAAATTTATTGTCTCTTGTTCCCTTCGGCGAAACCAAAGAAACCATCATCAAAATATCTGTATTGGCTTTACGTGTAGTAATTCCCAGACGTCTTACCGCTTCAGGAAGTGCAGGTTCTGCAATTCCCACACGGTTTTGAACATCTAAGGTTGCAATATCAATATCTGTCCCTACCTCAAATGTTACTGTAATACGCGAACCTCCGTCTGAAGTACTGTTAGATTGCATGTAAATCATGCCCGGAGTTCCGTTAATCTGACTTTCTATCGGAGTTGTAACTGTTTGTTCTACTGTTTGCGCATCTGCACCGGTATAGGTAGCACTAACAGAAACTGTAGGAGGGGCTATATTCGGATATTGACTAATTGGCAGCGTATAAATACATATCCCTCCGACAATAAGTATCAGAATAGATATGACCATAGCTGTAACCGGTCTGTTTATAAATACTTTTGATATCATTTTTTAATTTCTCTTGAAAACTAATTACCTGTTTGTTCCTGGATGGTTGCTCCATCACGCAAATTCATAATGCCTTCTACAACAACTTTATCACTTAATTTCAATCCTTCTTTTATGACAACTTTATCGTCAAAGCTGGTTCCTAATTTTACAGCCTGTTGTTTTACTTTGCTGCTATCACCCACTATAAAAACACTAAAAACGCCTAATTGCTCTTGTACTGCTTTATATGGTATAACCATTTCTTCTTGTGCAGATTTCTCCAAAACCTTAATAGAAGCGTTCATTCCCGCTCTCAGTTCATTAGCCGGATTATCAAATCTTGCTCTTACCTTGATGGTATTTGTCCCAGCATCTACAGCGCGGTCTATGGTTGAGATATATCCGTGACTAGGATAAATGCTGTTTCCGGAAAGCTTTAACTGAATAGCTTCTTTTGCTCCTGACTTTTGAAGCGCCACAAACTGAGACAGACTTCTTTCTGGAACCTGAAACTCTACATTAATTGGATTGGTGGTTGATATTGTATTCAATAGGGTAGACCCTGCTGATACCAACGCTCCATTTCTAACTTGAGAAATACCTACTGTTCCGGCAAAAGGTGCTCTGATAACCGATCTGTCCAGATTGGTAACTGCAGTTGTTAATGCCGCTTTTGCTGCTAGTACCTGTGCTTCCTGATTATTTAGATCTGTTTCTGCGTAATCCAAAGTTTGTTTCGCAATCGCATCCTGCTCCGAAAGTTTTCTGTAACGTTGTACATCTCTTCTTACTTTTTCAAGGTTTGCTTCTGCAATTTTCAGGCTTGCTTTTGCCTGATCTACCGCTGCTACGTATCTGGTATGGTCTATTTCATACAGCTTCTCGCCTTTATTCACTGTCGCACCATCCGTTACATAAATATTGGTGATGTATCCGCTTACTTCTGCTCTTAACTCAGTTTCATTTATTGGGACAACAATTGCCGGATAGCTCTCTGAACCGGTCACAATTTGTTGAGTAACCGCAGCCGTAGTTACCGCTACAGCAGGAGCAGCACCTGCTTGCCCATTGGCTGCATTTTTGTTTCCACAAGATTGTAATATAGCTCCTGTACCAATAAAAAGTAATGCTATAGATTGTATTTTCATAATTGTGTTTTTCTTCTGTTTCATGTATTATTCAATAATTCCCAATGCTTTCTGTACGTCTATTTTGCTTGACAGAACGGCATATAAAGCATTTAAATAGTTTAGCTGACTGGTACGTAAATCCGTCTCTGCTGTCATCAGATCTAAATATGTTTTAATACCCTCATCGTATTGAAGTTTAATGGTATTGTAAACTTCTTTTGAAAGGTCTACATTGTCTTTATTGGTTTTCCAATCGTTTAAGTTTGACTTGTATGTAGCCATTGCTAAACTATGTTGACTGTTGATCTGATTTTCCAGGTTAATGATATCCCAGTCTAAACGTTCTTCCTGCAATTTTGATTTCTGGATTTGTTGCAATCTCTTTGTACCCTGAAAAACAGGAAGTGATAATGTTAAACCCGCTGCCGATCTTGGGAAGTTCTGATTATAGAGATTGTTGAAAGATTTATCTCTAAAGTCCCAGGCATAGTTATAATATGCACTCAGGTTTGGCAAGAATGTAGATTTCTGATATTGTGTATTGATGTTTTGCAGCTTTTTTGCTGTTAGCATCTGCTGATATTCTATTCTGTTTTGATAAGACAACTGAACTGTTGTATCTAAAGAAATCTCATTTTCCATTGATTTATCTGCAAAAGAAAGCGAAATATTATCAACAGCCCCCAAGCCTAAAACCTGCTTTAAATAATCATATTTATATTTTCTGAGTTCTACCGTTCTTTTCTCATCAGCTTTCGCATTGCTCAAACCAATTTGTGCCCTTTTAAAGTCTGTTTTATCTACTAAACCAGTTTCGTAACGTACTTTTGCATCATTATACTGTTTTTGCAAACGGCTGATATTTTCCTGAATAATCTTTACCTGCTCTTCACTGGTAAGAATATCGTAATATGCCTTGCTCACATCTACCACCGTATTTATTTTAGTGCTTTCAGTATTCTGAGCATTTTGCTGTTTAACGTATTTTGACGCTTTTGATGCCTGAATTAACGAAGGATTCAGCAATTGCTGATCGGCCTGCAAAACTACTGCGCTCGTATTTTCTTGCCCGGTCATCTTAATATTTTGTCCGTTAAAAAAAGTGGTGGGAGTCTCTATATTATGGGTATAGGATCCGTTGGCCGAAATCTGAGGAAACCACCCGGATAGTGCCGAGGCGATATCTTTTCTTCCGATTTCTTCATCAATTTGCGCCTGCTTTACAGAAATTTTATTTTCTAGGGCGTAGTCTATTAGCTGCCTCAAAGTTGCCCGCTCGGGGAGCTTTGGTTTATCTGATTGCGCATACAGCGAGCTTGATAAGCCGCTTATGCATAACATGTAAATAAATATGGATCTGACTTTCATAATTCTAATTCATTATTTTTTTATCCCGTCCCAAATAACTTCTATAATATGGTTAAGGCTTTTTTTATCAAACTGATGCAGGCTATGCAAATGTCTTTTTACTGTAGATACTGCCGTTCCTATAAACACCACACTAAGGATATTGGTGTCTAGATTTTTAACAGCTCCGGCATTTACTCCTTCATGCAAAAAGGCAGAAACATGATCTTGCCCACAGATAGTCTCATTCGTTAAAGCTTGCTGTAAATAAGGCGATGAGTAAAACTGATCCAGAAAGCTTAAATATTCCGGATTGTCTATATAAAACCTTACAAAATTCAGCCATAAAGCAAAAAAGCGTTCTTTAAACTCTTTCTCAATACTGTCGTCTTTGAATATATATTCAGCTACTTCTTTCTTACAATATTTAAATAGCGCAAATATTAATTCGTCTTTAGACTCGAAGTAGTGATATATTGTTCCTATAGCAACATCGGCATGTTTTGCAATCTGACTCATGGGAGTACCATGGAACCCAAATTGATGTATCAACCTCAACGTACTCTTAAAAATCGCCTGTACTTTATCCATATAAAAGATCGAACGTTCATTCGGTCGTAAAGAAAAGAATTTTTCGGGAAAGGTTTTGTAAAATTACGGCAATATTAAAGGGGGTTTGATAGAGATCGTTTTTAAAGTTTCTATTACCTATCTGACATGGTTCTGGCGTCTAAAAACAGAGAAAACGGGTAAAAACCAAAGGGTTTTGATACTTGTTAAAACAAACATCAAAACCCTTTTATATTATTTATCTGGAAGACCAGTTTTACTTTAGTGGTTCAAAAACGGTGAAGTCAAAAGAGAGATTTCTTACTTTCACTTTTCCGTTTATGACAAAATCTGCATTGTCAGACAAATCCTTAAACGCAATATTCTGATCGATCAACTTTATTTTTGCCTTTTTCCAATCTCCAGTACCTTTTGTTCTGATTTCGCCAACTACAGCATATTTACTTTTCGGTAACTTATTGGTTTCGCTCTTGATTATAAGGCTTTCTATTCCTTCATCCAGGTATTCAAATGTTATATATCCGGTGTAATAATTATTATCCAGTTTTTTCCGTAACGCCTGACCCAAGTTAATTTTGGTTTCTCTGGTATCTAGTAACCCCGGGGTTCTTTTGCCATTAACCAATAAATCCCTGGATATGATATAATTTTTAGATTTTACTTTTTTATGCTGTTCGGTAAAGATAGACTCGCATTCGCCCATCTTTTTCTCGGCTAACATAAAGTCTTGTTGACTAATAGCTAATGCCGCATCATCCAACAAAGTTTTGGCTTGTAAAACGGATGCTTTTAAAGCTGTCAGAAACAAATAATCCTTTCTTAACTTAAACAGGCGCAAAGGTAGTTCGAGCCCCCCTTTATCCATTTTTTCATTCTTAAAAGCTGAGGCATACTTTAACGTTGTCTCTAATTCTCTATAGCCATTTTCTACGGTTGGTTCTATTTCGTGACCTTCGGTGTAATCACTCCACGAAGCAATAAAAACCATGTCCAAACTATCTTTACTTTGCATATTCAATTTCCAAAGGTCTTCATAGGTTTGTCCATTATCTCTGGGGATGTAGAAGAAATGTCCTCTTCCCCAACCTCCGCAACCTCTGTTATCCATTCCCGGAACGACAAAGCCAGATTTAGTCAGTCCTTTTGGATTTGCTCCATCCCATAACTTTTCTTTAAAAGGAGCCATATATCTCAACACATCGTCTCTGGTGGCATAATGGTCCCAATGTGGATAAGTTTTATCCATGGGCCTTACCCGAGCCGGTATCCAGGCGGTAGGCATCATATCTAATGCCTGCCATTGCCTGGTATCCTCGCTCATTGGTGCGGGTGTATATTTCCTTCCTTCAATTTTCCCCCACTCAATAATACGTCTTAGTGTCTGCGGAGCATTTTTCCCGTAAACATTTTCTATATCTTTTGAATCAACTACACTTTGATATTCTGTAGGAGTAATACCTCCTCCAAAAAGATAATAAACTGGTTTTCCTTTAACCCTAGGTGCTGTCTTTACAGAAAAAACACTATCAATGAGGTATTGATAAGCATATCTGAAATGTTTGGTCTTATCTTCTCTGGTTTTTATTTCTGGTTTTACTTTGGTAATCCAATCGTAATATAGCCAGCCGTCACACCAGTTTACTCCAATTTCAAAATCATATTTTGCAGCCACTTTTTGCATGGCGTTCAACAGCAATGTTGATTCATGCTCCGGATATCCCCATTCTATAAAAAAGCCATCTATTTTTGCTGATTTCGCAGTTAAGATTTGGTATTCCACAAAGTCTGGATCCAGATTGGATTGAATCCCTGTTAAAGGATAAGCTACTGCAGCAATATCATGCTGTCCGTTTTCCAGAATATTATCGGCATTATAAGACAACCTTTTTAAAGCAGTTACAGACTTTGATGTATTATCATAATAAGACCATCGACCTAACATTCCATCGTGTTTGCGGCTGTATCTCGTTCCATGATAATCTGCATATACTTTTTTTCCGTTGCCTTGTTGCGAGTACGAAACGGCACTGATAATACAAAATAAGAGTATTGAAAAAACTGTTTTTAACATTGGTAAATGGCTTAATTTATCTTTCTAAGTTTGATAGCGCTTAATAACGTATTGCCCTCGATGGGTTTAAATTTAATAGATATATGCTGCGCTGTTTCTGTAATATATTTTTTATGAACGGCAATAATTGGCCCATAGGTTTTAAGCATGTTGAAATCTTCCAGTATCATTCTGTTGTTAAGTGAAACACTGAAGATATTCCGTTCGTCTGTTTTACTGGCATCAAAACCGATATCATTTAATATAGATTCTTTCTTTTGCCCTGGCTCGGTAAAATGCAATTCTACTTCATAGGTTCCTTTGGGAACATCAAAGCGAAATTCCTGCAGTCCTTTACGCATAGTTTGGTATAAAGGAATATTATGCGTTCCTGCTATTTCAAGCTGTATGCCAATTCTGTCTGGTGTATTACGTAAAATTTCTCCACCAATATATCCCCAGCTTCCTGGTTGATAAGCCTGCTCTGGAATCCATGTAAATCCCGAAACATCATCTGTGAAAAAGCTTGTGCTGCCTACATTAACACCCAATTCGAAGTGATTATCTATGTTTTGAAGATATTTGGGTTGTGCCTGAAACGAGATGCGTAAAGCATCGGATAGGTCCGTATCTTTTTGTGCAGATTGTGCTGTTAGGATATGTTCGCCATCGCTGAATGGAACATCCCATATTGCCGTACAGTTTGAGGTGTTTTTAATTCCTAATGATTTGCCATCTATAAAAAGTTCTACCGCTTTCAGGTTACTGTAAACTTTTATGGGCTGAATTACAGCTTTTCCATTTTCTGATATACCTGTTCTTCTGGTCCAATCTCTCGAAGCTATATGCACTACTGGTTTTTTATTAAATAGTGCTTTATAGTAATAATAAACATCTTTAGGTGTTCTGTCGGCATAAACAATTCCTTTGTTGTTGATATGCGGCATAGACTCTTCTCTAAAAGCAGAACCAAAGTCTATAAAATTCCACAAGGCAGAACCGGCAATATTTGGTCTTTCCAGTATCTGTTGCATCATTTTTTCGTTATACTCCTGCTGATACTCTATACTGAAATCAAAACATTCGGGATTCAAGCTATGGATTCGCCTGTCTGAACCGGCTCCGTATTCACTGATAATATGTGATCTATCAGGATACCTGGCGTGTTGATCGTCCATAAAACGACCAAACTGAGTAACGTCTCCGCCATACCATCCCTGATAAAGATTCCATCCCAGAATATTGGAAACAGATGATAAGCCTAACTTTTCGTACTCTTCAGGTGCTTCGTGTTGTGCTGATACGGTTAATCGGTATGGGTCTTCTTTACGCACAATATCTTCTAATTTCTGAGCCAAACCCTGTGTCGCTTTAAATACTTTGGGCCTGTCTTGCTCACTCACTTTTCTTAACGTACCCAACAATACTTCGTTCATATAGCCCCACAGGATGATGGACGGATGATTATAATTTTGTCTAATCATTTCTCGTAACTGACTTTCTGTGCTTTCGAAAAATTCAGCTTCGGGAGAGACCATATCTACTACCGGAATTTCTTCCCAGGCCAATAAACCCAACTTGTCGCAAGCTTCTAATATGGCTTTATCTTGCGGATAATGTGCTATACGAATAAAGTTTGCACCCATATCCTTAATCATCTGCATATCCCGACGGTGTGTTTCGTCAGACAATGCACTTCCGGTCCATTGCTGATCCTGATGTCTGCATACACCTAAAAGCTTATAAGGTTTCCCATTAAGATAAAAACCCGTTTTCGCATCAAACCTAAACCATCTGAAACCAATTGGATTACTCATCTCATCCAGTTTCTGATTGTTTTTTGCATCAATCAACTGTGTACGTAAGGTGTATAAATAAGGGGTTTCGGGCGACCAGAGTTTGGGCTTTTTAACCTCTTTTATATCAAACTGAAAAGGACTTGATTGATTCTTGTTTACACTTAATCGTTGTTCTTTATGGAGAACAACTTTCCCTTCTGCATCTTCCAGAATGTACGCAATTTTTACAGCCTGTGCTTTACTTTGGTTATTCTTAAGGCTTCCTTTAATACTGATATTTGCAGATTGTTCGGAAACAACAGGTGTTTGTACAAAAACACCATCTGATCCAAAGTTGTCCATATCAAAGTGCAGTTTCGAAGTTGCTATTAACCAAACATCACGGTATATTCCTCCGAAAAGTGTAAAATCTCCTGATAAGGGAGCAATGTTTTGTGGTGAGTTATCTACTTTAACAGCTAATACGTTCTGTTCTCCTGATTTAAGAAAGGGAGTTATATCAAAATTAAATGCAGTGTATCCTCCTTTATGAGTTCCTAAAAGCTGCCCATTCAAATAAACCTGTGCTTTAAGTAAAACACCTTCAAACCGAATAAACACTTGTTTGCCAACCATATCTTTGGGTGCCAAAAAGGTTTTTCTATACCACGCATCTCCTCTGTAATATTCCTTTGTCTGATAAGCATCTTGTGCATTCCAGGTATGCGGAACATTTACTTTCTCCCACTGTTTGTCATCGTAAGAAAGGTTATGGGCACCTGCTTTATCTCCTTTAAAAAACTTCCATCCAGCGTTTAGGCTCTGGATATCTCTCTGTGCTGATGCGGTAAGAGAAAGTAATAAGAACAAGATAAGCGATTGATAAAACTTCATAAATTAAGGATAAAATGTATTATGGATGTGCTTAGAAAAGTACTGATTTATCATGTTGAACGAAGATCAATGCCTGATTGATTGACAAGCTGTTCAACTTCGCTCAACACGAGATCAGTAATTATTAAACCTAAACCATCGCACTAATTCTTTAAAAACTTCACGGATATAGTAAATGTTCCCTGGTCTTTAACCAATGCGGAAGTATTTTCTATTTTAATGATTTTCATTATTCCTACTTTGTTTGCTCCTGCTGTAGAGGTCGGACCGGTTTTGAAGGCTATAACATCTCCTGCTGCGGCCGGATTAATGTTATTACTTGTTATTAAACTCGGTACGATAGACTGTATATCTGCAACTGTTGCATTATCAAAATCAAAGGTGCCTGGTAACTTAAGAAATCTTGTAGCATTTGCTGTTGCGAAATCCATTACGGTTCCGTTCTTTCCTGTAAACTCATTGCTTTTGGTTCCTGTGCCTCCATCTATCGAATAGATACGTGGAACAGCGCTTGCTCCAAACATATAGAACTTGATATCTACATTGTTTTCCGTTTTTCCTAAAACATCATTTATGTTATATCCTTTCATATCATTTATAGAGAAAAGACTGAAAACTCCGGGATCTTCTGCAACGCCTGCTGTATAACGATGACTTCCGACTACATAACTCGCTAGGTACTTCATGCCCACAACGGCTTTTACTAGTTTGCTGTCTTTTTTACCTGCTTTATCGGTTACTTCTACTCTTACGGCCTGCATGGTATTGGTAAATAGAATAGTTTCCGTGGTCTGCAGATCATTTTGCCCGTTATAGTTTGTTGTTTTGGCTAATGTTTCACCACTTTTTTCAACTTTATAGGTTTCTATTTTACTTACACCGGCAACTGAAACAACCTGCACCGGAATAGCAAAATTGCCTTCGTTTTCCATGATGATGATATCTGTTCCAATGGTTAAAACAGGCGGAGGTACTACTTTATATTCTACAGGCAGCGTTTCTATTTTTACTTGCCCGTAGATATCTGTTACTTTAACTTTTAAGCCTATATCGTCTTCTTTGTAATCTATAAACGCGTCAAAATCGTATTCTAATGGCGCATCGTTAAAATCTACAGGATAGCCCCACGGAATTTGTTGTGTTTTAGTAATACGTGTTATTTCCACGGTCTTCAATCCGGCTACGGAACTTGCCTTGAAGGTTGTATTCGGAATAGGTGTTGGGTCTAATTCATCATAGCTTATTTTCGCCGGATTAAATACTATAGTTGGTGCACCTATAACATCAGTAACTTTAAAAGATAAGACACCTGTGGTGGCTCTACCTGCTAAGTCTGTTGCTTCAACTATTAAGTTTTTATAATCTGCTGAGTACTCAAATTTTTCTGCAAATGAGTAAGACTTATCATTAAAAAAGCTGGTTACTTCTTTATATAGTGCTTTTTCCGCCCCTTTTTCTATATACATCTTCACTTCTTTAAGCCCCAGCTCTGAGGTAACCACACCCACTGCAGGTAAATTATCCAGCTTATTTAAATCTGCTGGCTGCTCTTCTAAAGCAAATTCTATTTGTGGCACTTTATAATTATCCGGATTTATGGAATCCTCTTTTTTACAGCTGTAGATAACTGTAAATAGTGCCATCATTATCAATAAATATCTTGTTTTCATATTACTAAGGTTTATAATAACAGTAATTTGCGAATACATGTATTACTCCATTTGTTGGCAGAATATTGCTGGTAACTGCAGAGCGGGACGGAGATGTTCCGTTACTGCCCGTATCGTTTACAAATATTTTTCCTGCATCGTCCTGCCACGGGCTTTTTCTTACCAATAGGGTCATTAAACCGGGTTCTCCGGGAAGTAATGTAAGTACAAACATAGGCTCTACCGGCAATTGCTTGTATGCACTATATTCTCCTTTTACAATATGGTATTGCAGCATTTGTTTAACTACTGTTTGGTCTAATTGTGTAACAGATACCGCAGCAGGATTGGTATTTGTAATGAATAAATTCATTGCGGTATTGTTCAATGCCAAAAAGGTGTATTTTACGTCGGTCTGTTTGTAATAGTCTTCCATTCCGGCGTAGGTTATGGCTTCGGTAAATACCGAAAACACATCCGGACGACTTTGGAAATACTCCCATGCTGTTTTATTCACATGCGGATCCAGCGTTTGTCCTTTATAATCGTAATCGGTTTGCAAGCTGCAACCAGACAGGACAAAAGTTATCAGGGCAATTAGCCCAATATATATCTTATTTGTTTTTTTAAGTTTTTTCATCGCAATCTGTATTAATATCCTGGATTGGGTTCTAACTCTGGGTTTTCGATGAGGTGCGAGTAATAAACCGGAAATACTACCTTTCTTGGGTCATTCATTCCGTTTATAGGCTCCATGGTTTTCTTCCAGGTGTTTGTTCTAACTAAATCAAACCAACGTTTACCTTCGCCTACCAATTCTACCTGACGTTCTTTAAGAATATAATCTATCACTTCGTCCTGATTGGCAAAGGATGCCGCCGAACGTGTTGTTGCACCAATTCCTGCTCTGTCTCTTACTTTTTTTACAATGTCCAAAGCTTCTTCCCATTTCCCTAAATTGGCTTTGGCTTCTGCCTGCAATAAAAGAATATCTGTGTAACGGTAAACGGGATAGGCTACTTCACAGGTTTTATTCAAGGTTGTACTAATTGTACCGCCTATAAATTTGTTAAGTTCCCAGCCTCCCTGATAGTTCTGCGCATAAATATCTTTACGCAAATCACCTGTTTCAAACTTTGACAGCAGGGCATTAGATAAAACCGCAACCCGGTTTCCTGATCCGGTAAACCATTGGTACATGAAACTATAACCATTGGCTCCAACTTCTTTCATGTCGTAATGAAGCACGAATATGAGTTCTTTGGATGTATAGTCATCATTTTCAGGTGTAAAGTCTGGCGCTTTGTTTTTTAACTCTTCTACAAACATTCTTTTTAAAGAAGCGATATCAGTTTCTAAACGCATAAATGTGGGTTCATGCGACATTTTATCTATCGTTTGGTCTGCCAGCGAATATTCATGTTGCCAGGTGTAAGCATCTGCCATAATTGCCCAAACTCCGTAGATGGATATCTTCTTTCTTTCCTTGTTTTTAGTTCTGTTAATCAGGGTTTCTGCCTTTTTCAAATCTGGTATTATTACTTCTTGTAATACCCTGTTTGCACTAACCTGACGGCTGTAAACTCCTTCTTTAAGGTTTTCTATAGGACTGGTTAGCAATGGCACATTGCCCCATACTTTTACTGCATACAAATAACTTAATGCTCTTAAAGCATAGGCTTGTCCCAACAAATCATTTTTATCTGCTGCAGAAGGCATATTTACCTGAGGCAAGTACTTAATAGCCAGATTGGTTTGGTTAATTACCCTGTACAGGCTTGTCCACGATGCATTACGATGTGTTGATGTCAATAGGTTAGCCATTAACATTTCCTGATCTACGGCTGTTGGTGCTCCTTTTTCGAAATTATCGGATCTGAATTCTCCCCAGGCCCAGTAATTTTCTCTTAATGCGTTACGCAACAATCCATATATTTCTGAAACTCCTGCCTGCGCATCACGAGAGGTTTTCCACATCTCACCTGCAGGAATCTCGCTGATAGGTTGCTCGTCCAGAAAGTCGTTGCATGATGCAAACATCAATGAAACGGCAACAAAATATATCTTTAAGAATTTCATGTTCGTCTGTTTAAAAGTTTACGTTTATACCTAATCCAAACTCGCGTTTACGCGGATAACGGTTATTGTCTCTGCCAATCTCCAATACCGAATAGTTGGAAAACTCCGGATCGTAACCTGTATAATTTGTAAAGGTTAGGGCATTGTTTACATAAGCATATAGATTAAGGTTCTTTGCTTTTATTGTCTGTGCCAATGTTTTTGGCAGATTATAATTTAACCTCACATTTCGTAATCTTAAATAAGAACCATCTTCTATATACATTGAATTTCCCTGTCCTAGTCTGGCATTGTCAAAATCGTCGTTATATGGTCTTGGATATTTAGCTATATCGCCTTGGTTTACCCAGATATTATGGATAACCTCTGGTGCTGGTGTGTTACCGGAGAATCTGAATGCATTTCTGTCCTGAGCGGCATAATTGTAAATATCTAAGCCTGTTGCAAAATATACGGACACAAATAAAGACCAGTTTTTATAGGTGAACTGCGAATTTACTCCTCCGGTATATTTGGGTTGTGCATTACCCAATATCATACGGTCTTTATCATCAATAGTCCAATCTTGTGAATCTGAACTTTCCTGCCAATTGACATCGCCTCCTCTGAAAGGTCTGCCATCAGGTAGTTTTTTCTGATTAACTGGTCCGGTATACGCTTGTCCGTTCAACAAATAAGTATTGGTAAACACATTGTTTTCAAACACGGGTGTTAATTGTGCGCCATCGTTTGTAAATGCATTGGACTGATCGTACTGAAAAATATCTATTGCTTTGTAACCATAGAAATCACCTATTTTGCCTCCTTCCTGCATCCACCAAAGGGTTCCTTGTAAATAGGGCTTTCCTTCTGATAGTTTTTCTATAGTGTTATTGTTTCTGGCAAAGTTTACAGAGGCATTCCACTTGAAATCTTTTTTATTAATAATATCTGATGATAACCCTAATTCTATCCCTCTGTTTCTTACCTCTCCAATATTACGTACTACTGAACTGTATCCCCATTCTTTTGGTATCTGGAAGTTGGCTAAAAGGTCTTTGGTGTATTTATCATAATAATCGGCTACCAGTTTTACTCTTCCTTTGAGTAAGCTTAAGTCCAGACCTACGTTAAACTGACTGGTTTGTTCCCATGCCAGGTTGTCTATTCCTAATCTGGCGGGTGCTACACCACCTACACCATCGTAAATGGTACTTGTGGCATAAGATAATAAATGGTCGTAATTACCAATTTGTTCGTTTCCTGTAATACCGTAGCTTACTCTTAGTTTGGCATCGTCCATTATTGGTCTGATTTTAGACATAAACTCTTCGTCAGAGAAACGCCATCCGGCAGATACGGAAGGGAATCCGCCCCACTTATTATTTTTAGCAAAACGAGATGATCCGTCTCTTCTGTACACTGCGTTAAACAGGTACCGGCTTTTATAATCGTAAGTTACTCTGGTAAATACAGAAGCCAGGGCATGTCCACTTCTCCAGGTTCCTGTTTTGCTTAAGTCCAGATTAGAAACAAATGCATTCATGGTGTAAATAGCATCTGTAGACGAGTTTATACCGTAAAGAGATTCCTGCTCAAATCGCCATTTCTGTAAACTCCCTCCTAACATTGCACTTACGTTATGCTTTTTATTAAATGTATTGGAGTAGCTGAAATAGTTCTCGGACATCAGGTTCCAGTTTAAATAATTGTTTGATGACCCTGAGTTATTTTTCTGCCACTCATCATAAATAATACTTGGCGTTAAGGTGTTTCGCTTGTTTAAAGAATATCCTGCATTTAAGTTGGTTCTGAACTTTAATTTCTTTGCCAGTTCTACTTCTACAAACTGGAAGAAATTACCACGATAGCCATCTGTAAAGTCCAGCATGTATTTTGGCAAGGCAACAGGACTTTTTTGTCCATTAAAGATTCCTACAATATCACCATCCGGATGGTATAAAGAGAAATAAGGTCTACGAGTTAAGATACTATTGAGAAAACCTCCTTCGTCTACACCTTTTTTCTTAGAATAGGTTAAAGAAAGTCTGGTTCCCATATTCAAACGTTTCGAAGGTCTGTAATCCGAGTTTATCCTTGTGGTAAATCTGTCGAAACCTGTATTGGGAATAATTCCGGTTTCTTTATAATAACCTGTATTCACAAAGTATTTCAGATTTGCATTTCCTCCGCCCAGGCTCAAATCTACCTGATCTTTCTTTCCGGTCTGAAAAGCCAGCTTTTGATAATCGTTATCTACATTGAAGTAAACGTTTAGCGAATCGTTTAATATCTGAATACTTTCGTTGGCATTAGCTGGTCTGTTCTCCAAAAAGAACTCCCGTCTTTTTAGATCGTACAGTTTTCTTTCGGCACTGTTTGCCTGTGGCATATAATGCGCCAGGTTACCCCACGAACTATCATATTTAACATCTATAGACGGTTTGCCTTCTTTTCCTTGTTTGGTTGAAATGATAATTACTCCGTTTGCAGATCTGGAACCGTAAATAGCAGCGGAAGCCGCATCTTTCAATATTTCTATAGATTCTATATCTCTTGGATTGATAGCGTCGATATTATCTAGTGGAGCGCCATCTACAATATACAGCGGACTTGCGCCATCACTTGAAAATGTGGATGTTCCCCTGATCTGTATAGAAGAGCTTTCTCCGGGCTGTCCAGAACCTGAAGTAATCTGGACTCCTGGTGCAGCACCTTGTAATGCCTGGAATACGTTTGACGGCATTCTTTTTTCGATGTCTTCGGCACTTACAGAAGTTATGGCTCCGGTTACATCTCGTTTCTTCATGGTTCCGTAACCTACAACTACAACTTCTTTAAGGCTGGATTGCTCTTCTTGCAAAACCACCACTAAGTTAGCGTTGTTTACCACCACTTCTTTGGAAATAAACCCCATATATAGTATCTGTAAGGTAACGCCCATTTTAGGTACCGTAATGGTAAAATTACCATTTGCGTCTGTGGTAGTTCCCGTTGTGGTCCCTTTGATTTTTATTGGGGCGCCGGGCAAAGCAAGACCTGCTGCATCGGTAACTTTACCCTTAACTGCAACTTGTGCAAAAACTGCTACCGAGAACGATAGGTTTATTAATACTAAAAGTAGCAGTCGGATTAAATGGTTCTTTTGTTTCCATCTAACCTTCTTTGTAAATAAATTTTCTGAATCCATATAAACAGACTTTTAAGTAAAATTGGTTATGTGTTTATACAAAGCTCTTTAGAAAGGGGTTTGCTGTGGTGCAATTTTGTTCAGAATAGTATCAAAATCATTCATTTTGTATGTTATTTGTTGGTCATTGGGCGTTAATCGTCTTTCGTTGATCGTTATTCGTTGACGATGGGCCTCTTATTGCTTCGTCCTTGAGCGAGCCTGCCAGTCGAAAGGTTTGTGTCAAAAGGCTTTCTGTCAGAATCACTGATTTAAAAGATTGCACTGATGAAAGTCTATTAACCTGAGTTCGATTATGGCTATAAGAGTAATGCCAAAAGAGATTGCTTCGCTGGCTCGCAATGACAAAAATAGGGACGTCATTGCGAGGAACGAAGCAATCTTTTGATAAAGAACTAACTGTAATAGGTAGATAATAAAGCTTACAAACAGAAAAGCTTGACAACTCCGAGCGAGGTTGACTATCAATCCCGAGCGGGGTTGACCATCGATCCTTGCTGTCAGAATCACTGATTGAAAGATTACGCTGATACCAATCTACTATACCTATCAAATCCGTGAAATCCAATAATCCCATATAATCCGTGATTTAGAGAAATAGGGATAGTTTATCAATTCAAACATTAAGCATTAAAAATTCAACATTTAAAACAGTTCATAGTTAAGAATCCTTCGTTTAAAACGTCTCAACAACTAGTCCTATAGTTAATTTTTCCACTGATAATCAACATATTGAAAAATGTCCCCCTTTTTGTCCACCCCTAAAAAGCCGGAATATATACGCTATTGTCCTATATTTAGCTCTTATTTGTTAAAAAGAGACAATTGTAGGCTATAAATAAACTGGAAGAATCCTTTTAAAAGGATTTATATATCCTAAATACAAGCAGGATGATTCCTATTTGATAGCCTTTACAGTAACAGCTTTAATAAACAGATAATTTATTATAATAAACAAAGCAATTATGAAAACACCTTTACAGAGAAGATTTCTGACGGTTTTGTGCCTTCTGCTCAGCACATTTTGTGTTATAGCAGCGGAGATATCACCTACCGGAAACATCCTTTACGTAAAAAAAGGAGCTACGGGCAATGGCTCATCATGGACAAATGCCTTAGGCGAGCTAAGCGAAGCCTTACAATGGGCACAGGCAAACAAAGATGCCGCTAAGTGGGATGCAAGCAATCCGCTAAAAATATATGTAGCCAAAGGAACTTATACACCGAGTATAAATCCTGTTGATAATACACCGGTTAGTGCGGGTAACCAACGTGATGCTACTTTCCTGTTGGTAAAAGATGTACAAATATACGGCGGCTTTGCAGGTACAGAAACCACATTAACAGATAGAGATTTAACCCTAAGCACCAATGCCAGCATTTTAAGCGGCGATTTTAACGGAGACGATGCAGGCTTTACAAACAACGGAGAAAATGCCTGCCACGTAGTCATTAGCGTAGGTGCTGTGGGTACTGCAACATTAAACGGCTTTACCATAACAAACGGAAATGCAAACGGAAGTGGATATATCATGGTAAATACAAAAGCTATATTCCGGTCTGCGGGTGGCGGAATTTATAATGAAACTTCCTCTCCGGTTTTAACCCATGTAATCATCAGCGCAAATACAACTACTACCGCTGGCGGTGGAATTTCATCAAATAATGCTTCTTATCCGGTTTTAACCAACGTAAGCATTAACGGAAATACAGCCACGAATGCTGGCGGTGGAATTTATAATTATGAATCCTCTCCGGTTTTAACCAATGTTACTATCAGTGCAAATACAGCTAATTTTGGTGGAGGAATTTCTAATAGTGATCCAAATTCAAAACCTCAGATACGCAACAGTATCATATACGGCAATAATACCGGCATTGAAGGTGCTGGAACATCTGTTATCTCCTACAGCTTAGTACAAGGTTTAAGCAGTACGGCTAATAACAATATGGATGGCAATACCGACCCACAGTTTGTAGATGCAGCCAATGGAGATTACAGCTTAAAAAACACCAGCCCCCTTATTAATAAAGGAGATAATAGTTTATATACAGGTTTAGATGCTAACACCAAAGATCTGGCCGGCAATGCCCGTGTATATAAATTTAGCGGAAGCGGAATTATAGATATGGGAGCGTACGAGTATCAGGGCGATCCTGTGATAGTGATTACACCGACCAATAACATCCTTTACGTAAAAAAAGGAGCTACGGGCAATGGCTCATCATGGACAAATGCCTTAGGCGAGCTAAGCGAAGCCTTACAATGGGCACAGGCAAACAAAAGTGCTAACCTGTGGGATGCAAATAATCCTCTAAGAATATATGTAGCTAAAGGAACTTATACACCAGATATAAATCCTGTTGATAATACACCGGTTAACGCAGGCAACAAACGTGATGCTACTTTCCTGTTGGTAAAAGATGTACAAGTGTATGGTGGTTTTGCAGGTACAGAAACCTTATTGACCGATAGAAACTTAAACCTAAGCACCAATGCCAGTATTTTAAGTGGCGATTTAGGTACTGTAAATACCAACACAGACAACGCCTACCATGTAGTCATTAGCGCAGGTGATGTAGGTACGGCAGAATTAAACGGCTTTACCATAACAGGGGGAAATGCCAGCGATATCGAAAATATCATGGTAAATTCAAAAACCATATACCAGTATTATGGTGGCGGAATTTATAACGCTTTTTCCTCTCCGGTTTTAACCAATGTTAGCATCAGTGCAAATACAGCTAATCATGGTGGCGGAATTCTTAATGATAATTCTTCCCCAATTTTAACCTATGTTAGCATCAGCGAGAATAAAGCTACTAATGGTAGTGGTGGCGGAATTTATAACGCTTTTTCTTCCCCGGTTTTAACCAATGTTAGCATCAGTGCAAATACAGCTAATCATGGTGGCGGAATTTTTAATTACTCTTCCTCTCCGGTTTTAACCAATGTTACCATAAGTGCAAATACAGCTACCTATGATGGTGGCGGAATTTATAATGATGGTACTAGTTCAAAACCTCAAATACGTAACAGTATAATATACGGCAATAATACCGGGATTTATAATAGTAATGGAGCTGCACCTGTTATCTCCTACAGCCTGGTACAAGGTTTAACCGATACCAATAATGGCAATATTAATGGCAATACCAGCAACCCAGATTTTGTAGATGCGACCAATGGAGATTACAGCTTAAAAAACACCAGCCCTGTTATTAACAAAGGAAGCGATACTTATTTTGATGCAGGCCAAACACCTAATTTGAGTGCCATTACTACCGATATTGCCGGTAACCCCCGCATACAAAAAGGAAACATAGATATGGGTGCTTACGAAAGCCCCTATAATACCCCTTTAGCACCCAATGCCAGTGGCGTTATTTACGTAACAACAAGCGGTGCCGGTAACCAAAGCGGCAACTCTTGGGCAAATGCTACTAATGATTTGCAAATGGCCATTAATGCCACAGGCGTACAACAGGTTTGGGTAGCAGGCGGAACCTACAAACCCAAATACCGGGCAGACAACATGAGCGGTGCCAATGCCAACGACCGCGATAATGCCTTTGTACTTAAAAACAATGTACAAGTGTATGGCGGTTTTGCAGGTACAGAAACCGCGTTAACAGATAGAAATTTAACCCTAAGCACCAATGCCAGCATTTTAAGTGGCGATTTTAACGGAGACGATGCGGGCTTTACAAACAACGGAGAAAATGCCAACCATGTGGTTGTTTCTTCGGGCAACAATAACAGTGCAATGCTGAATGGATTTACCCTTTCCGGGGCTAATGCATCATCAAGTACCGATATTCTTATAAACGGCAACCAGGTTTACCAGTGCTCTGGTGGCGGTATCTACCTATCTGTGTCGTCTCCAGTATTGCAAAACCTAATGATTACCCGCAACACGGCGGGCGAATCGGGCGGAGGTATTTTCGGCTACGAATCATCGCCAGTGCTATCCGGAATAACCATACTGAGAAACCAAGCCAAAGATGGTGGCGGAATAGCTAACCAATCTCATTCGTCGCCAGTGCTAAGCAATATTATAATTACAGAGAACGAAGCCACAGAATTAGGCGGTGGACTATATAATGTAACTTCCTCAAGTCCTGTTTTAACCAATGTTACCATCAGTAGAAATACAGCTACTATTAATGGTGGTGGAATTTACAATGGCGATACTAATTCAGAACCTCAGGTACGCAATAGTATTATATATGATAATAATACGGGGATTTTTGGAGGAACACCTGTTATCTCCTACAGTCTGGTACAAGGTTTAACAGATACCAATAATGGCAATATGGATGGCAGTACCGACCCACAGTTTGTAGATGTAAGCACCGGAGATTACAGTTTAAAAAACACCAGCCCTGCTATTAACGCAGGCAGTAATAGTTTATACATAGGTTTAGATGCCAATACCAAAGACTTAGCCGGCAATGCCCGTCTTGTAGGTACAAACATTGATATGGGCGCTTATGAAAATCAGGACGGGGTATTACCTGTAACCCTGGTAAACTATACCGCTAAAGCTAATGGTAACCAGGTGAAACTGCAATGGCAAACCGCAGAAGAACAAAACAACAAAGGTTTTGTTATTTACCGCAGTGGCGACAATACACTATTTACGCCCATTGGCGAAGTGCCGGTAACTGATAACTTACAACCTACAACTTATAACTTTACAGACACAAACCCCTTAAACGGGAACAACTATTACAAATTAGTACAGGTAGATAAAGATGGTACCGCTACAGAGCTGGGCATCAGGATAGTAGGCTTTTCGCTTTCAGCCTTTAGCCTTCAGCTTTTTCCCAATCCTACAACAGAGCTGGTACACAGCAGTTTTAGCAGCAATAGTTATAACCTTTTAACCATTGCCGATTTAAACGGCCGGGTATTACAGCAGTTGCAGATACAGGCAGGCGAAAGCAGCATAACAGTTTCTTTGGCTGACTATCCAACAGGGACTTACCTGTTACGTTTTAGTGGCAAAGATGGCGCAGTCATCAAAAAAGTAGTGAAGAGATAAACAGAGGGGAAAGCTTAAAAAAGACGTCATTTCGGTTGCTATGGATTGGAACCGGAATGGCGTTTTTTTGTTGCTTATTCGTTGGTCGTCTTCCGTTGGTCGTTCTTTGTTTTTCGTCTTTCGAACATCGGACATCGGACAATAAGAAACGATCGACAAATCTTTGGATGAGGTCAGGTTGAGCCCTTTGAGAACCTCAGGACTCGAAACCTGTGCGAAAGGTAACAAACCCTTCGAGAACCTCAGGGTGACAAAGGATAAGGAGGTCAGGTTGAGGTACTCGAAACCTGTGCGGAGGGACTATCTTTTTCGTCTTTCGTTGGTTGTCTTTCGTTGATCGTTTGCTTCTTACTCCTTCGTCATTTTAAGCGAGTCTGCGAGCCGAAAGATCTGTATCAAATTCTTGATGTCAGAATCACTGATTTAAAAGATTGAAAGATTACGCTGATACCAATCTACTATACCTATCAAATCTGTGAAATCCAATAATCTCATATAATCCGTGATTCAGATAAACGGGGATAGCTCATCGATTCAATAGTTCATAGTTTACCCCCTTTCATCATTCATAGTTCATAAAGTTCATCATTTAACCCGTTTCTGCTACTTAAAGTTGGAGATTCCTCCACTGCGGTCGGGGTGACGTAAAAGGAAGAAGCAAGAGGTTTTCTTGAGCGAGCCTGTCAGTCGAAAGGTTTGTGTCAAAAGGCTTTCTGTCATAATCACTAATTTAAAAGATTGAAAGATTACACTGATGCAAGTCTACTATACTTATCAAATCTGTGAAATCCAATAATCCCATATAATCCGTGGTTCAGATAAATAGGGATAGCTCATCGATTCAATAATTCATAGTTTAACCCCGTTCATCATTCATCGTTCATAAAGTAGTTCATCATTATTCATTCAACATTCTATAATTCATCATCTAATCCAGTTACTCATTCATCATTCCCTGGTTCATAGTTAAGAATCCTTCGTTTAAAACGTCTCAACAAGTAGTTCTACAGCTAATTTTACCACTGATAATCAATACATTGTAAAATGTCCCCCTTTTTGTCCACCCCTAAAAAGCCAGAATATATACGCTATTGTCCTATATTGAGCTCTTATTGTTAAAAAGAGACAATTGTAGGCTATAAATAAACGGGAAAAATCATTTTAAAAGGACTTATATATCCTAAACACAAGCAGGATGATTCCTATTTGATAGCCTTTACAGTAACAGCTTTAATAAACAGATAATTTATTATAATAAACAAAGCAATTATGAAAACACCTTTACAGAGAAGATTTCTGACGGTTTTGTGCCTTCTGCTCAGCACATTTTGTGTTATAGCAGCGGAGATATCACCTACCGGAAACATCCTTTACGTAAAAAAAGGAGCTACGGGCAATGGCTCATCATGGACAAATGCCTTAGGCGAGCTAAGCGAAGCCTTGCAATGGGCACAGGCAAACAAAAGTGCTAACCTGTGGGATGCAAGCAATCCGCTAAAAATATATGTAGCCAAAGGAACTTATACACCGAGTATAAATCCTGTTGATAATACACCGGTTAGTGCGGGCAACCAACGTGATGCTGCTTTCCTGTTGGTAAAAGATGTACAACTCTATGGTGGTTTTGCAGGTACAGAAGCTACTTTAGCCGCAAGAGATTTAAGCCTAAGCGCCAATGCCAGCATTTTAAGTGGCGATTTTAACGGAGACGATGCAGGCTTTACAAACAACGGAGAAAATGCCTACCATGTGGTCATTAGCGCAGGTGCTGTAGGTACTGCAGAGTTAAACGGCTTTACCCTAACAGGTGGGAATGCCAACAGTAGTGGAAATATCACGGTAAATTCACAAAGCATATACCAGAATTCTGGTGGCGGAATTTATAATGCTGGCTCCAAACCGGTTTTAGCCAACGTAAGCATCAGCACAAATACAGCTAATAGTGGTGGCGGAATTTGTAATTCTTCCTCCTCCCCGGTTTTAACCAATGTTACCATCAGTGCAAATACAGTTGAAGATCTTGGTGGCGGAATTTGTAATGTTGCTTCCTCTTCCCCGATTTTAACTAATGTTACCATCAGTGCAAATACAGCTACTAATAATGGTGGAGGAATTTGTAATGTTGCCTCCTCCCCGGTTTTAACCAATGTTACCATCAGTGCAAATACAGCTAATAGTGGTGGCGGAATTTATAATTACGATACTAGTTCAAAACCTCAGATACGCAATAGTATCATATATGGCAATAGTTCTGGAATTGTTGGAGGTGCATCTGTTGTTTCGTACAGCTTGATACCAGGTTTAACCGATACCAATAATGGCAATATAGATGGCAGTACCGATCCACAGTTTGTAGATGCAGCTAATGGAGATTACAACTTAAAAAACACCAGTCCCCTTATTAATAAAGGAGATAATACTTATTTTGCTACCGGGAAAACCCCTGATTTAAGCACCATTACTACCGATATTGCCGGTAACGCCCGCATACAAAAAGGAAAAATAGACTTAGGCGCTTACGAAAGCTCATACAGCACACCTTTAAGCCCCGATGACAATAACGTTATTTACGTAACACAAGCCGGTGCCGGTAACCAAAGCGGCAACTCTTGGGCAAATGCTACTAATGATTTGCAAATGGCCATTAATGCCACAGGCGTACAACAGGTTTGGGTAGCAGGCGGAACTTATAAACCCAAATACCGGGCAGATGACATGAGCGATGCCAATGCCAACGACCGCGATAATGCCTTTGTACTGAAAAAAGATGTACAACTCTATGGTGGTTTTGCAGGTACAGAAACCGCATTAACAGATAGAAATTTAAAACTAAGCACCAATGCCAGTATTTTAAGTGGTGATTTAGGCGCTGCAACTGACAACACAGACAATGCCTACCACGTAGTCATTAGCGCAGGTGCTGTAGGTACTGCAGAATTAAACGGCTTTACCCTAACAGGCGGAAATGCCAACAATAGTAGCGATTACGAAGGTATCACGGTAAATTCACAAAACATACCCCGGAATACTGGTGGTGGAATTTATAATATTTATTCCTCTCCGGTTTTAACCCATGTAAGCATCAGCGGAAATTCAGGTAATAGTGGTGGTGGAATTTATAATTCTTATTCCTTCCTGGTTTTAACCCATGTAAGCATCAGCTCAAATTCAGGTAATAGTGGTGGCGGAATTTATAATTCTTATTCCTTCCCGGTTTTAACTCATGTAAGCATTAACCAAAATACAGCTAGTGGTAGTGGTGGCGGAATTAATAATGAGTATTCCAACCCGGTTTTAACCAACGTAAGCATCAGCTCAAATTCAGCTCATCTTGCTGGTGGCGGAATTGCTAATCATTCTTCCTCTCCGGTTTTAACCAATGTGAGTATCAGCGGAAATACAGCTAATATTGGTGCTGGTGCTGGTGGTGGTGCAATGCATAATAATGATGACGATTCAAAACCTCAGATACGCAACAGTATTATATACGACAATAATACTGGCATTACTGGTAGAGGAACACCTGTTATCTCCTACAGCTTGGTACAAGGTTCAACAGATACCAATAATGGCAATATTGCTGGCAGTACCGACCCACAGTTTGTAAATGCAGCCAATGGAGATTACAGCTTAAAAAGCACCAGTCCCCTTATTAATAAAGGAGATAATACTTATTTTGCTACCGGGAAAACCCCTGATTTAAGCGCCATTACTACCGATTTAGCCGGTAACGCCCGCATACAAAAAGGAAAAATAGACTTAGGTGCTTACGAAAGCTCATACAGCACATCTTTAACCCCCGCTGCCAATAACGTTATTTATGTAACCGAAACCGGAAATGGTGATTTTACAGGCAACTCTTGGGCAAATGCTACTGACGATTTACAAATGGCCATTAATGCCACTAACGTACAGCAGGTTTGGGTAGCAGGCGGAACTTATAAACCCATGTACCGGGCAGATAACATGAGCGATGCCAATGCTAACGACCGTAACAATGCCTTTGTACTGAAAAAAGATGTACAAGTATATGGCGGCTTTGCAGGTACAGAAACCGAGTTAACAGATAGAGATTTAACCTTAAGCACCCATACCAGTATTTTAAGTGGCGATTTTAATGGAGATGATGCAGGCTTTACAAATAACGAAGAAAATGCCTACCACGTAGTCATTAGCGCAGGTGATGTAGGTACCGCAGAATTAAACGGCTTTACCCTAACAGGTGGAAATGCCAACTATAATGGTATAAGTATCACGGTAAATTCACAATACATTTACCGGAATATTGGTGGCGGAATTTTTAATAGTGAGTCTTCCTCTCCGGTTTTAAGCAACCTAACCATCAACCAAAATACAGCTGATTATTATGGTGGCGGAATTTATAATGGTGAGTCTTCCTCTCCGGTTTTAAGCAACGTAACCATCAGCCAAAATACAGCTACTTATGGTGGCGGAATTTATAATAGTCCGGATTCCTTTCCGATTTTAAGCAACATAACCATCAGCGCAAATAGAGCCATTGATATAGGTGGTGGAATTTATAATGGACGGTTGTCCTCTCCGGTTTTAACCAACGTGAGCATCAGTGCAAATACAGCTGATGGTGATGGTGGCGGAATTTATAATTCTTCTTCCTCTCCGGTTCTAACCAATGTAAGCATCAGTGCAAATAGAGCTACTTATGGCGGTAGCGGAATGTATAATGAGGGTACTAATTCAAATCCTCAAATACGCAACAGTATTATATATGGCAATGATAATACCGGCATTGATGGTGCTGGAGCTGATATTTTCTACAGCTTAGTACAAGGTTTAACAGATACCAATAATGGCAATATGGATGGCAGTACCGATCCAGATTTTGTAGATGCAGCCAATGGAGATTTCAGCTTAAAAGCCAGTAGCCCGGCTATTAATGCAGGCAGTAATGCTTTATATATAGGTTTAGATGCCAATACCAAAGACTTAGCCGGCAAAGCCCGCCTTATAGGTACAAACATAGATATGGGCGCTTATGAAAATCAGGACGGGGCATTACCTGTAACCCTGGTAAACTATACCGCTAAAGCCAGCGGTAACCTGGTGAAACTGCAATGGCAAACCGCAGAAGAACAAAACAACAAAGGTTTTGTTATTTACCGCAGTGGCGACAATACACTATTTACGCCCATTGGCGAAGTGCCGGTAACTGATAACTTACAACCTACAACTTATAACTTTACAGACACAAACCCCTTAAACGGGAACAACTATTACAAATTAGTACAGGTAGATAAAGATGGTACCGCCACAGAACTGGGCATCAGGACAGTAACTTTTAACTTTCCACTTTCTACTTTCAACCTTTATCCCAATCCTACAACAGAGCTGGTACACAGCAGTTTTAGCAGCAATAGTTATAACCTTTTAACCATTGCCGATCTAAACGGCCGGGTATTACAGCAGTTGCAGATACAGGCAGGCGAAAGCAGCATAACAGTTTCTTTGGCTGACTATCCGGCAGGGACTTACCTGTTACGTTTTAGTGGCAAAGATGGCGCAGTCATCAAAAAAGTAGTGAAGAGATAAACAGAGGGGTAAACTTAAAAAAGACGTCATTTCGGTTGCTATGGATTGGAACCGGAATGGCGTTTTTTTGTTGCTTATTCGTTGGTCGTTCTTTGTTTTTCGTCTTTCGAACATCGGACAACAAGAAACGATCGACAAATCTTTGGATGAGGTCAGGTTGAGCCCTTCGAGAACCTCAGGGTGACAAAGGAGAAGGAGGTCAGGTTGAGGCACTCGAAACCTGTGCAGGTGGCAATCTTTTTCAGCTGTTCGGGATATTCCAAAGGGTTATCCTGAACTAATAAATCGGGTGGATTTTTTAAATCCATCGCTATGTTTACGTATATAAAATTCTTCTTATTTTTAAGTTCGAGATGCGCTATTGCTAACATTTTGAACAGCTAACTAGATTGCTTCGTTCCTTGCAATGACGCCCCTATTTTTGTCATTGCAAGGAACGAAGCAATCTCTTTTGGCATTACTCTCATAGCCTTTTTATAATCGAAATCAGGTTAAAAGGAAGAGGCAGGAGGTTTTCTTAAGCATACTTGCCAGTCGAAAGATCTGTTTTAAATTCTTGTTGTCAGAATCACTGATTTAAAAGATTGAAAGATTACACTGATACCAGTCTGCTATACTTATCAAATCCGTGAAATCCAATAATCCCATATAATCCGTGGTTCAGATAAATAGGGATAGTTCATCGATTCAAACATTGAGCATTAAAAATTCAACATTTAAAACAATTCATAGTTTAACCCCGTTCATCATTCATAAAGTTCATCATTCAACCCGTTTCTGAGACTTAAAGTTAGAGATCCCTCCACTTCGGTCGGGATGACGTAAAAGGAAGAGGTAGGAGGTTATTGCCCTCTTTGTTACTCTGGTTTGGTAATTTCTATCAGTAAGGCATCCCATTTTAATAAGTTGAAAGGGATGTTTATTTGGTTGTCTGCTACTTCTATATTGTAATCCTTAATTAATTCTAAATTTTTAGCGCCATAAGCAGTTACAGCATCTTTTGTTTGCTTGTTGTACCACACTTTTATCTTTACTTTTCCATTGCTACTTAAATTTTTAAGCTGGTTGATATTGGTTACCCTTAGTATCTGGTTGTTTTGAGCGCCCAGAGGGTCCCGCACTCCAAGCATAATACTTATTTTATTATTGGTGTCGTCTCTAAACCCTAGTCCAACCAATCCTTTATTGCCCGACTCGCCATTCTTACAAATCATCCTTTTTCCTTTTGTTCTGGCGTAAAACTCGTAAGTCCACCAGGCTCCTCTGGTATCTTTTCCTTTTGTATCGGCCAGTAAACCACCCAATACGGGTAGTGTAGACGTGGCTACACCATAAACAGGCACAGAAGTCCATGCTGCATGAATTTGTGTAATGTTATGGATTTCCTGTGCGGCAAAAACATCTACCAATACTGCCGGACTGGTATTTCTTTCGTCTCCGGGGCGGACTGTTTCGCCTGCTACAAAACCTTTAACTGTTTTTCCTTTTTGGGCTAAATACTGTTTTATTGATTTTGCATAGTTTCCATGCCAATCGCTAATGTTATAACCTATCTGAAAATGCCAGTTGATATAATCTGGAAGGGTATTATGGGCAATGGCTGCATCAATAAATTTATAGATGAGTGCCGAGTCTGCCTTTGCATCGCCGGAATTGTTTATAGTAATGGAGGGACCATGAATAATAGCGTCCGGAAATTTTGCTTTAACGGCATGATAAGCGGGATTCCAATATTTAAGCATAAACTCGTTTAAGTCTTTTTTCAAAGAATCATTGGGTTCGTTAAACAGATCCCACTCGTATGTGTATTGCTTTTTCTGAGCTCTGGAGGCTAATGTATCTGTTAAAGCGCCATAACCATATTGTTTAAAAATGGTAGATGTTGGCAAAATGTTTCTGAAGTCGCTGACTATTAGAAGCTGCTTTTCTACATTCAGGCTCTTTAATCTTGGATACAGATCAAAGTTTTCATTATTGGCTCTGCCCACCCGCCAGATATAGGGCTTTAGAGGTAAAATCAGATCGTTATGTGGGGCTTCTAAAGTTATAGAGCTTAGAAAACCTGTTTTGCCACGCTTTTCTTCTGCTGTGGCTGCGGCATCAAATACTATTGTATTTTCTGGAATGGTATTGTTATTTCCTTCGCCATTGGTTTTCTTGTCTGTTGTAGAATCAGACTTTTTACATGCAACTAATGCGATGGCTATTCCTATAATATATCTTTTCATCTATTTGTTTTTAGTGATCTTTATTTGTCAGAGGGCATTTCCCGATTACTTTTATTGGCGTTTTCGCTTTTGTAAGCAATCAGAACATCTATATCCTAAAATCTAATTTGCTGTTGTTTACCTGAATACTCCACCGCTTTAAAGCTGGCCGACATTTGGGCTCCTGTGCCTTTAGATTGATTAACCAATACAATATGGAAACGACGTTTTTTTAACATCCCCGGAAACTCTCCTTTTGTTTTACTTATAGTTAGGCTCTTGTTTTTATCGTTCCAACTAAAAGCTATTAAAGAGGATATTCCTTTTTCGTAATTGTAATTATCCCCCTCGTCCTCGTATAAACTAAACTCACCATCGGCACCTGTATAAATCCTTAATTCAAGTGTTTCGTCTGCTTTTTCTCCAACATATTGTTGTTTTTGGGCAAACGGAATAATAGAGCCTGCTTTAACGTATAGGGGTATAATATCTGTAGGTGCTTTTTTTACTACGGTGTTTCCTCCCTGATGTTGTTCTCCCGTCCAGAAATCTGTCCAAGTAGTTCCTTTGGGTAAATAAATTTGGCGGGTATTGCTTAACGAGTCGACAATTGGCGCTACCAGCAAGCTTTTTCCAAAAAGATACTGGTCGTTAATATCCCAGGTTTTCTTATCCTGCTTAAAATCCATTGCCAAACCACGCATCATGGTTGAGGCGGCGGCGGTAACTTCCCATGCATTGGAATATATGTAGGGAAGCAACTGATAACGCAGGTTGATAAACTTCTCTATTGCATCGTACGCCCAATATCCTTTTTCGCCAAACTGGTAAATTTCTCGTGGAGTTTGTGTGCCATGCGACCTAAACATGGGTGTAAATGCTGCAAACTGCAACCATCTTACATATAGTTTTTGATAGGCGGTATCGGTAACTCCTTTGGGGTAGTTGGGCGTAATAAAAAAACCTCCAATATCCGTATTCCAATACGGGATACCGGTCATAGATAAATTAACGCCTCCTGCTATTTGATTTTTTAGAACCTGCCAGCTAGCTCTGATGTCGCCAGACCATAGCATAGAAGCGTAACGTTGTTGCCCTGCAAAAGCAGATCGGGTCATAATAAACACGCGTTTATTTTTATTTGCATTACGCTGGCCTTCATAAATTCCTGCAACACTTTGCAAAGGATAGGCGTTTGCATAAATCTCAAAGTCTCCCAAAGCTGTCTGTTGATTTTTAGGGTTATGCAACATATCGGATACTTCGTTTTCATGATGAACAATTCCGTCAGAAACATTTCTTTGCTTCATTACGGGTTCTGTAGCGTCTAACCACCAGCCGTCTACTCCTTTTGCAAAAAGATTTTTATTCATGTGCTTCCAATAAACATCGCGGGCATCTTTACTAAAAGCATCATAAACCTTTATTTCCGGATCTGGTGGGTAAGTCAGAAAATCATATAGTTTGTTTTTGGACTCCAACTCTTTATAAATCTGCGTTTTGGAACCAAAGGAAGGCCATACCGAAATCATGAGTTTAGCATTTAGCTGATGAATGCTGTCTATCATTTTATCGGGTGCCGGGAAAAGGGGATTATTGAAAGTAACGCCATTCCACATTTTTTTATCGACACCCCAATATTGCCAATCCTGAATAATGCCATCCAGCGGCACTTTCAGCTTTCGGTATTGTTTTACCACATCCAGTAATTCGAACTGGCTTTTATAGCGTTCTTTACTTTGCCAATAACCAAAGGCCCATTTCGGAAACATAGCAGCTGTTCCTGTTAAAGCTCTGAAAGAGGCAATAATATCATCTGCTTCTGCTCCTTTTATAAATACATAATCGATGTTAGATCCTTTTTCTGAGCTAAAGAATGTCCCGTCTTCATTATCGGAAAAAGTGGTTGCAGAATAGTTATTCCAATAAACGCCGTAGCCTGCGGTAGATTGAAAAAAGGGTATGGCAATTTCGGTATTGCGTTGCTTAAGGTACAGGTGCTGTCCCCGCTGGTTCATTTTACCATCCTGATGCTGTCCTAAGCCATAAATAGCTTCATCGTTACTTAACAAAAAACCTTGCTTTACTCCTTCTTTTAAAACAATGTCTTCCTTCCGCTCGCGCAACAGCAGTGTTGTGCCATCAAAAAAACTCAATACTCCGCTTTTCTTATGGATGCTTACCTTTAATTCCGGAGATTGAAACTGGATATAGTCTTTCCGTTCGGTTTTTTTTACCGGAACCTTCTCAGGTGTTTTAATCATTACCAACTCTTCTTTATCAGGTTTTATAGTATCCTGATATTTGATAACCCTAATTACTTTGGGAGTGATAAAGATGATCTTGATTGGTTTCCCATCAACAGAAACAACAAGTTCAGTTGCGGTTACCGTACAGGTAATTACGCAAAGTACCACAAGTATCAATAGCTTAATACGTACCATGTCTTTTTTATTTAGGTGATCTTATTTGGTTATTACAAAACAGCTTTTAAAACCACAATTTGGACATGATAATCGTACGAAAAAAGAGTAGTTTCGTACGATAAGTTATCAAAAGAGCTTTTAATACTTTATATTTATGAAAGTTCTGACACACCTGAATTTTACGACAAATTACAACGGAATGCGATCAATCAATCAACTTATCGTCTGCCTTTTAATAACTATTTTTTGTGGCTTGCCTTTTTCTACATTGCAGGCACAGAGCTTGCTTTTTGAACACCTGACGGTAAAGGATGGCTTGTCTCAGTCTACGGTTAATTCTATTTATCAGGACGAATCCGGTATGATGTGGATTGGGACAAAAGATGGGCTAAATAAATATAACGGAAATGAGTTTGAGGTTTTTAAACCCGTAAAGGGAGATACTACCGGTTTATTTGGTAACAATATACAAACTGTTTGTGGCGATAGAAAAGGGCATTTGTTTGTGCAGTGCCTTTGGGGTTTAATTGATTATGATCTTAAATCCCAAGAGTTTAAAACGGTAACATCCAAAGGGATTGTAACCATTTCTTACGGGCTTAATCATTTATGGGCAGGAAAAGAAAATAGCATCTGGATATACGACCAAAAGACAGCTTCTTTAAAACTACACTACTCTTTTGGTGCAGAAACAAGTATTACTGCTGTGCATGAGGTGTATAACGGCAATCTGATTATCGGAACAACCAAGGGTCTTCTATTGTTGGACAAAAACAAAAAGATTAAAACACTGATAGCGGATATTGAAGTGGTTTGCCTTTTTAGCGACTCTAAAAAGAACTTATGGATAGGAAGCTTAAACGATGGCTTATATAAAATTAACAGCAATGCCGAGATTACTAATTACAGGCATGATAAAAGCGACCCAACAAGTATTACTGCTAATTTTGTAAGGGCGGTATGCGAAGATAACCTGGGCAATTACTGGATAGGGACTTCTAACGGACTAAATAAGCTGGTGTCTGGCACTGAGCAGTTTATTTCTTTTAAGCATCTGGCTAATGTGTCGCACAGCTTAGGAAGCTCGTCTATCTGGGATATAAAAAAGGACCAACAAGGCACTTTATGGATTGGTACTTATTTTGGTGGGGTGGATATCCTGAATCCTGAGTTTTCTTTTTATAAATATTATAATACCGGAACGGACGGATTGAGCTCTTCTGTTATTGGCCACATGACAGAGGATAAAGACGGAAATGTATGGATTTGTACAGAGGGGGGCGGACTTAACTTCCTGAATATACAAACGGGACAAATTAGCTCTTATCAGAGTTCATCGCTTCCTCAGAGTATTTCTTCTAATATACTTAAGGCTATCTGGTACGATCGCGATAATGATTGTTTATGGATTGGTACGCACCTGGGCGGACTGAACAAATTTGATATCAAGACGAAATCTTTTAAAAGGTATAGCGCTACCTATGCTGGTTTAAAAAGCATCAGGAGTTTGGTGCATTATCAAAACAAGTTTTATCTGGGGACAAAGAGTGGCATTTTTGTGTTTGATAGGGCTAAAGAGACCTTTTATCCCATTCTGCAAGATTCCTCGGCATCATTAACCCACAAACAAATATGGAATATAATGATAGACAGAAATGGAAACTTATGGTTTTCTACTTCTGTTGCCGTTTTTAAATATAACCTGGAAAAAGGGACTTTAAAGGCTTATACCCATATCAGCAAAAACACAAGCGGGATTAGCCAAAACTATCAGCAAACATTTTTTCAGGATCAAAAGGGAAGAATATGGTTAGGTTCTGCCGGTAGTGGCCTTAGTTTATATAACTCTAAGTCGGATACTTTTACGTCCTTTAACACCGGTAACAGCGAGATTATAGACGATTATATTCTGGATATTACAGAATCAAAAATGGGCTATCTGTTAATTGCTACCAACAAGGGGCTTTCCAGATTTGATATAGACAATAAAAAGTTCTACAACTATTATAACGGTAATATCTTTCCGTTTACCGCCATTAATGAACGTGGCTTATTTGTGAGCAAAAAAGGCAACTTGTTTATTGGTGGTATTAATGGAATGGTAGAGCTTAACGAAGAGGATCTGGACTTTGTGAATAAGCCTTACACCATTGGTTTCAGCGATTTATGGGTAAACAACCAAAGGGTACTCCCTTTTGATAAAACCGGAATACTGGATAAATCTATTTCCTATACAGATACCATTACCCTTAATCAGAACCATACATCTGTACAGCTTAGTTTTTTTACCAGTAATTACATTAAGATACTTAAAGAGGAGGTTTTGTATAAGCTAGAAGGCTTTGATAAGGAGTGGATTCATGCCAACAACCGCAATATTATTACTTACACCAACCTTAGCCCGGGCACTTACCACTTACGCATAAAAGGGAAAAGTCCCAATGCAAAAGAAGCCTTGCTTTCTATTGTTGTTAAACCCGCATTCTACAAAACATGGCTTGCATACGTTATTTATTTCTTAATATTCTCCGGAATATGCTATGCCATTCTTTCCAGCTATATCTCAAAAACAAAGCTACAGGCGTCGTTAAAATACTCTCATAAAGAGAAACAGAAAATACAGGAACTGAACGATGCTAAACTTCGTTTTTTCACCAATATATCTCACGAGTTCCGTACGCCAATTACCCTAATTATGAGTCAGGCAGAGTTGATTTTCCAAACAGAGAATATCAGCAAAAGCGTATTCCAAAAGCTTAAGAGCATTTCCAGCAATGCGACTAAAATGCATCGGTTAATTGGGGAGCTAATGGACTTTAGTAAGCAAGAACAGGGTTTCCTGAAACTAAAAGTAAGCCCCTTAGATATCACTTCTTTTATAGAAAACATCTGTGCGCAGTTTAAAGAATATGCGTATTCCAAAGAAATCAATCTGTATTTTGAGGAAACAAGCCCAATCTTTATCTGGTTCGATCCCGCTCAACTTGAAAAAGTATTTTACAACCTTATTCACAATGCTTTGAAGTATACTCCGGCTAAGGGGGTAATTTCTGTAAGAATAGAACAAACTGCTGAGCAGGTATATATTTTTGTGAAAGACACCGGCATTGGAATGGATGATGATGTTTCTGCAAAGGTTTTTGATGTTTTTTATCAGGCAGATGTGAAAGACGATATATCGGGGACAGGTACCGGCATAGGCCTGTCTTTAGCCAAAGGTATTGTAGAAGCGCACCACGGATCTATTACAGTAGCAAGTGTCCCTAATGAGGGTAGTGAGTTTAAAATTGCTTTATTAAAGGGTGAAGATCACTTTACGGCACCCCAAAAACAATTGCAAGAGGTCATGCTTACAGAAAACACGAATGATTTCTCTGAAGAAACACAAAGGCAGGCACAAGAAGATACGCCTGTTGTGGTATCTTCTAAAAAAGCTTCTATCCTGATTGTAGAAGACAATAAAGAGTTATTGGATGTATTGGTTTCTATATTTAAACCTATTTATACCGTAAATACAGCTCCTAACGGAAGGGAAGGGCTTGAAAAGATAATGGACATCCAACCGGATATTGTACTAAGTGATGTGATGATGCCGGAAATGTCTGGTACTGAGCTTTGCCATCAAATAAAAACAAATGTTACCACCTGCCATATTCCGGTAATATTGCTAACAGCAAGAACTTCTGAAGAGCATACTTTAGAAGGATTGCAGCTAGGGGCTGACGACTACATAACCAAGCCGTTTAACGCCAAATTATTAATAGCTAAATGCCATAATCTCATAAACAATCGTCGTCTTTTACAGGCTAAGTTTAGTAAAAGCACTTCTGCCGAGACCTCTCTGATAGCTACCAACCCATACGATGAACAATTGTTACAAAAAGCTATAGAAATTATTGAGAATAACATCAATAACCCGCAGCTGGATGTTAATTTCTTTGCTCAGGAAATGAACCTTGGCAGAACTAACCTGTTTGCCAAAATTAAAGGTATTACCGGACAAACACCCAATGAGTTTATCCTGAACATCCGTTTAAAAAAATCACTTATCATGCTTAAAGAGAACCCGAATCTGACTATTTCAGAAATAGCCTATCAGACAGGGTTTAATGAACCCGCTTATTTTATTAAATGCTTTAAGAAAACGTTTGGACTTACGCCTACTCAGTACAGAAAGAAGGATTAGCTGGTTTAGGTTGATTTCACAAGAAACAACACCAACAAATATTAAATATTGGTATATTTAAAATAAATTTTCAGTAAAAATACATCAAAGATTAAAAACAGGAAAAACGATTGTAAATAAAGGCTTTACAATCGTTTTTTGATTTTTTGGTAATGAGGTAAAAAGCATTAAAAAGCGAGGTTTGGCAAAAGTAAGGTTACTAAAACGTTACTTTTGAAAACAAAAAGCAGCACTTGTAAAATGCTGTATTTCAGCTTTCTGCATAGTTTTTCATATTGTTCCGTAGCTCACATAGGTTTAATTTTATCATTAAGAATTGTGAGTATGGAAACGACAAAAAAATCAACATTTAAGGTATTGTTTTACCTTAAAAAGAACGCCCCAAAGAAAAACGGAAAAGTTACGGTTATGTGCAGGATTACCGTAAACGGCGAGCAGTCTGCATTTAGTACCAAGTTGGATATTTCCGCATCGAATTGGGATTTGAAGTACGGCAGGGTTTTAGGAAAGAGCCGAGAAGCCCAAGACACTAACAGCAAACTTGACAAAGTCCGTTTGGGTATTGAGGAATGCTATTCCAAAATTTTAAAGAATGAGGGAGCTGTAAACAGTACCAAACTTAAAAATGCCTTTCTCGGTATGGAAAGCGGAGAACTGACCTTTTTCAAATTCTATGAACAGTTCCTGTCAGACTATGAGAAAAAGGTCAATAATGGACTTCGGGTCAATGGTACACGCAGTAAGTACAAAACACTTTTGAAACACCTACGAAATTTTGCACTTACAAAATACGGTTACTCTGATTTATCATTCAACGACCTTACCTCTGATTTTGTACAGGATTTTGATTATTATCTGCGTGACAACCAAAGTTTGACACACAACACCATTTGGCTGTATATGATCGGATTTACCACGCTTTGTCGATTGGCAATGAGCAGAAAGCACCTTGCTTTTAATCCTTTCAGCGAGTACAAGAATACCAAAAAGGACAAAGACAGAGGTTATCTGTTGCGGAACGAATTGGAACAGCTCGTAACGTTTAACTGCGAGAAAAAGAAAGATGAATTGGTTAAAGATTTGTTTGTTTTCAGTTGCTTTACAGGATTGTCTTATTCGGATATGAAAGGACTTAGAAACAGTAATATTCAAGATTTCTTTGATGGCAACCAGTGGATTATTGTACGCAGAAAGAAAACGGCTACATCATCAAATGTGATGCTCTTGGATATTCCAAAAATGATTATCGAAAAGTATGCAGGATTTTCAAAGGACGGAAAGGTATTTCCCGTACCATCAAATACAGTTTGTAACGACAGCCTAAAGCGAATATCTCAACAAATCGACTGCCTAAAAGAAAAGAAAGTAACCTTTCATTTGGCACGGCACACGTTTGCCACACTGTTTTTAAGCGAGGGCGTTCCGTTGGAGAGTTTGAGCAAAATGTTAGGGCATAAAAACATTGCTACCACACAGATTTACGCCAAAATTCTCAACGAGAAAGTTGGAAAGGATATGCAAAAGGTATCGCATAAATTTAAGGGCATGGAACAGTCTTTTGTTTCGCAACTCTAAAATTAATACATATAGCGATTTTAAAATATTGTCTTTTTTGTATTTTAGCTATTTATAAAAATTAACATCTCATATTATTATGCAAAACCAATCTATTTAGTTGTATTGGCAATATTTTGTGAGGATTATAAAGAAATTGTACGTGAACATATTAAACGATACATTCAAAATAAACACAAATAACAACAGATTAATGAAGACATTTTTTTTTACATCGATTTTTGCATTAACGACAATGCTAACTTTTGCTCAAAGCACATCCCAACCACCTATTCAAAATATTTCTACAGACAGCACTGCTGTCTATCGACTCTTTGCTACAAATAACACGTATAATTTTATCAAATTAAATACAAGAAATGGACAAATGTGGCAAGTCCAATGGAGCCTAAAAGACAATCAGTTTGAGACTACGTTGTCTGACATTTCACGTGTAACTAAAGATGAAGAGAAGAATGGCAGGTTTTTTCTTTATCCAACAACAAACACATATAACTTTATTTTACTTGATCAGATAGATGGCAGAGCGTGGCAGGTACAATGGAACTTTGACGCAGAAAAAAGAATGGTAACCCGAATATATTAAATGTTTGATTTTGTAATAATTTAATCAATATGAAGTATGTTGACATATAACGAACGTATCGAATTAAGGGAAAAGTTGATTAATGGAGATATTTCATTAGAACTTGCTAAGGAACTATATTGGAAAGATTACAAAGAAGGACAACGGTCTTGGCACACAACAGATTGGAAAGAGAGACGAGTTAAAATTCTTAAAGAAAAATGCGAAATATGTGATAGTATAGACACCTTAACTATTCAGCATCTTTCTCACCCAAAAAAATATTCCGACTACGAAAGAGAAATAACAAGAAAATACACTCAAATTTTCAAAGAAGCCAATTCTGACATTGATAAATCTGCATTCAAGAAACATATTGTAAAAAACTATGATTACATAGCTGTTCCTTTATGCACAAATTGTGGAGACAACCGCCCGAACAAGAGAGTAAGAAAACTACCACAATATCGTTGTGCAGTGTGCAAACACGAGTTTGATGAACCTATTTATAAATCGTTAGATGAGCTCATCACAATTTTTTACACAGACGAAGACGCTCTTGATGTTCGTGATAAGTGTTTTGTATCAAAAGACAAATGGAAAAACAATCACAATTTATCGAATATAAAATATTGGCTTCAGAGAAAAAGCCAAAATCAAAGATGAAGAAAAAATCGGGAAAGAAGCATTTTTACTTTATTTGACTGATGACATAAAGTATCTTTCTTTTGAAGACACAATAACTGCGTGTAGAAAATGTGCATCTAATTATGATTTAAAAAACATGGAGTTATGTCCTAAATGTAAAGTACATTACAAAGGTATTCAGTATCCAACTTGCATACAATGTCTGCCCGAAGATAAGCGAAAAGCTGCATTAGAAATGATTGAATTTGGAAAAGAATGGCACGCAATGCACGACAAACTTGGAATTTAATCTACTTTTTTATAAAATACCACAGCCCAACGCTTTAAGCAATGGGCTGTTCCTTTAATTGACCGATACGGTTACAGTTTCAGACAATCGACTAAAACTGATAGTTATCTTCCAATACCTTGCGAATATCGCTTTCACGGAAAAGGATTTTCCGTTCGAGCTTGATAAACGGTATCAGTCCGTCATCCCTGTACTGTTGCAATGTCCGTTTGCTGATGTGTAGCATCTCGCAAACCTGTTCGCCTGACAGGTAGATTTCCCCTTTCAATAAAGGGTGGAAATATTCCCTGATATACAGCAGTTCGTTTTTGATACCTACCACAGCTTCGAGCAGGGCAAGCATATCCTCGTTTGAATTTCCAATCTGTTTCATTTCCTTTGCTTTTTTAATGGTCGCTCTCCCTGCATCAGTAATTCCACTTCGGATAATCTGAAATAAGTCTTCCGATTGATTTGCGTTGCTCCAAGAATACCCTTTGCCCTATACGTCTGCAACGTCCGTTTGCTAATGTTCAGGAGTTGGCAGGCTTCCTGCTGGTCGAGCCATTTTGTTGCCTGTTGCAATGCTCTGTAGGGTGCGGTCATTTCCTTAATCAAATTGGAAACTTCCCTTACTTCCCTGTGCAGTGCCTTTAAAATCTGAATGTCTAAAACCGTTATTTCCATATCTGCATCATTTAAACTTCGAAAATAAAAGCTATTCACATAGGTTATTGTAATGTTGCGTTCAGTGGCGGTATTTGGCGTTCAGTTGCCAAATACTCGGCTATAATCCCAACTTTGGTTTGTTGTTTTTCGGGCGAGCCTGTTGCGTTTTGACCGTATTGCCCATTCTCAAAGCAGGCTTTTTATTGACTTGTATGGCTTGATTGTCGTCAGCGTTTTTGTAATCCGAACGGATAACCGTTTTTGATGCACCTATATAGAACACAAGAGAATGTGTTTTCCCCTTTGGCATTATGTGGCAGTCTTTGGCTTGTGTTGGCACAATATAAATGGAAAGCAATCCTCAAAACACTTTAAATTTTCCTCGCAAAGCCCCTTCACATTTAAAAAGTTTTGTACGGATAAGGGAAAGCATACCAAAAACACCAAATACTTATCCCATACGTGTTTTTAGTAACCTTTCATTGATTGGAATGGGATTAAAAAAAGAACAAAAGGTAGCAAAGATAAGGCGGACAGCCATCGCACAACCCAACCAAAAGCTTACGGCATAATGGCAGGGCAAATATGATGGCTTCGCCGAGTTTTTTTGTTGCCCTGCCACCCTTCGGGACTTATTCCGTTTCCTTTTGGTTTTTTCGTCTGTCCGCCTTGTTAAAATGGCTTTCTTTTTTTTCTGTTTTTTTGTTTTGAAAAATAGTTTTAAGAGGTAGCAACGCACCAAACCTGATACCGCACTACAATCAAAATAACGGTTTGTGCTTATCGTTGTAGATTTCGCTAATCAATTCCCCGAACTCCTGAAAGTGGTATTCGATAATGTTATCGAGATACGCATAAATCGTCAGCTTGTCAATGCCCATAATGTTGGTAAGCCTGTTAAACCTATCGTGGTGTTCCTGCCGAACATAGACAGATTTTCCTTTGCTTGCCGTTGTGGTCGGGATTTTGAAAAACTGTCCGCAGTAGTCCTCTTTGGTCAGCTTCTTTGGCTTGGAGGTCGTTTTTGGGGTATTTCTTACAGGCGGTTTGGGTTGTTGCATTTCAGTTTCCTCGGGTTCTTCCCCTGCAATTATGTTCATCAGTGCTTCCTCGTCTACTTCGGGTTTGGCAAAATCTTCCCGATGTGTTACTGCCTGTTGTTCCGTCAAAGGTTGTTTCTTTTCATCAGTTAGGAAATTTTCAATAAAGAAATCCTCTTTTTCGGGTTGCTGATTTTTGTTTTCTTCGTGTATCATATCTCTTGTTTTTAATATTATATCCAATTAGCTGTTTGGTTAACTAAGCAATCAGCTGTACATACTGTTGCATCTATATAACTACCTATCTACCTAGGCACTTGCATACCCTTAATTGGCTAGTTCATTAACTCAAAAATTTGTAATTAGCCTGCATTCAATCAGGCAGATTTGCTGTCGGTTTTTTTGCTATTCATTTACTTAATTAAGGATATAATCAATCAGCCAACTAACCATATACAAAGGAAATAAAGGCAGTCCCAATGTGTATAGAGGTGGCACTATTTGGCGTTCATTGGCTTTATTTGGCGCAATTGTAAGTAGCTGTTATTCAAATAGTCTTATCGAGATTTGTAATTGGATGCGATGGGGTTTTCCTGCTAACTTCAATCCGTTTGCAAAACGGATTTTTCTGAACTCCTGTTCAGAGCAAGTTATCTCTTGAGGTCCTCGAAATGAATTTCGGTACCTCAAAAGCACTTGCCCTTGCAGGGGGCTGGAAACGGCTCCGAAGTCGCCCGTTTGTTTAAAAATTAAAATGGATTATTATGGAAGAGAAAAACAGAAAACAGATTAAAAAAACAGGAAGAAAACCGAAGATTGACCCTGCGGTACATCGTTATTCCTTTAACCTGAATGATGAGGACAATGCCAAGTTTCTTGCCCTTTTTGACCAGTCGGGAATGAAAGTGATGGCTCATTTTATTACGGCTTGCATCTTTCAAAAGACGGTAAAGACTGTAAAAATTGATATAGATGCGGTAGAATACCACGCAGGTTTGACCAAATTTTTCGGTCAATTTCGAGGAATAGCAACCAATTACAATCAGATTGTAAGGCTTTTGAATACCAATTTTTCGGATAAAAAAGCATCTGCATACCTCTTTAAATTGGAAAAGGAGACCGCTGAAATGAAAGGATTATTGCTAAAGGTTTTAATTCTTACCGCTGAATTTGAAAAGAAATATCTAAATAAAGAATAAGAAATGATTGCAAAAATCGGAAAGGGAAGCAATATGTATGGAGCGATTTTGTACAATCAGCAGAAAGTGGAAAAGGAAAACGGAGCAGTTCTGTTGCTGAATAAAATACCTGATACAGTGGACGGCGGGTATTCTACCCAATATTTCAACAAATGTTTTGAGCCGTATCTGTCTGCCAATATCAAAACGGAAAAGACTGTTCGGCATATATCGCTGAACCCAGATCCTGCGGATAAGGTCAGCGATGAACAGTTTGCGGATATGGCTCAAGAATATATGGAACGTATGGGCTACGGCAATCAGCCGTATATCGTTTTCAAACATACGGACATTGACCGATCACATATCCACATTGTTTCGACTTGCGTGAGGATAGATGGAAAGAAAATCCCCGATGATTACGACCACCCACGCTCAATGGCTATCTGTCGGGACTTGGAAACTAAATATAACCTGAACAAAGCCATAGAGCAGGAGCAGAAACAAGTCAATAAAGTTTTTAAGCCTGTAAATCATAAAAACGGAGACATTAAAAGTCAGATTGCTTCGGTAGTAAGGCATCTGCCCAAGTATTATAGCTATTCTACTATGGGTAGTTACAATGCGTTACTTTCCCTTTTCAATATCACAGTGGAAGAAGTTAAAGGAGAGCGAAACGGTCAAACTGTAAACGGATTGGTTTATGTGGCATTGGACAAGAACGGAAACAAGGTAAGTAATCCGTTCAAAGCATCACTTTTTGGAAAAGATGCAGGAGTAATACAGATTCAAAAACATTTTGAGCAGTCCAAAGAGAAAATGAAAATCAATCCTGCAAGGTTTGTCCTAAAGAATACCATTGAATTGGCTATACATACTACAAACAGCGAAACAGATTTTAAAAAGCAACTTGTAGAGCAAGGTATTAATACGATTGTCCGCAAGAACGAAAGCGGACGAATTTACGGTGTCACGTTCATCGACCACGAAAGCCGTAGCGTTTGGAACGCTTCACAATTAGACAGAAACCTGTCGGCAAATTTGTTTAACGAATGGTGGAACAACGGAAATAAACCCGAATTGAAAATGCAGTATCGCCCTGTTTCAAATATGATAGACAACCAACCGACCAAAGACCTTTTCGAGTTTATTACGCAGGAAAATTTGCAGAGTTCCGATTTGGGATTATTCAGCTTGTTGCCCCAACCACAGGGCGAGGATTATGAGGAAGAACAGTTTGCCAACCGAATGAAGAAAAAGAAGGGAAAAAGAAAATTATAAAAAACTACTTTGGGATCTCTATTTTCCAAAGCCCCCTAAAGTCATTTAACTTATAACCAACAGCTTTATCATTTGGGTATAATAAGTTTATTTTTTGTAAGGTTTTGTTCTCTATATCAGTTTGTGGATTTCCATGACACTTCAAACAGGTAGGCATTGCAAGATTGATTCGTTTGTAATACACATATTGTTTTTCTTCTATCAGTAATGTATCAAACAATTCAGACTTTCTTTTGAATTCGTCAAAAATAGTACGATCGTTTTTTGTTTTAAGATTATTTTTGGGATTTCTGTTTTTATCTGTGATACGTTGAATATACATCTTAACTTCTTTTGATAATGAATCAGTAATAGGTATAGCTTCAACTTGGCAGAAATCTACGGCATATTCAGTTCCGCCTTTTTTTATTGCACCAGCTACATTTTGTAACAGAACATTTTGTGAAAGGGTTGAGATGGAATCAGCCTTGTCTTTTAATATAGAAATATCTTTATCACGAGGTGTATTTTGCTGACAAGAAACTACGGTTAGTAGTAATAATAATGTTAATATTCTCAAATTCACGTTCTTTTGTTTCAAAAATAGTTTATCTGAAATTTTCAATGTGTAACATTGGTTACAAACCAATGAATATGATTTTGTTATTTTTGATGCAATTTTAAACTGTGTTAAGTTGATTATGTTTCAGTTTCTAAATACATACCGGAAAATCGTAATCGTTTTATTAACGATTATTTTGGCTATTCCGTGTTCGGTAAAAAGAGATCTGAAACAGCAGTTCAATATTGAAAGTAATCAATCCGCAAAAAATAATTCTGCTAAAATAGGTTGTGCATCTTTCTGTTCCAGCTACATAAAATCTAACAAAAAAGAGAAACAGCAAGTTTTCAAAAAACACATACCTCCATTCTCTTTTATACAAAAAGACAGGATTGTTGCTCATCTTATTTTTCCTGTCTTAGACCAATATCATTTATTTAAAGAGAAAATTCCTATACATATCCGCAATCAACAATTCTTGATTTGATACCCTGATAAATCCGCTGTTTTGAACAGCATCGGTTTCAATTAGTATCAATCAAATCATAATTATAAATGGAAAAACAAATCCAGATAAGCGGATTATCTGTTTTATTGTTGCGTATGGCACTCAGCGGTATATTTATCGTTGCAGGCGTTTCGCATCTTATCCACCCCGAAGGCGTAACCCAACGTATTCAAAATGCAAATTATAGTGGTTTTGCAACCTTTTTCGGAGATCCCCATTTTTTAGGGATTTTATCGGGATATGTACTCCTTATTTTCGGAACTGCTTTTTTGTTGGGAATATTTACCCGTTGGTCGGCAATCCTTCTTTTCATAACACTTATTCCCATTACGATAACAATACAAATGGGAAATGGGTTAATGCACGGACCGCTGTGGAAAAACATTGCCTTATTTGGAGGGCTATTGTTTTTTATCCTCAACAATCCGAAATCATTCAGTCTTTATAACAAATAGTAATAACATTTAAACAAATTTTAAAATGAAAAAACAAATCATAATAATAGCTCTATTCCTTGTAGGAATTTCACTTTTCAACGATGTAAAAGCACAAAATAGAACAACATCTCAGGTCGAAAATGCCATTAAAAAGAATGGAAAATATGCCTTATTAGTTCAGAACTACAAGCATTTTATGGTATCGGTTATGACAGGTGAAGAATACAAAGCCAAAAGTCCGAAAATACAATTTGAAATTGTGCTTATCGGGGAAGTCGTTAAGGATTTGACTGAAAATCCGGAATTACAACCATTCATTGAAAAAGCTCAAAAAGCAGGCGTTAAAATTGTTGTTTGCGAATTTGCAATGGAAAAATTAGGTGTGAAAAAATCGCAATATCATTCATCAATTCTAACTACACCTAACGGCTTTACTTACCTTTTTGGTTTGCAGGAATCAGGTTTTAAAACCATAACACTTTAAAATTTATGATGATGAAAAGTTTAATAGGAATAATTGTGGGCTCGGTGTTACTGACCTCCTGCAACAATACGCAAAATCAAGGCGAAGAAACAATAACCATTCTTCAAACTGCCGATATACACGCTTATCTCAATCCGCATTCGGAGTTGTTTGTAGAGAATGATTCCATTGTGTTTAGAAATGCAGGTGGATTAGCCAATATAAAAACATTGGTAGAATCGGTTCGTAAAGAAAACCCTAATGGAACTATTTTTATAGATGGTGGCGATTTGATACAAGGAAGTGGCGAAAGTGTACAATCTGAAGGGAAAATATTTCCTACCCTCATCCAATCTATGAATTATGATTTATTGATTCCGGGCAACTGGGAAGTTATTTATGGCAAACAGGTGATGCTAGATGTGATGAATGGCTACAAAACCAATATCATTGTATCGAATATGTTTCACGAAAAAGATCAGCAACCAATCTTTCCACCGTATTGGATTACCGAAAAGAAAGGTGTGAAAATGGGCTTTATCGCTTACAATGACCCTGAAGTACCGATACGTCAAAATCCCGGTTTCAGCGAAGGATTAAAATTCACCGAAGTAGAAAATAACCTAAAAGAGCTCATCAAAGAGCTTAAAGAGAACCAAAAAGTGGATTTGCTCTTTCTGGTGGCACATATTGGCATTTCCAAACAAGTATTATTGGCAAATAATCCTGCGGTACAAGGTGTGGATTTTATCTTTGGAAACGACACACACGAACGCATCCGAAAACCAATAAAAGGTAAATTTACAACGGTTGTAGAACCGGGTGCTTTTGGTTCGTTTGTAGGAAAATTGAACTTAAAAGTCAAAAACAAAAAAATCGTTGGTTATGATTATGAACTGATGGAAGTTGATCCCGAAAAATATCCCGCCGATGCTGAAGTACAACAATTGGTCAATCAATCAATTACTCCTTATAAAAACGATATGCAGCGTGTTTTGGGTTATACCAGTACTCCTATGTATCGCTATTTAGTGGTAGAAAACCCAATGGACAATATGATTACCGATGCCTTGCTTTGGAAATCGGGAGCGGATTTTGCTACATCTAATGGTTTTCGTTTTGGTGTGCCGATCGTTCCCGATGAAAGTGGTAAAAAAGCCATTACAAAAGAAGATCTATGGCGAATGCTACCTGTGGACGAACATATGAAAATAGGCGAAGTAAGCGGTCAGCAAATCAAAAATTGGTTAGAAAAAGAAATCAACAATGTTTTTGCCAAAGATCCGTCTAAGAGGTTTGGCGGTTGGCTGGTTCGTTTTTCGGGAATGACCTTAAAGTTCGACAGCTCAAAAGAAATGGGCGAACGTGTAATTGAAGTAACCATTCAGGGCAAGCCAATGGAACTTGATAAAACCTATAAAATGGCTTCGTGTAACCGTACCGGAGAACCTTTACACGTTTTGTGCCGTATGCCAAATGGTAAAAATGTACAGATCAAAGATTATACTTTACACGATGCTGTAGAAGAATACCTGAAAGTGAAAGGTACCGTAAGTCCTGTGTTGGACGGTCGTTCCATCGCAGTAGATTTAGGCACGAATGCGTTCTCTCAAATGGCTGAAACGGGGTATCGTTTTAGATAACAAAAGATAATCCGCTTTCTATTGATTTGAAGGCGGATTATTTTTGTCTAATTTATCTACAAACTGATTTACTTTTACAACAGCATAAAATACAGAAACAATCACTATAAAAATAACCGTTAAAACAAACCAGAATTGCGTATCGTTTTTAGTAACCGGAGTATGATTTCCTGGTAAATCCAAATACAATATCTGGTGCCATAAGCTGCTTTCGCCTTTGTAAGGTTTGTACCGATCGGGCACTATTGGAGATGATGGTGCATTCGCTACTTTTACCGATTCTTCTTTAATAAAATTAAGAATATGATCAATATCGGCAGCTGTAAGATCTAAATGGTCAGGCATTAGGGTTTTGTTATACTCTTCAAATAAAGTTACTGCGGCTTTGTCACCTGATTTGATAACTTGCTGTGAGTGGCGTACAAAGTTTACAATCCATTCCTGATTATGTCGTTGATCTACATCTTTTAAATCGGGCCCTACTAATTTTTTTCCTACTGCGTGACAGGAAGCACAACGATTGTTGAAAATTGCTTTACCTGCCTCAGCACCTTCCTGAGCATTAACAGAAAAAGTTACTAAAAACAGTATCGGCATAAATTTGAAAATCTTTTTCATCTGTCTTTATTTTTTTTCTTCCAGCAAACGCTGAATGTCGTTAATCAAAAGTTTTATATCAGAGGTTTCCGTTCCATCATAATAGCCTCTGATGCGATTTTCACGGTCTATTAAAACCAATTTTTCACTATGTATAAAATCATTTGCACCTCCGTCTCCGTCGGTAGCTTCAATAAACAATCCCTTTCGGGCAAAGCGGTACAACAACTTTTTATCTCCGGTTGCTAATTGCCATTGCCGGGTATCTATCCCTTTGTCTTCAGCATAATTTTTGAGAACTTCAGGCGTGTCTGTTTCCGGATTTACTGTGAAAGAAACAATACGAACCTCATCATTTTCTTTGAAATGTTCCTGAACATCTGAAATTCCGGAAATCATCGCCGGACAAATGGTCGGGCAAGTAGTGAAAAAATAATGAGCCACCCAGATTTTTCCGTCAGTAAATGAATGATCAACTGGTAAACTATCTTGATTTATAAATTGATATTCTGGAACTTTAAAATCGGGAACATTATTTTGTATGGTATAATTCTCTGCGTAATACGGTAACTCTGATATATTTTGTTGATAGTAACGCATTGTGAAAAATACCGCCGTTGGCAAAACAATTGCCAGACTAAAGAAAAGTATCCATGCTTTTTTACTTAGTTTTTTCATTTTCAGAAGAAATTTGTTTTGTTTTTTGATCTACTTTCGTTGTATTAACCGGACTTTCTGCTTCAAACTTGTTTGGAACTGGTTGACTGTATTTGAACACATTTTTTAAAGATGGTAAATAAGTAATCAACGTAAGAATGATGCTGACAATAATCCACGGTTTCATATTGTGTAATAAAGGAATTGGTTTTTCGCTATGCAATTCTTCTGCTTCGGGAAGTTCAACAGAAGCTTGTTCTGTGCTTTTTCCAAAAGCAGTTGAAAAAAAAGCAATAAAATATAACAATGCAGCCACTCCCATCATGATACCACCTACCATAGTTGTAGTAGTAGATGGCACCCAATATTGATTAAACAATTCGTGCGATGGATTGGTGTACGACATTCCTAAATTGGTTCTTCGGGGTTCGCCCATTAATCCACCTGCCATTAATCCGTGAGAAAGTAAAGCTGTACCAATTAGCCATAAATAAGGTACAATGGTAACAACAGATAACATTTTTATTTTTTTGCCTGAAACCTTACTGTACATATAAATACTCATTCCCAGTATTACTAATAATGTTGGTCCGGCAACCGTCATATGAAAGTGCCCGGGAACCCAACCTGTATTGTGAACCATTTGATTTAAGGCATAAGACGCATTTACAATTCCTGATAATCCACCAAATATGAACAGTAGCAATCCACAGATAAAATATCCAAAAAGATAGTTTTTAGAATCAAACCATGGCAAATGTGTCATCCAGTTTAATAATCCCTTTGCACCTCTTTTTCTACCGGCAACCTCTAACGAAGCACCAACGGTAAAAGCCGTCATAAAACTCGGAATAGAAACTGCAAACGTAAGAATGCTTACCCACATTTTGGTTCCCTGTTCCATTACCGGTTCACTAAATTGGTGGTGAACTCCAACAGGTGTAGATAGTATCAAAAACAGTAAAAATGCCATACGGGCTGCGTTACCCGAATAAAGTTTTCCCCCACTTACTTTAGGCAAAATAGTATAAAATGCCGTATAAGCAGGCAATAACCAGAAATAAACCAACGGGTGCCCAAACATCCAGAAAAGCATACGTGTAAGCGGAACATTGATGTCTTCTGTCCAACCGGCAGACCACGGCAATAAAATCACTAACGATTCATAAGCTACCGGAATAGAAGCAATTACCCACATGGTAAAGTTTACAAAAGTAGCTAAAACAGCAATAGGCATTTTGGCATCAGGGTTTTCTTTTCTCCACTCTTTATAAGTAGCAATCCAACCGAAAAAAGCAATCCAGCTACCAATAATTAAAAGTGAGGTACCTACATAAAAAAGCGGCGAGTTTTTTAAAGGTGCATAAAAAGTGTACAATGCTTGTGCCTTTCCTAAAACCATTAAAACAACATCGATCAATGTTCCTACAACCATTAAAATCATAGAAGTTTGATAAGACCATTTAGGAGGCTCTTTTTTAAGATAATGCCCCATAATTACATGTCCGAAAACTACGGCGAAGAATGTTGTTAATACAATAGCGTTAATAACACCATGCATTGTTAAACCTTGATAATAATTAATTCCGGCAACCGCTTCCTGTTGCAAAACACCTGCTCTGTACAAGGTTTGCATTACGCCATTATACACACCAAGGATAAAAAGCGACATTGGCATAAATAATCCGGTAAGTATGGTTCTTTGAAAAGATTTTGAAATATTCATCACTCTTTTTTTAATTCGTTAAATTGGTTACTAATATTTTTCCCATCATGTTATGATGCCCTATTCCGCAATATTCATGACACACAATACGGTAAGTTCCGTAATCGGGAAAATGTACCGTTACTTTATTTACGGCTCCGGGAACTGCCATTAGGTTTACTCCTTTACGTTCAATACTGAAACCGTGAACCACATCGGCAGAAGTAAGATAAAAATCTACGGTGCTTCCCGGCGGAATAATGATTTCACCCGGATCAAACGTCCACATTTTAGCAATGATGTACACTTCATAATGCAAATCATCTACTTCTTTAATTTCAGCTTTCTGAAAAGAAGCATTATACGGAATACAGGTAGGCACATCTATTTTGCGTGCATATACATTGTAGAGAATCGCAAAAAGAAATATTCCCATTAAAGAAGCACTTAAAAGAATAGCCCGTAATTCGTACTTGTTCATATCTGATTCTGTTATTGATTAATGACGTTCTATTTGAAGATTGTACACACTAAACCAAACCATTGCTGCCAAAATTAACAGCAGCACCAAAAAGGCAATGGTACCTTTGGGTTTAAAGTTTTTCTCGATTTCTGATTGGTGATCGTTTTCCATTTGCTTTTCTTTTAATGAGAGTCTTTTTTATACCACAAAGCTACTTTGCCCTTATAGAATAAAGGTTTACATAATTAGTTTTACTATGGTACTTTTTACTGATTTGGTTTTAAATAAAAAAACGAATCTTTATTTAAGATTCGTTTTTTACACATATTTTGAAGCTCTGAATTCTTCGGGAGAGAATCCTGTATTTTTTTTAAAGAACCGTGAGAAGTACGAATTATCCTGATAATTAAGTTCGTAAGCAATTTCGGATATTGTTAGTGAAGAGTTTACCAACAAGCGTTTAATCTCTAACAAAATACGGTTGCGTATCAGTTCACCTGCCGAAATTCCTTTAATTTTCTGGCACAAGGCGTTTAAATGATTGGGAGTAACAAAAAGCATTTCGGCATAATCTTTCGGAAGTTTTTTCTGTTTATAATTTTCTTCTACCAGTTTCTCAAAATTCCGAAGCAACAAAAACTGGTGCTTGTTTTCTATTTTGATAAAATGTTCTGTATTGATTACCCTGTTGCTTATAATAAAAAGTTCCAACAAATACAACCTTAATAAATCCCAACTACACTCGTTACAAGCTTTATATTCGGTTTGTATTTTATTGAATATCTGCTGTGTATCAACAAATTTATTTTGTAACGATACTTTAGAATATTCACCGTTACCAATAAAAAAAGGAAAATCTTCGAGATAATTTCTTCTTGCCAGAAACGAGCTGAAAAAATTATGATTAAAGTTTATAACGATGCCACATGCTGTTACATCAAAAATCCATTTATGAATTTGCCCGGGAACCAAAAAATACAAATCACCTTTTTGAATAGTATGGGTTTTAAAATCAATAAAATGTTCGCCGGTGCCTTCTAAAATAAATAAAATCTGATAAAAAGAATGGCGATGGGGTGAAGTTACTAAATCGGGTTTCTCGGAGATGAATTCTTGTAAATCAAGAACCACACAATCCTGCATATTGTTAAATTCGTCTATTAAATTACAAATGCTGTATGTTGGAATATGTGTGGTCATTGATTTTGGAAATTAATTTTACTACAACACTACAAAATTAATATAGAATAAAAAGATATTTGTTGTATTTCTTAATGTTGTTATGGTATTTATTACTTCTGTTAAATTTAAATAATGCCTTATAATAATGAAAATCTTGTTTTGAAAGAATTAACTGTTTTCTTCGATCAAACGTTCTAATTCGTTGGCCGGAAAAATTCCGGATTGCCTCCATTTTATTTGCCCGTTTTTAAAAATAATTATTGTAGGCACACTGCGAATTTGATATTGTGCTGCTACACTTTGATTTTTGTCTACATCTATTTTGATAATAGCTGCTTTATCTCCAATTCGGTTTTTTAATTCTTCTAAAATAGGAGCCTGCATTTTACAAGGGCCACACCATTCGGCAAAAAAATCTACTAAAACCGGTTTGTCCTGATTAATTATTTCCTGAAATGTCATTCTTGTCTTTTTTATTGTTTTTAAACATCGAGAATACCAAACCTCCCATTACCGAGCCATATAACGTGCTATTGATTGGACTGGATGTAATGGCACAAGTACCCGAATTGCACCCTACAAATTTCCAATAGAGAAATCCGGCAAGTGCACCAATTGGCACTCCAATGATGCTTAGAAGGTTCTTTTTTACAAATGTCTGTATCATCATTATTTTACTTCTTCGTAGGTAATGTCTTCTGTCTTTGTGTTTTTTCTTGAACTATAATTGATACTACAACCAGCTGTACCGCAACAGCCAATATTAAACAGCGGCATCAGTGTAAATAATCCACCCAGAGCAACAAGCATCCATTGTTGTGCCTGAATGCCTTGAACGATGATCACAATTCCCAAAACCAGACGGATAATCCGCATAAAATTCCATTTGCTTAAATAGTTTTTCATTTGTCTGTTCTTAATTATCTGTAATTACTTTCTGTACATTGTTCCAAGTTCCGCCGTTAACAACATTTTGAAAACCGTTTTTTTCTAAAATACTTTTTGCCTGACTGCTACGGTTACCACTTCTGCAAAATACAACAATGTGTTTTTTACCCTTGAATTTAGATAGTTGTCCCGAAACTTTATCCAATGGAATATTTACTGCTCCCTTTACGCTTCCAGATGCAAATTCGGAAGGTGTACGAACATCAACCAAAAAAGCGTTATCTGCAAGTACTTCTTTTAGTTGTGTATTGTCTTGCTGACCAAATAAAAACTTAAATATTCCAAACATAGCAAATAGTATTAATGTAAAATAAACTGCACCAAGTTTTTTATTTTTCATAACTTGATTATAAAAATTTTGGTACTACTGTAATTTCGGTTTTAATAGAGTTGGTTACTAAACAGTTTTGCTTGGATTTTTCTAAAACACGTAACGCTTTGTCTTGTAATTCATTGTTTTCCAAATGCACAACAGGTGTAATTACTGCCTCGGTGATTTGAAATTTCTTATCAACCATTTCTAATTTACAAACCGTTTTACATTCAAAACTCGTAAAAGGTAATTTGAAATTTTCTGCAATAGCCAAAAAAGTCGCCATATAACAGCTGTTTATAGCAGCACCGAAAAGATGTTCCGGTGACCAGATATTCGGTACACCATTCGTAAATTCTGGCGGGGTGGCACATTCTATGGTTGGTTGTAAAACGGGAGATGACAATTCGCCAATTCTATCTTCTTTCCACCTTACATCAACTTCGTAATAATGTTCTTGTGCCATAGTTAAACAGTTTTCGTTTTGAATTCTTCCAAGGCTTGCTGTACGTTTTGCCAAGGACCACCGTTCACTACATTTTCAAATCCGTGTCGTTGCAGGATGATTTGTGCATTTCCACTTCTTGCTCCGCTGCGGCAGAAAACAATGATATTTTCTTTATTTTCAAATTGAGAAAACTCCTGTTCCAATACGCTTAATGGTATGTTTATGGCACCGTCAACACTTCCTGAATTAAATTCTTCAGGAGTGCGTACATCAACCAAAAACAGCTCATCTTTGTCTGAAAACTTATCTTTAGAAAGTTTGTCTAATAATGCTAACATATGATGTAAATATTTATGATAAGAAGACTGACCTTAAATTTGTGTAAAGCCAATCTCCTTATTCTTAATGATTAAATTGATTTTTTAGCCAGGTACCAATCCACTTGCTCTAAGCTTGTATCGGCTTTACGTTCTTTCAACCCTTCCAATGTTTTTGGGGCACCTACAATTACTTTATCACCCGGCTGCCAGTTTAGTGGCATAGCTACTTTGTATTCATCGGATGTTTGAAGTGCTAACAAAGAGCGTTTGATCTCGTCCATATTACGACCTACATTTAAGGGATAATACATAATCAAGCGGATTTTTCCTGCGGGATCGATTATGAAAACTGCACGAACGGCAGCTGTTTCACTTTCGCCCGGTTGCAGCATTCCGTATAGTTTAGCGACTTTCATATCGAGATCCGCAATGATCGGGAAGTTGAACAATACACCTGTTTTTTCATCAACTGCATTTACCCAGGCAATATGACTGTGAATACTGTCGATACTCAAGCCCATTAGTTTGGTATTGTGTTTTTCAAAGAAATCGCTCTCGTTAGCAAAACCGCTCATTTCGGTTGTACAAACGGGCGTGAAATCCGCAGGATGCGAGAATAAGATCACCCAGCTTCCTTTGTTATATTCCGAAAATTTTAAATTTCCTGTTGTAGTTACGGCATCAAAGTCAGGCGCTATATCGCCAATTCTTGGCATTGTATTTACTTGATTTTCCATTTTTAATTTATTTAAAGGATTTTCTTAATTGTTTACAGCCATCCATTCTTTCATTCCGCCAGAATAGTTTTTTACGTCTTTGAAACCGTATTTTGCCAATAGCGATTGTGCAATGGTAGCTCTATCACCACTTTGGCAATGAATAACGATTTGTTTTTCTTTACTGAATTTGTCTATGTTATCAGGTAATGTACCTACGAAAACATTGTCTGCTCCTTCTATGTGATAGGTCTTGTACTCAGTTACTCCTCTCACATCTACAATTTGTGCATCTGGATTGCCGATATAAGATTTGAACTCTTCAATATCGATAATGTCTTCGGTTTCCAATTCCAACCCTAATTCTTCTACATTAGAAATATATCCATAGATATTATCCAAACCAATACGCATCAATTTTCGGGTTAAATCTTCCATTTGATTATCGTCAGCAACCAAAACGAACTGCTCCTGATAATTCAGTAACCAACCTGCCCATGTAGAGAATGAGTTGTTGCCTTGAATATTGATGCTTCCCGGAATAAATCCTTTGGCAAAATCTGTTTTCACTCGTGCATCAATAACTTTCAGTCCGTCGTTATAAGCCGTCAAGAACTGCTCTTTTGACAATTTTTGATGTTTCGGAACTTCAACCAATAGTGGACGATCTACTTTGTTTAAGTGCTTCATCATCGCAAAATATTTTGGCGGCTCCGGCTGTCCTTCTAAAAGGTATTCGATAAATCCAGCTTCGTTATTTTCATATTGAAATGCCCAGTTTCGGATTTTTTCATACCCAACAGTGGAACTTGGAACTGCTCCCAAAGCCTTACCACAAGCCGAACCTGCACCGTGTGCCGGCCATACCTGCACGTATTCGGGTAATTCAGCAAATCGCTGAATTGATTGATACATTTGTTTGGCACCTTTTTCCTGTGTACCGATAAGTCCTGCTGCTTTTTCCAATAAATCCGGACGGCCAATATCGCCTACAAACACAAAATCTCCTGTGAATACCATAACTGGTTTGTCTGTTGCCGGATGATCCGTCAACAAAAAGCTTATACTTTCCGGTGTATGTCCGGGTGTATGTAATACTTCCAAGGTAAGATTGCCTACACTGATTTTATCTCCGTGCTTCAATCCCACGTGCGGAAATTGATATTGCCAGTCTTCACCACCTTCATCCGAAAGATACATTTGTGCTCCGGTTACCGCTGCCAGTTCGCGTGAACCACAAAGATAGTCGGCATGAATATGCGTTTCAGTGAGGTGCGTGATTTTCATATTATTTTGTTTCGCAATTTCCAGATAGACATCAATATCTCTTTGAGCATCTATAACGATGGCTTCGCCTTTAGCCTGACAACCTATAAAGTAACTCGCCTGAGCTAAACTTTTATCATATACGTGTTGAAAAAACATAATTTTTAAATTTTTAAGATTTTAAATTTCCTACGGCACAGCTTACATAAGACTTTGCCTTTTTTAATAATGAATTATTCCCTTTTTGCGGATAGCCTAAATCGTTTAGTTTCTGAATAAACGACTCTACATCTGAATTGGCTTCAATGATTACGGTTTCAGTTTCTTTATCAATGCTTACTTCCTGTACACCTTCCATTTGCATAATAGCTGTTCTAATGCTGTTCATGCATCCTCCGCATTTTATATTTTCTACCTCGATTGTGTGTTTCATTTTTCAAAAATTTTAAAGCATCGTTGTCGGGCAAACATAATCGCTTACCTTGAATTTTCCTGATTCTTTGATTGCTGTAAATCCGCCCTGAACATCAATCAGATTTTCATAGCCTCTGGCTCTAAGGATAGAATTGAAAATCATAGAGCGATATCCTCCTGCACAGTGTACGTAATAAGTTTTGTCTTTGCTTACTTCGGCGATATGGTCATTGATATAATCTAAAGCAATGTTTTCTGAATCTAAAACGTGTTCTGAAAAGTGCTCGCTCTTTTTGCGTACATCTAAGATGTTTAAATCAGGATTTTGCTCCATTCGTTTTGCCAATTCCTCAACCGAAATAGATTCGATGGTGTCGGTTTCTTTTCCATCATTCTTCCACGCTTCAAATCCACCTTTCAGATAACCAATGGTATTGTCGTAACCAACACGTGCCAAACGGGTAACAATTTCTTCTTCACGACCTTCATCAGCAATCAACAAAATGGTTTGTTTAATGTCAGGAATCAAGGTTCCTGCCCAGGGAGCAAAATTTCCATCGATACCAATGTTAATGGAATTCGGGATAAATCCTTTGGCAAATGTTTGTGCATCACGCGTATCCAGTAACAAGGCATCGGTTTCGTTAGCTGCCGCTTCAAATTCTGTCGGGCTTAAAGCTTGTGTTCCTTTATGCAGTACTTCATCTATACTTTCATAACCTTTGATGTTCATCAATACATTTTCAGGAAAATAGGCCGGTGGTGGCATCAATCCGTCTAAAACCTGACCAATAAAAGCTTCTTTAGTCATCGGTTGTAAGGCATAGTTAGTTTTCTTTTGATTACCCAACGTATCCGTAGTTTCCTTACTCATATTTTTACCGCAAGCCGATCCTGCTCCGTGTGCCGGATAGACAATGATGTCGTCTGCCAACGGAATGATTTTGTTGTGCAATGAATCGTACAAATGAGCGGCTAATTTCTCTTGTGTCAAATCGGCAATCACTTTTTGAGCCAAATCAGGACGACCCACATCACCAATAAATAAGGTATCTCCCGTAAACAAGCTGGTTTCTTTACCGTTTTCGTCAATTAACAAGTAACATGTACTTTCCATGGTGTGTCCTGGCGTATGGATTACTTTGATCTTGAGGTTTCCTACTTCCAAGATTTCACCATCTTCTGCAACGTGTGCCTCAAATGCCGGTTTGGCTGTTGGACCAAAAACAATTGTTGCTCCAGTTTTATTAGCCAAGTCTAAATGACCACTTACGAAGTCTGCATGGAAGTGTGTTTCTAATACATACTTAATATTTGCACCGTCTTTTTTTGCTTTTTCTATATACGGTTCTACCTCGCGTAACGGATCAATAACAACGGCTTCTCCTTCGCTTTCGATGTAATAAGCTCCCTGTGCCAAACATCCTGTATAAATTTGTTCTATTTTCATTTTTTATGATTTTTTATTGTTTAAATTTTACACTACAAAATTATGACCTGCTTATAACCTACACAGTAACATAAGTTACAAGACCTATTTTTATAAGAATAATTCTTTGATAAGGATATAAATTCCCATAACCAACACAAACCAACCAAAAGCAGATTTGAGTTTGTTACCTTCTATTTTTTTAGATAGGAAGATTCCGATGAAAATTCCGACAACCGATAATCCTGTAAATATGGATAGTAAAGTCCAATCAATAATTTCTCCTCCTTGGACATCTCCTATGAATCCTAAAAGTGATTTGGCAGCGATGATAAATAGTGAAGTCCCTACGGCTAATTTCATCGGCATTTTTGCCAATAAAACCAATGCCGGAATAATTAAAAATCCGCCACCTGCACCGACTAATCCGGTAAGCGTACCGACTAATGCTCCTTCCAGCAGAATCATTGGATAGTTGTATTTTATTTCACCAGCGTCTGCATCTTTACAATGCGGACAAGGACGTATCATTGATATGGAAGCAAAGATCATGACGATGGCAAAAAGCACCATTAAAGCAATAGGTTTTGTAAACTGAAAATCTCCAACGGAAAACAGTACATCGGGAATTAAAGGCATCAGATATGCCCGGGTTAAATACACTGCAACAATAGATGGAATACCAAAGATGAAGACAGTTTTAAAATCGACCTTTTTTTGAATAGCATTCTGAACACCACCTACTAAAGAAGTTGTTCCAACAACAAATAAAGAGTAGGCTGTTGCTAAAATGGGATTAACCCCCATCACATACACCAAAATAGGAACCGTAAGAATGGAGCCGCCGCTACCGATAAGTCCTAATGAAACACCTACCAAAACGGCTAATAAGTAGCCTATAAGATCTGTTGCCATAATTCAATAATTAAATGATATGGCAAAATTAGAATACCACGATAACGCAGGCAGTAACAATTGTTACAGAGCTTAAAAATTAAGACTAAAAATCATCGGATGTTTATTTATTATATACTGTGTAACAACTGTTACAATAGTTTTTGTAATTTAGAGATACATTTACAGGTGCATATAAAAGGTGGATATATGCGGTAACAAAACCTGATATTCAAACGCTTAAAACATTCCTTATGGAAGATATGATTCTTTACAATAGGCTACAGTTTGCCTTTACGATTACCTTTCATTACCTGTTCCCTCAGCTCACAATGGGACTTTCTCTGATGATTGTTTATTTTAAATGGAAGTTTCTGCGAACGAAGAATGAAGATTATAACAATGCTGCTAAATTCTGGATGAAGATATTTGCATTGAACTTCGCAATGGGTGTGGTTACAGGCATTCCGATGGAATTTCAGTTTGGAACAAATTGGGCTAAGTTCTCCGAACTCACGGGTGGTATCATCGGACAAACATTGGCAATGGAAGGAATGTTCTCCTTCTTTTTGGAGTCTTCTTTTCTGGGTATGTTTCTTTTTGGAGAGAAATTACTTGGTCAAAAATTACACTTTCTTTCCGGACTGATGGTTTTTCTTGGTTCTTGGGCAAGTGGTTTTTTAATTCTTGCTACGCATTCTTGGATGCAGCATCCGGTCGGATATGAAATTTTAGAAAATGGAAAGTTTGTTTTGAATAATTTTAGTGCATTGTTCACTAATCCGTGGTTGTGGCCGTCCTATTTGCACAATCAAGCAGGGTCATTGATTACGAGTTCTTTCTTTGTGGCGGCAGTTGGTGCTTTTTATTTACTGAGTAATAAACATAGTCGTTTTGGCAAGATATTCGTCAAAAGCGGTGTTGTTTTCGGGGTAATTGCTTCTATTTTAGTTGCATTTCCTACCGGAGATTGGGCTGCAAAAAATGTAGTCAAACATCAACCGGCAACTTTTGCGGCAATGGAAGGTATTTTTGAAACCGAAAAAGGTGGTTCGGAAATCGTATTGATTGGTCAGCCCGATATGGAAAACAAAAAACTGGATAATAAAATTGCTGTACCCAATATACTTAGTTTTCTAACGTACCAAAGATGGGATGCCGAAATCAAAGGCTTGAATGATTTTGATGAATCTATTCATCCAACTAATGTACCCGGCTTATATTATGGTTATCATATTATGGTTGGTTTGGGTACTATTTTCATTGGTATTATGACGCTTGCTGCCTTTTTACTTTGGAGAAATAAATTGTATCAGACAAAATGGTTGTTGTGGATACTGATGTTTATGATACCATTCCCGTACATAGCCAACACAGCCGGGTGGTACACCGCAGAACTGGGTAGACAGCCTTGGTTGGTTTACAATCTGATGCGTATGGTAGATGGTGTTTCGCCTACGGTATCTTCTGGCAACACCTTATTCACACTATTAGGCTTTGTAGGGCTTTATTTATTGCTCGGTTTACTCTTTTTATTGTTGGTTTTGAAAATTATCAGAAAAGGTCCCGAAGCTAAAATTGCATTAAAATAAAGGATTATGGAAATATTTTGGTTCATTGTATTGGCTGTAATGTTGGGAACGTATGTCATTCTCGACGGATATGATTTTGGTGCAGGCATTGTACATCTGTTTTTTGCCAAAACAGAAGAAGAAAAAAAAGCAGTAACCAACGCTATCGGTCCTTTTTGGGATGCCAATGAAGTCTGGCTGATTGCTTCAGGAGGTGTATTGTTTTTTGCATTCCCTACACTGTATGCTTCTGCTTTCAGTGGTTTCTATTTACCACTGATGTTGGTATTATGGTTGCTGATATTCAGAGCAGTGGGCTTGGAACTGAGAGGACAAGTACATCACAGAATGTGGGAAGCAATTTGGGATAAAGCATTTGGTATAGCAAGTTTACTGTTGGCTCTTTTCTTTGGGGCTGCTTTGGGTAATGTAGTGCGAGGTGTCAATCTTGGAATGGTCGAAAACGGTGTTTCAACACAGGAGGCTCATTATTTCTTCTTGCCACTTTGGAACCCTACGTTTGATCCGCTTGCAGAACAACAGGGAATTATCGATTGGTTTACACTATTGTTGGGACTTGTAGCGGTTGTTACATTAACTATTCACGGAGCAAATTGGGTTATCCTTAAAACTTCCACAACACTCAACCAAAGACTTAAAAAGGCAATCTTTAAATTGAATTTCGTATTGCTGGCATTGGTTGTTGCTTCGGCTTGTCTATGGCATTATGTAAAGCCTTTCCCTTTAAATAATCTGCAAACTCATTATTGGCTTTGGATATTCCCTGTTATTGGTGCAGTAGGTCTTATCGGTTTGTTCCGAATTAATAAATTTAAAAAAGACAGTAGCGGTTTCCTCTTTTCTTCGATGTTTATCTTTGGAAGTTTTGCTACTACGATAGCTTCTATGTTTCCCAACTTATTACCATCAACAAATGGAGTTAATCCTTCCTTAACGGTTCAGAATGTAGCGGCTCACGAATATGGCTTGTCGGTAGGTTTGGGCTGGTTTATTGTTGCTGCAATTTTAGTTGTAGTTTATTTTGTTATTCAGTTCAAAGTATTCAAGGGCAAAATGGACGATGTTGGCTATGGAGAGCATTAAAAACCGTTTTCTTTCACTAATTTAGCTTCAGGAGAATGGTTATATTTTTCTTAGGTTTTTCGAAATTCAAACTTGCCTATTAACGATTAAAAACAAAGCTGGCAACAGTTCGTTCGTTTTACTAATTTTTAATTAATGACACAATGAAGATTACTAAATATACTGAATTAAACAACAAACAAAAAGAAAGAATTTTAGAGCTTTGGAATAACGAATATCCTGAAAAACTTGCATACAATTCAGTTTCAGATTTTGAAAATTATCTGAATAAACTTACTGAGCAAAACCACTATTTTTTGTTGGACAAAAGTGAAGAAATTAATGGTTGGGCTACAACTTTTATTAGAGAAAATGAAAAATGGTTTGCAATCATCGTCTCGGAAAAACTTCACGGAAAAGGTTTCGGAACAAAAATACTGAACGAACTGAAAAACAATGAGAACACGTTAAATGGATGGGTAATTGACCATGATTCGGACAAAAAATTAAACGGAAACTTTTATCAATCGCCTTTAAAATTTTATTTGAAAAATGAATTTGAAATGTTGAGTGAAACAAGGCTTGAACTCGAAATCATGTCAGCCGTGAAGATAAAATGGACAAAATGAAACATATTCTGCTAATCGAAACGATACTTTACGTAAGATCACCTAAAAAACAACCGTAAATAGGAGAGGTAAAATACAAAAGACTAATTTTCAAAGTTTAGTCTTTTATTTTTATAGCTAAAATCTCTCCTGTAGCACAAATAGTATCATCGGCAGAAAGTGTCATATCAACCCATATTTTTCGTCCTTCGATACTTTGTAGTTTTCCTCTCAGTTTCAGTTCAACTCCCATAGGTGTAGGAGCTTTGAAATCAACTTTTAATGAAGCAGTTACACATCTTACCGGAATAGTTTCTACTTCATTCAAATTAATATTCTCCTGAACGCAGACAAAAGCAGCCGCAGAACCTGTTCCGTGGCAATCCAAAAGTGAGGCGACCAAACCACCGTAAACGCTACCTGGAAGTGCTGTAAATTTTTCGTCTGGTAAAAAATGGGCGATTGTTTCATCGCCCACTAAATATGTTTTCAGCTGGTAACCATCAAGATTATTCTTACCACATCCGTAGCAATGTGCCAGTTCATCGGGGTATAAATCCTGAATGGCTTTTGATTTATTGTGCATCATTTGAAATCAAAAAATTATTTTACAAGTTCATTCTTTTTTTCCACCCAATCGTTAATTCCACCTGAATAATTCATAATATTTTCAAACCCGTTTTTTCTCAAAATAGAATATGCCATTGCTGCTCTTGCTCCACTCTGGCAATGAATAACAACAGGTTTGTCTTTTTGTATTTTGTCTAAATTTTGCTCCAGTGCAGTTAAAGCAATATTTTGGACTCCTTTAATGTGACCATTGTTGTATTCATTTTTAGAGCGTACGTCAATGATTTGAACATCTTTATTTTTTAATGAAGACTTTAATTCTTCAATATCAATGATGTTTGCTTTTTGTAAAGGTAAACTTTGCGAAGTAACATCCGTAAAATATCCATAGATATTATCGATCCCAATACGCATCAGTTTTCGGGTTAAATCTTCGATTTGATTTTCTTCAGCAACCAAGATAATTTGGTTTTGATAATCGACCAAAGAACCCATAAACGTAGAGAATGTTTTCATATTTTCAATCAACAGACTTCCCGGAATAAATCCTTTTCCTGAAATTGATTTCGGACGGGTATCTATTACAATTAACCCATTTTGAATGGCATTATCTGTTTCCTGCTTATTTAATTTGGTTAGTTTAGGAACAGCAACCAAAAGCGGACGATTTACTTTGTTTAAGTGTTTCATCATCGCAAAATATTTCGGTGGTGCAGGTTGGTCTTTTAGAATATAGTTTACAAAATCTGTTTCTTTCCCAGAAAATTGTAAAGCCGGATTGGTTAATTTCTCTTGTTTCAAAGTCGATTGTGGAATATTGCTCAAACTTTTTCCGCAGAAAGAACCTGCACCGTGTCCCGGCCAGATTTCGGTATCTTTGGGCAATTTCATAAAACGTTCTATGGAAGCATAAAGTTGTTTAGCTCCGATTTCTTGCGTTCCGATTTGTCCTGCTGCTTTTTCTAATAAATCAGGGCGACCAACATCACCCACAAAAATAAAATCTCCGGTAATGGCTTTTATTGAATTTGAAATTCCGTCTCTTACCAAAAACGTAATGCTTTCAGGAGTATGCCCTGGTGTGTGCATCACTTCTAACATAATGCTTCCAATTTTAATGGTGTTACTATCTTTCAAAGAAGTGTGTGGAAAATCGTATTGCCAGTCTTTTCCACCTTCGTTAGACAAATACATTTCTGCTCCGGTTGCAGCAGCTAACTCACGTGAACCACTCAAGAAATCGGCGTGAATATGGGTTTCGGTTATTTTGGTAATTTTTAAATTGTTTTGTTCAGCGATTTTCAGATAAACATCGATGTCCCGTTGAGCATCAATTACAATGGCTTCTTTAGTTTGTACATCTCCTACAATATAGCTTGCCTGCGACAATGTTTCATCATATATCCGTTCAAAGAAAAGAGTTTGTGCAAATGAATAATTGGACAGGAAGAATATTGCTACCAACCAAAGGAAACTGTTTTTTAAAAAGATAGATTTCATATATTAACTGCTTTAAAATTTCAATGTTTAAAATTATCCACACTAATTTTAGATGTCTTAAACCGTGTAATAATAAATCCTCAAAATTAGCATTTACAGTTTGGGCAAAAAGTAACAAAGGTTACACAAATACAAAACGAGGACCATTAAATCCTCGTTTTTCTGAAATATCACTAAATAAATTTTAAGCCAGATTTTCTATAGCTTCAAACACACAACCCACAGCTAAACTAAATGCTGGCATTCCTCCGGTAATGGCTGCGGTTTGGCAAACTCCGAAGAGTTCTTTTATGGTGGCTCCGGCTTTTAAGGCAGCTTTTGCGTGAAGCATTGCCGGTTCTTTGTGCATTCCGCCAATCAGTAAGGCAAAGTGAACCAATTGCTGGGTTTTCTTGTCCAACGGATTTCTATAAATCAGCTTTTCACGATATTTTTCAATAACATCAATGGCTTCGGTTTCGCCTGATAACTCAGCTAATTGCAAACGTTTTTCGATATTATCGGGTACAAAACCCAATAATTCTTCGTATTTTTTTCTGATGTTGTCCATTAGCCAATCAAGGTTGAAGTATTAGGCCATTCCATATATTCAGCCGGATAGATTCCGTTTTGACGAATCAGCATATCTACTTGTCCAAGGTGGTAAGAATGATGCCCGAATGTAATCCACAAAAACGCCATTACGGTGTATGTTCTGCCCATAAAAGAAACGGTTTTGTTCAAATCTTCTTCGGTATAAGTTTTCAGAATTTCAAATCCTTTGGCAAAAACTTCCTTGTATTTATCCACTAATGCTTGTCCATTCGGAATATTTTCCAGTAAAGATGCATTGTCCGGTTTCGGAATAATTAATCCGTTATTACCATCTTTCATAGCCTGAAACCAATGAATTTCTGCTAATACAAAATGACGAATGAGTCCGCCGATGTTAATTTTGTTTATTCTCACGCCAAGATACATCACCTCGTTATCAATCGGTGTGCTTTCAAACACATCATCAGGAACATCTTGTAATAATTCCAAAGTCTGAAGATACAATTGTTCATGAATGCTTAAAAACCGGTTGAATTCCTGTATTGTTGCTTTATTTTCCATTTTATTTATTTTGCTTTAATAACAAACTGATAAGGTAACAAGTTCATTTCCACTTCAAATGAAGTATATCCTACTTGTTTTAGTTCTGCTATCACTTCATCTATCGAAACTTTATGAGCGGTTGGTGGTCCTACAGGAACATCAGACTTAAAGAAATCGATAATGACCAATTCGCCACCTTTTTTAATTCCTTGTTTCACTTTTGCAAAATACGCTGACCGGTTTTCGATGTGGTGATAGGTGTTTACAATCAATACCATATCGGTTTCGGAATCTTTCAGATTAGGACTGTCAAAAGGTATTTTACGCAATTCAATATTTTTGATGTTGTTTTCTTCGATACGTTTTTTTAGATAAGTTTGAAATTCGTCATTCACATCAGCTGCAATCACATTGGCTCCGTGTTTGGCTAATTTTACTGAAAAATAACCCGTTCCTGCTCCAATATCCATAATGGTTTTACCTTTTATATTGCCTAAATATTCCATTACTTTATGGGGTTGTTGATAGGCGTCTCTCTCAGGCGATTCAAAACGATTTGCTAACTCTTCCGTAGATGCTTTGTGCATATATTCGTTGGCAGAATGTGCCGGTTTGCCATCTCCGTGCCCTTTGTGCTGCTTGTGTTCTTGTGCCATAATGTTGCTTGTTGTGGCAATAGCGATGATTGCCGTTAAAATTTGTTTTTTCATTTTATAATTGATTTTTAAATTAATTATTTGTTTTTGCTACCTGTTGCTATTCTGTTTTTATTTGTCAGTTATTCGTGTTTCTTTCATCCTTAACCAAACTACGATACCCGAAATAAGTGTGATAATACCTGCAATATGCACTGCCCATTCCAGTCCGAAAAAGCTACCAACTATACCTGCCATTAAAGCACCGATAGCATAACCCATATCTCTCCAAAAACGATAAACACCCAAAGAGGATGCTCTCCAGGTTGGATGTGCGGTATCACTTACGGCTGCTAATAAAGCAGGATAAACCATTGCTGTTCCAATACCCAAAAGTACCGAACCAATCAAACCGGATGTTAAAGGTTCAAACCATTCAAAACCGATAACAATATGCCCTAAAACCTGCACGAACATTCCCCAAACAATCAATGGTTTTCTTCCGATTTTATCGGTTAAAGGTCCCGTAACGATTTGACCTACGCCCCAAACCACTGGGTAAACTGCTTTAATCCAACCAACATCTTCTAATCCGACACCCATTGACATAAAGAGCAATGGAAACACGCCCCAGGACATTCCATCATTCAGATTGTTTATCATTCCTGCCTGAGAAATAGAAAACAGGTTTTTGTTCTTGAAAGAGGTCTCTTTGAACACCCACCATAAGTTGGGTTTGTGAGTCATTTCGGTTGATGATGTTTGTATGGCTTCTAATTGGGCAAATTTTCGGGTATCGCGAACCACAAAAATAGAAAGCAATAACCCAACAATGGTATATGCTATTCCGATATAAAAAGGTTGTGGTCTTAGTCCGTAATGTGAAGCCAAATAACCTGTTAGCAATGCGGTCAATCCAACTGCTCCGTAACCTGCGGCTTCGTTCAATCCCATTGCTAAACCTCTGCTTTTTTTGCCCACCAAGTCAATTTTCATATTCACTGTCATTGACCAAGCCAATCCCTGACTAACCCCAAGTAAGACATTAGCAAATAAAATCCAATTCCAGGACGGTGCAAAAGCTAAAAGGAATGGAACAGGCAAGCCGACTAACCAACCCCAAATTAATACTTTCTTTCGGGTATATTTGTCTGCTAATACACCCGAAATCAGATTAGTAAACGCTTTCACTACGCCAAAAGCAATGATGAACGAAAAGACAACTACATCTGACTGAATGTTAAATTCTTCCGTTCCTACTAATGGCACTACGGTTCTTTCCAAACCGACCATACCGCCCACCATCATATTGACGAGAACAAGTAAGGTAAATTGTTGCCAGTTTTCTTTAAGTCCTAATTTTCTTGTTTCCAAAGTTTTAATATTTCCTAATTTTTATTCGTTAAACTGTTTATTTGTAGTCTTTTTGCTCCAATAATACATTCCTAATCCGATTAATAAATTACTCATTCCTAATAAGGTTTCAAAGGTATTGTTTACAAAAGCAAAGCCTATCATCCATAATGAAAGTAGGAGAAATAAAACCTGAAATACGGGAAACAACGGACTTTTATATCCTTTCTGATTTTGGTATTCCGTTTTTCTTCGTAAAATAAAAATGCCGAAAACGGTCATCATTGCCGATATAGTCAGTAAGATGCCGCAATACACCATAATCTGCTCAAATGTTCCTGAAAGTAGCAAAATGGCACTGATGCCAAATTGTAACCATAATGCTTTTTGAGGAATGCTGCCTTCTTCTGCACGAAAATATTTCCATAAACGATGTTCCTTTGCAATGCTTGATGTTACTCTGGGTCCCACCCAAACCATCGCACTGATACCCGATACCAACAATAAAGAAATTGCCAACCCAAATAAGTTTCCGATATTTTCTCCCAGCATTTTTCTTGCTGCAATGGTCCCTACATTGAGTTCGCCTGCCAGTTCATTAATGGGAACGTGCTTTAGAAAAATGAACTGCAATAAGGTATAAAGTATCGTTACCAATACTGTACCTCCAATAAGAGCAATGGGCAATGATTTTGTGGGATTTCTAAATTCTTCGGTAATATACGCTGCTGCATTCCAGCCCGAATACGAATAGCTTACATAAATCAGTGCAACGGCAAAAGCCGAAGACGCTATTTCGGTAAAATAATCATTTCCGAAACTGAAATTATTCCCTGAATTTCCAGGAAGAAACAATCCGATAAGGATTAAGACAAGAATGAGCAACACCTTTAAAAAGGTACTGACATTTTGAAATTTAGAACTTGCGTTCAAACTTTTGGTATGGATTAAGGTAATGATGCCAATAAGAAGAATACTTGTCCATTTTGCGTTTAAATTACCAAAAGGGAAATATTCTACAAAGGCAATCGCAGCCAAAGCAACAGGTGCTGCAAAGCCAACGGTAAGCGAAATCCAACCCGACAAATAGCCTACCAAAGGATGGTATATTTTGGAAAGAAAAGCATATTCGCCACCCGATTTTTTGATGACTGTTCCTACTTCGGCATAGCTGAACGCTCCTGACAAAGCTAATATTCCGCCTAATATCCAAAGCGATATAACCACCATCGGATTGTTCAGCTCTTTCAACTGAAAACCAAGACTGGTAAAAGCCCCGGTGCCAATCATATTCGCAATAACGATGGCTAAGCCGGTAATGGTGGTTATTTTATGTGCTTTGGTTGTTTTGCTCATTTTCCTTAAAATTTATATTGAACAAAAACCGTAAAATTTCTTCCTTGTTCGTTGATGGGAACATTAGAAAAACCTTCTTGATTGCGGAATGCAAAATTCAGATGGTTGTGGTAAGTCTTGTCAAAAATATTCAGTCCTGCAATACCAATGCTCCAATTTTCAACAGGTCGGTATCCTAAACGTACATCCATTGTTTGATAACCTCCCGTACGTATTTCTCCAAAGGAAGGTGCTAATTCATTTTGTGTTGCTACAATGTTGTACTGCATATTTCCCCAGAATTTAGTGTTTTCAAATCCTGCGGATATACGTGCTGTAAAAGGTGGAATTAACGGTAATGACTCATCATAATCTTTATTGCGGGCATATACATACGAAAGGTCGGTTTTCAGGAAATAATGATTAGCAAAATCTAATTTAGCCGAAACATCCACTCCGGTTTTGTAAGCATCCCGGATGTTGGTAAATACTTTGGCATCCGTTCCGATTGTGGGTTCAATGACTGCCGAAATGTAATTGTCCAAAAAGGCATAATATACCGAACCTTCAAAATGAAGGGTGTTGAAAAATCCGTTGAGGTTTTCGTATCCGCTTACTCCAATTTCAAATTGGTTGTTGATTTCCGCTTTCAAATCGGGATTTCCGGTATAGGTATAACTGTCCTGACCTACGTTGAACTGATTGATATAACGTTCAATCATATTGGCAGAACGAACGCCACGCCCATAAGCCAATTCCAAAAACAAGCGGTTGCTGATTGCTTTTTTGAGGGAAAGTGTTCCACTGATATTGCTTTCGGTTCTTTTTTCTAAATCATAAAGCGAAGCAAAATCGTTTTCGGGTTTGCGAATGTCAGAAACAACCCTGTCGTACCGCAATCCTGCTGTTAATATATAGCTTGGAGCAAAATTCCATTTTCCTTCGGTGTAAATACCCCAATCATCAATATACGAATCTTGCCATATCGAATTAATCCGTGTGACAGGCTCCGGAAGCGGATTACCGTTCTGCATTTTTATCAACCTTGTTCTGTCACCATCTCTACCGATGTGCAGGTAATCTATTCCGCTGAAAAAATGCAGTTTATCCGATGTTTTCCATTCCAACTCCGCTTTTACACCGGCTGTATGGGATTCTACCAAGGCAGAAGCCTCCGTCATTTTTGCTGAAGAACGGTCAAAATTAGTCATCAGATGATCTACATAACTATAATAGGTTTTTACTTGGAATTGTTGAATGATTTTTCCGAAATGTTCCCATTTATAGTCCAACGAAGCAATGCTGCTGTTGTCATACTCTGTATCCATCGGCAAACCTGCGTGTAGCACATCCCGACCGAAAGCCTGTCGCCATCCGGCTTGTATGCGGTGGTTCTTTTTAATATTATAACCGAATTTTAATCCGTAATCGGTACTTTTAAAAGCCGAAGGAATTTCTGTTCCGTCACCATCTTTGTAGTTATCATAATTGCGGTATCCAAAATTTCCGGCAAGGTCGAATTTATCGGTAACGTATTGCAATTGAGCCATTCCTACATACGCATTTCCATTGGTTTCATAGCCCGAAGCTATTGACCCGTGCAAACCGTGTTTTCCTTTGGAAGGATTGCGGGTAACAAGATTAACAATGCCACCAAATGTAGCTCCGTAACGAACACTATACGGTCCTTTGATGATTTCGATTTTTTCGATTTCTTCAGGAGCAATGTGAGAAGTAATCGGATCCATTCGGTTGGGACAGGCGTGCATTGCTTTGATACCACCATCATATTGGATATTCAATTGTTCATATTGAGCCCCCCTAAAAGTCGGATCCATTGCATAGTTTCCTCTTTTGATTAGTGAAAAACCATTGATGTCGTTAAAAAGTCCGGCTACATTTTTGGGTTGTACTATTTTTTCGTCATAGTTATTGGAAACTTTGCTGAAAGTAGGATTTTCGAGCCTGTAGCCGTTGATAATAATTTCGTTTAAGATAGTCGTTTTTACGCTGTCTTGTTGCTGTTTCTCTTGTGCCGCAGCCATAAAAGGCATTGCACAAAGTGAAACCCAAAGTATTGATTTCATTTTGTTTAAAAATTTGATGAATAATAAATGTGTCCCGTGAATACAACAGTGATTTTGAATTTAGACCATCAAATTTTTGGGTGGGTGTTTGCATTTATCTAAATACAGAAAAGAATATAGAGATTGTTGGGCAATGATTTTTTTCTTCTGTAACCTTTCGATTGTTATAAACTCTAAGGTGAATTTTTCGGTAGGAATAAAATCCGGAAAGCTCAAAGAAGTAATTTGTTCCGGAATTTTATCTTGTTTGTCGGAAGTTTCTTTTGTGGCTTTGCTCAGACTACATTTTCCGTCACAGTGCATTTCGGGTTTGTCCTGATTTTCACAAAAAAGCTCGATGTAGGTTTCACTGTCTATCAAATAAAAAGCATAATGAAACTGTACATAGAATGTTCTAAGCACCATAGTGAAAAGGAATATGTATAAAACTAGTTTCTTCAAACAAATAAGAGTATTTGATGTAGAGTAAAAACAGCTCAAAGGTAGTTTCTAAGACTATAATTGATTGTAACTAATGTTACAGAACTAGCTTTTTTTGATTATAATTCTATTGTTGTTGGATTTGGTAAATACTAAAAAATAATCAATTGAAATGTGATTTTTGTTACCGAATTTGAAGTGCCTTAGATTTAATTTTACTTAAGAATTTAATTAAACTAAAAAGTAAATATTATGGCAAAATTAGCAGGTAAAGTAGTCGTTATTACCGGAGGTTCCGGTGCAATTGGTTCAACAACAGCAAAGTTGTTTTTAAATGAAGGAGCAAAAGTAGTATTGGTGGATATCAATGATGAAGCATTAAGCAAGGTCGCTTCTGAATTGAACAGTCCGAACGTAAGTTATGTAACGGCAGATGTTACAAAAGCCACTGATGTACAGAAATACGTAAAACATGCGGTGGATACTTTTGGCAAAATAGATGTGTTCTTCAACAATGCAGGAATTGAAGGTGTTGTAAAACCCATTACCGAATATCCGGAGGAAGTTTTTGATAAACTGATTGCCGTAAACGTAAAAGGTGTTTGGCTGGGTATTAAATATGTATTGCCAGAAATGAATAACGGAGGTAGCATCATCAATACGTCTTCAGTTGCCGGTCTGGTAGGTTCACCAAATGTATCGGCTTATGTGACCAGTAAACACGCTGTAATCGGCATTACCCGTACCGTTGCCAATGAAGCTGCTTCGAGAAACATACGTGTAAATTCCATTCATCCGTCACCTGTAGATAACCGTATGATGCGTTCTCTGGAAGAAGGTTACGCTCCGGGAGAAGCTGAAGCGGCAAAGAAAGGTTTTGAAGCTACCATTCCTTTGAAACGATATGCTACCAATGAAGACATTGCCAATGGAGTATTGTTCCTTGCATCTGATGACAGTAAATTCATTACCGGAATGAAATTGGTTATAGATGGTGGTATGACGATGGCTTAATTTTCAAAGTATAGAACTAAAAATGACGGTTTAAATTAACCGTCATTTTTAGCTTAAAATTGCTCCATCGTCAATTCATTATTCAGCATAGCACCCGCAATATTTCCTGTCGATACGGCATAAGCTACCGAACGCATCATACTGGAACTATCGCCACAGGCATAAATTCCGGGAATAGTTGTTTTCTGGAACATATCTACTTTGATGTGTCCCATTTCTGTGGTTTCGCAACCTAAATCAAGCGGTATTTTGCAATGTTGTTCAAACGGAATCGCAGCATAAGCAGCATCTACAATTTCTTTAGTTCCGTCTTTAAAAATCAAGGTTTTTACTTTACCTTTCTGATGTTGTATTTCAGCAACTTCTTTTTCAATGATTTGAATGTCGTTATTACTGATTTTTTTCAACTGTTCTTCCTTAAAATCGGGTTTCCCCTGAGTAACGATAAGCAGTTTATCCGTCAGATTATTGACCAAAGCCGATAGATGAAAAGCACGTTCACCATTTGCCAAAATAGCTGTTTTATGACCTTTAAATTCATAACCGTGACAATACGGACAATGGATGACCGATTTTCCCCAACATTCTTCAAAGCCTTTTATATCGGGAAAAATATCTTTCACACCCGTAGCAAAAACTAATTTCTTGGCTGAAAAAGTTGTGCCGGATTCTGTGCCAATTTCAAAACCGTTTTCGGTTTTCTTACCACTTATTGCAATATCCTGATGAAATTTAACAGTTTCGTATTTCAATACCTGCTCTTTGGCTTTGGTGGCAATTTCTCCAGGAACGGCTCCGTCCTGTGTGATGAAATTGTGAGAGTGAGGTGTGTATCGGTTACAAGGTTTTCCACTATCAATAATCAACACATTTTTTAAGGAACGACCTAACGCCATTGCTGCTGAAAGTCCTGCATAACTACCTCCGATGATGATAACGTCAAAATTTTTATGGTCTGTCATGATATTTATTTTTGCAAATGAAGTGAATGGAAATGGCAAAGCTAATGCGGTCAAAGCTAAGCTGCCTTGTTTGATGATTTCTCTTCTTGTAAATTTTGTTTTATTCATATTCAAATATTTTTAGGAAAAGGGTCTTCAAACCTGATGTTCTTATCAAATAAATATTGCTCACTATCCTGCAACAAACATTTTTCCAGTTCTGATACCATCTTTTCTTTGTCGATGTCCTGTCCGATGAAAACCAGTTCATTCATACGATCGCCCCATTGTTTGCTCCATCGGTCTTCGATTAAATCTCTGTTATGGATAAATGAAGCGTATCGCATACGTTCACTAAACGGCATACTGCACCACCACACACCAGCACTTTCCAATCGGGACGAACCGCCTGCCTGCGAAAAGTTCAGAGCCTGGTCAGGTCTTGAAGCTAACCAGAACAATCCCTTTGCCCGAATGATCCCATTTGGATAATCTGTGTTCAGGTAGTTCCAGAAACGCTCGGGATGAAAGGGTTTTTGGTTGCGGAATACAAAAGAACCTATGCCGTATTCTTCTGTTTCGGGGGTATGACTTTCGGCTTCTAATTCTTTTTGCCAACCTGCCGAACTTTGGGCTACTTCAAAATCAAATAGTTTTGTATTGAGTATTTCCTGTGGTGCAACTTTTCCAAATTCGGAAGTAATGATTTTTGCTCCGGGATTTAGTTTGTGAATGGCAGCTTTCAATACTCCGACAGTTTCTTCATCAACCAAATCAGTTTTGTTCAGTATTATTACATTGGCAAATTCAATCTGGTCGGTCAGCAGGTTTACAATGGTTCGGTAATCGCCCTCCATATCGGTCAGATCACGATCTTGCAATAATTCATTCGTACTAAAATCATTGAAAAAATTAAAGCAATCGACCACGGTAACCATTGTGTCAATATAGCTGAAACGGGAAAGGTCTATGCCATTTTCCTCGTCCACAAAACTGAATGTCTGTGCAACCGGAACAGGCTCACTGATACCTGTGCTTTCAATGAGCAGATAGTCGAATTTTCTTTCTTTTGCGAGTTTTTCAACCTCAACCATTAAATCTTCACGCAACGTACAACAGATGCAACCATTGCTCATCTCTACCAGTTTTTCTTCGGTTCTGGAAAGCGTATTTTCATTTTCTACCAATCTTGCATCTACGTTTACTTCGCTCATATCATTGACGATAACAGCTACTTTAAGCCTCTCTTTGTTATGCAGTACGTGGTTGAGCAACGTTGTTTTTCCTGCTCCGAGAAAACCGCTCAAAACGGTTACGGGGAGTTTGGTTTCTTTTATCATATTTCTTAATTAACGCAACAATGTTGCAAAAATAAGTTTTATATTTGTAATTGCAATAATGTTGCAATAGTAATTATATAAAATATGAAACAAACGAGAAAAACAACGGCAAAAACAGAAATTTTAGATTTGATTATTAGGTCGGAAATTGCTCTGTCACACTCTGAAATACAATTGTCTTTAGATGGATTGTGCAACAGGGTTACGATTTATCGTGTCTTGGATAGGTTGATAGAAGAAGATTTAATTCACAAAGTTGTGAATATTGACGGGGGTGTGAAGTATGCAAGTTGCCATAGTTGTTCCACTACTCATAACCATAATCATGTACATTTTAGTTGTCAAAAATGTAAATCCGTTACTTGCATAGAGGGCGTAGAACCCTTTTTTGAGCTTCCTAAGAAGTATAAAGTGAGTGATGTAAATTTTACGGTATCGGGAATTTGTCCGCAGTGTTGTTAATGATTATGTAACAATTTATATTGTATATATAGAAGGATAATCAATAATAAAACCTTGGTAGATTTATTTTAGTTCGAACTACACTTTTAGAGATATGAATTGTTTTCATATTTTAGCTTATAGTCGCCTATATGAATTTCACTTTGTTTGATTTTTTTGTGGTTGCGGAAATAGTTGATAATGCCCACAACGAGTAAAAGCCCAGATATAACGAACAAGATATATTCAAAAATAACCGCTCTGTTATCGTCAACAAGCTTGTTGACACTAAGCCCAGCCACCAAAAAATACATCGAACTTCTTAAAAATGATAAAAAAGTAGATTGATTTGCAAGAAATGTACGTTGGATAGCTAATTCCTCCCGAAGTATCAGATCTTTTTTAAATGATGTATTTATTTGTTCGCTTTTGGTATCTTCCATAGGCGTTAATTTAACAATTCTATGTTATTGCGGTTTAGTTTTATTTTTCCTTCATTTTCCAATGCTTTCAAAAGCCGGGAAATAACTACTCTGGAACTATTAAGTTCATAAGCAATTTCCTGATGAGTTTTGGTAATGATATAAGAGTCATTTATTTTACTCTTTTCCAACAAATAATTATAAAGTCGCTTATCCATATTGGTAAACGCTATATTGTCTATGGCAGAAAGTAATTCGTTAAAGCGATTGTTATAACTTTCAAATACAAAAGCACGCCAGCTTTTGTATTTACTCATCCATTCTTCCATTTTACCAACAGGAATCATTGCTACCAAACCATTGTTTTCTGCTACGGCACGAATTTCACTTTTTTTATCGCCCATACAGCATGTTAGTGTCATAGAGCAGGTATCTCCTTTTTCGATAAAGTATAGCAACAGTTCGCCTGTATCAAAATCCTCTCGCATTATTTTAATGGCACCACTAATAAGCAAAGGCATGGTTTTGATGTATTTGCCTATATCGATTAACACATCGCCTTCCTTAAATTCGACCAGCTTCGCAACCGAAATTATTTCGTCGATCAGCTCTTTTTCAAATATCCCCCGATAGGTTTCACGGATTAATTCTTCCATATTTATTTTGATTTAATGAGGCAATTTATCTTTTATCAGACCGTAAAGCCACGTTCCTAATACCGCTCCTAAAATTACAACTAAAATCGGGAAATATCCCGCACCTGTCATTACAAACATAGGTCCAGGACAAGCACCTGCCAATGCCCAGCCTAAACCAAAAAGAATACCGCCTATTAAATAGCGTGGAATACTTTTGTCCTTGTCTGCAATATTGATGGGCTCCCCATTGATATTTTTTACTTTATTTCTTTTGATGTATTGTACTACGATTATTCCTACTGCTAAAGCTGTTCCCATTAATCCGTACATGTGAATGGATTGGAACTGGAACATTTCATATATTCTGAACCACGATGCCGCTTCGGATTTGTACATGACGATTCCGAAAAATGTTCCGATTAGTAAGTAAACTATATTTTTCATTGCTTTTTAAAAATTAAAATTTGTTATTAGATTGATTTGGTTGTAATCGCTTCTTTGTACCACCAATTTTGGGTTATGCTCGTTTTTATTTTGTTTCCAGACATATAGCAATTCCACATGAAGACCTTTTAAAAAATTTGAGAATTCATAATGCAGTCTTGTATTGATCTGATAATAATCATCGATATTGTATTTGTTTAATTCATAATTTTCTATTTCTGCTCCGTAAGTAGTGGTAGCATCTATATTCAAAAAGAAATGTTTCCAATTATACTGATACCCAATAGCAAAAACATCAACTCCGCCCAATCCTTCGATACGGCTTCTGGGCATGGAAGTATAAAACTGATCCCGCCCCAATTCTTTTGGAAATAAATACCTACCCGTTTCAAAAGCTTTGGAATAAGCCGCTTTGATTTGAGAATGACCATTTATGTATTTCAGCATAAAGCTGGCAACCTGTCCGTTTTCATTGGGTTGAACATATCGTTTTTCTTCACTCAATTTTTTTTGATAAGAATTTGGTATTTGAAAAGAATAAATCATCCCAATCAAAAAATCTTGTTTTGAATATTCCAATTGCAACCAAGAGGTATTAATAAATTTATCCAAATGAAAATTCCAGAAATTTGCGTTCAGATTTTTGAATTCTTTTCCTAAATGAACAATTGCCAATCCTTGGGAATGAGTTGTTCCTTCATAATCTGCTTTTTCTCCGTTTGACAAATAGCCATTATCTGTCAATCCTATAACCTCCTCCATTGAAAACCATTCGGTCATTGATCTCGGGGAAACCCTATGGATCCATGCTGCATCAGCCTGAATTTTTTCATTTTTATGATGCAACCAAGCTCCCTGAAAGGCAAAAGGCTTCATCCTTCCATCGCTTTTGTTCAACAAAGGTGTATATTCTACAGGAATTTTTCCATAGGTTATATACGAATTCTTCCAATGGTACTTAATATACAATTCTTCCAATCGGTCTAAATCTTTAAAATTGTCTTTATGGTTCACATCAAAAAGTTCCTGTTCCCATCGTGATGATTTATTAGTCTGATCATAAGTTTTATTCAAATCAGATGAAAATAGCTTATATGTAAATATTCCCGAAACTCCTAACTGAAAGCCTTTGTACGATTTGGTTTCATAGCTTAATACGCCTCCAATGGCATTGGCATAATAATCATTCCCGTATTGGTTTTCAGTCATCAAAAAATAATTACGGATATGTCCGCTGATTTCGCCTTCTTTCAGATAAGAAACCAGAGATTTATTTTCAATGGTATCTTTTATGTGGTTTTCTTGTGCCATTGTTGATTGAGAAAGAGAAAACACAACCAGCATTACCACCAGCCTTTTCATCCGTTTTAAAAAATTAAAGGAAAAATAAGATGTACCATAATAAGCCCTCCAATAAAGAAACCTGTGGTAGCAATGAGTGAGGGAAGTTGAAAATTACTGATACCAGAAATAGAATGCCCTGAAGTGCAACCACCTGCGTAACGTGCTCCAAAACCAACCAATATTCCTCCAATTAGTAGTATAGCCAATGTCTTAGGATCTGAAAATGCTTCCGGTCCAAAAAGTTCTGTAGGTACGTATGCTTTCCCTGCACTTTCAAAACCTATTTCCTTTAGATGCTCAACCGTTTTTGGGTTTAAATCAGGTATTTGATTATCAGACAAATAATTTGAAGCTAAAAATCCACCGATGATAGCTCCGGTCATTACCAATAAATTCCAGCGTTGTGCTTTCCAGTCAAAGCAGAAAAAATCACAGGTTTTGTCGGCTCCGCACATGGTGCAGAGTGTTCGTAAATTGGACGACATTCCAAAATTTTTACCTACGTAAAGTAGAATAAACATCGTTAGTGCAATCAATGGTCCGCTAACATACCACGGCCACGGTTGTAAAATCCATTCCATAAATTATAGTTTCATTCTTTTTTATTGTTGCAAATTTCGGCTTATAAAAAGAGATAGTCTGTTACATAGGTTACACAGGGCTAAACATCTTCGCCATTCATCATTTTATGCCAATACAAATAAGGGAGCATATACTTTTTTAACAGCCACAAACGCCAGTGTTCTTTAGAACTGTCGCCAATCAGCATCATTTTGAGTTTAGGATCGGGCGTGAATTCATTTTTGTAATTAAATTCCGCTAAAACCATTTTTCCATATCCAGTTACTAACGGACAGGATGAATATCCTTGGTATGATTTGTTGTCGGCGGCTTTTCCTTTGATGAGTTTGAGAATATTATCCACTACTACAGGAGCTTGCTTGCGTATGGCTGCTCCTGTTTTTGCGGTAGGCAATGCGGCTACGTCTCCAATCCCGAAAATATTCGGATATTTTTTGTGTTGAAGACTATTGATATCCACATCTAACCAACCTGCTTCATTGACCAATACAGATTCTTTTACAAACTTTGGAGCTGTTTGAGGTGGAGCTAAGTGTAATAAATCAAAAGGCATTTCAATTAACGAATCACCTTGTTGCTTTTCACCCAAAACATTACCTTCGTTTACTATACAGTTATTGTCATCGGGAGCTACACTTTTGAAATAGACTATTTTTTGTTCGGCGTCTATTTTAACAGGAGCATAAAAAGGTTTAAAATGTACATTGTATCGATGGATGACTTTCATTAATGTATCCGCAATCCGCTTCACCCCAAATATGACTGTACCAGGAGTAGCGAAAACTACATTTGATTTTTTGTCTAGACCATTCCTGCGAAGGTAATCTGCAGCCAGATACATGATTTTCTGAGGAGCTCCACCACATTTAATCGGGGTTGTAGGTTGGGTAAAAACTGCATTTCCACCTTTGAAATTTTTAAGACATTCCCATGTATATTTAGGATCTATATAATTGCTACAAACGACACCTTTTTTAACTGCATCTTCCAATCCTTCGATTAGCGAAAGATCATTTACTAACCCGGGAGCAACCACAAGATAATTATAACTGATTTTGATGCCTTTTTTTAGTTCAATTTTATTTTCTTCCGGATAAAAAGATATTACTGAATCTTGGATCCATTCAGCTTGCTCCGGAATTAAATCTCTGATTCGTTTTTCTGTTTTATCGAAATCATAAGTTCCGGCTCCAACTAATGTCCAGGCCGGTTGATAATAATGTTTATCTGCCGGGTCAACAATAACAACGTCAAGTGACTTATCCTTTTTTAAAAGTTGAGCTGCTGTCATAATCCCTGCTGTACCAGCTCCAATTATGGCAATTTGATAATGTGCTTTCATACCCTTGATATTTATTTGATAATTGCGTAAAAGTATATTTTGAATAAAAAAAAGTCTGTAACAAATGTTACTGAAAAGCATATTTATGAAGAATAATATTAAGCTAAGTAGCTGTAGTAGTTATAATAAAGTATTTATTCATTAAAAATTGAAGTATTATGAGGTACATTAAAAACATCCTTTTATCAATAAGGGAAGAAGAAAAGAAATTGGATTTAAACTCACAAAATGTAATAGAAAGTACACGCAAAGTTGTTTCTTTTCTATTGTCTAAACTGGAAAGATTACGAGATTATATCATGGAAAATGGATTTGAACAACCTAATCAAGAAATTGAATTTTTCAAGAAAATAAAACCCGAAATACAAGGGAAATTAATTTTCTATAATAAGGTGTTCAAAATTGAGAGCAGTTGTCCAAGTGGGATGTGGGATGTTCACAAAAAATATTTTTCGGATGAATTACAAAAGATTGAAAATATTTATAGAGAAAACACCTGCAATTGCCCTTTCTACAGATATTACCGATCGGGACGTATAGATCGGGATGAAGAATTATTTATTAGAGGGCAGATAAATATAGACAATGGGCTTAATAGTCACATTTTTGAATCTGATCACAGATTTTCTACTTACTTCGATTATAAAGTAGCAAGAATAATAGGTGATGAATTATTTTATGATTATCTCATTTTTCGTATAAATAGTGGATTATTTGATATGACTAAAGCTGAGAACATACAACAATTGGTATGGACGGAATCAAAAAATGCTTTGATAGAATTGATATATGCAATACATACAAATGGATCTATTTTAAATGGGAATGTAAGCATAAGAAAAATTACAGCAATAATGCAGTCTATTTTCAACATTGAATTAGGAGATATTCATCATGCCTTTCACCGAATGAAAATGCGTGCTGGTTCCAGAACAGCCTATTTGGATCAATTAAAAAAATCTTTGGAAGAGCATATGGATAGAGATTTTGAATAATTAATATTTTCAAGCAGTGATTAAGTTCACTGCTTTTTGATTTTCGTATCATTTATGATCTTGTTTTCAGACATATGTTTTTGTATATTTGCTATGAGCTAACGGAAACACGTTGAAAAGCAAAGCAATAAGCACCGTTACCAAATCGTTACCTGAATTTTTTGATATTCTTTATAAAAGCTTAGTATTCAACTTATACTGCTAGTTTAAATTCTTATTGATAGACTGCTTTTTATTTCACACTATAACAAACAATTAATTGGATTTTTTTTATGAGTTATTTGATTTAGGTAACTTTTTCTGACAATGCAGTTTTATATCTTTTCATCAATTTCAAATCCAACAGCCCTAGCATACGCATTCAAGTCTATAGCTGCTACTGTTCCAATAGACTGCTGTAAATATCTTGTGAGTTGAAGAAAAAAAGTGACTAAAGAGTTTTCTTTTTTACTAAATGTAGTACTGTTAAAAGTCCTTTCAAGGTAGTAATTTGCTATGCGTTCCTCAAAATTTGTATTTGATATGTTTTCCTCTCCATCATAATTCACATAAAAACTACCGTAATCTACGGCACACCCCATTTCAATAGTTTGTAATCCTGTTAAACCTTTTAAATGGGATTCAATAGTATTATTATTTTTTGCATAGGTGTTAGTGCTAGCTAAAATACCTCCAACTATTTTTGTCAATGCGCGAGGACTTTGAGGTATTCCGGCATTGATTATACCCACAGAAGTTCTTTTTAATTTCCTTACACTTTCAATTTTCTTCCCTGTGTATTCAAAAAAATTATCACTCGCTACGTTGCCCTGAAAATCAGGCTTAACTTCAAAAACGGCATACACACCCTCAGCAGGAATATAGTGAATGCCATTTTGAGTAAAAACGAAAGGTGTATATTGCTGATCATAAATTACTAAGTCTAATTGATGGCTTAAACTTCCTGTACTATCAATCACAATTGCTTTGTCAACACAATATCTATTAGGTAAATATTTTCGCAGCCATTCGATCCAAACGTTTTCTAAGGAATCTCCTTTTGACCCAGAATGTAAAATGAATTCTCTGTTAGTATTTAATTGTGCAACCATTTGATTTTGCAATCCCGCAAATAAGTCACCTATATCTATTTTATTACTCATATCTATATAATTTATTTTTAAATTGAACATAAAAACCAAGCTCAACTTTGGTCTTTTTATAACCTATGATCAGCATTATAGGATTTTTAATTGAAACTTCAGGGTGATTTGCAATTGAATTAACGGCATTTATATCTGTGCTGCTGGGTATTGGTAAATTATTTGGATGAGTATGCCACTCACCCAGATAATATTTCTTGGGTTTTTCAGCATAAAATTGTTTTAATTTATCATCAATACCTACTGTATCCCTCTCAAACAAATAAGGTGTTCCTTTAAATTTATTTGGCAAAATTGTATCTGTTATCTTTAGATGGGTTAGAGTCTCTGAATAATTTCCGATTAAAAAGCCACCAAATTCATTTGGGTAATGTTTTATTCCAATATCTATTAAATTACATAATAGATCATCTTCGATTTCCAGCGTTAAACCTAATTCATTAATTCTATATGTCAAAACTCGTCTAATTTTATTGAAAATACATCGCTCTCGTTCGTTTTTAAAACAAAGTTTCTCAAACTCTTACTCTCATCACTCAATTTCATGTTAATATGCTTAATGGCAAATTGAACCAATGTGCTGATATCATTATATGAAGCCTTAAATGTTGGACTCCAACATCCGGTTGGGTTATGTAAATTTTCCATCTCATTCTCCAAAACATTTTCATATTGATTCATTACCCAATTATAACTATTGGGTTCAACTGAACAAACAAGGTCTTTAGCATTATTGGTTATTGATAGTGTTATAAATCCATTAAGTTCTAATTTACTTAAAACATACAACAAATCGTTATCTGTCGAACAATCTATAATCATATCATAATGAAGTAGTTTTTTATGCAATTCATTATTAGTATTGTTTATTCCCTGGTCTATTTTTGTTTCGACATGAAACATCACTGGATTAATTATTCCAACTTCAACAAAAGGAGATATTGAGAATAATTCATTGGACAAATCATCTACTTTATTACAAATACCTGTCAAAAAAGAGTATTCTGATCTACATACATTTTCAGGTTCTTTAATATCATAGTCAACTACATCAATACTGGTGCAACCACATCTAGTCAACGTTGTTGCAACCATACTGCCTATTGCACCTATGCCAATAATGAGTATCTTGCTTTTAGTAATCTTCTCATTTAATCTACCTCTGCCAAAGAAGTAGTCATAAGAGCAATTTTTAGTGATACCCCATATAATGTCTTCATTGATAAATTTACCTTTCCAAACTTTGTTTTCTTTATAGGTCTCAATTGGAAATTTTCCAATCTCTAAAATAGCAACCTGCCAGTGTATTTCTTTATCTGATATTCTATAACCTATTAAAAAAGGAATTGGTTTTCCATTCAGTTTCAAATTTTTTTTCTGGACACTATAGAGAAAACTATGAAAATTTTGGTTGACTAAACCTTCTAAATCTTCCCACTTGCTTATTATAAATTTACCCATCTTAGCAGGAGGATTATCTGAAAAAATATAGATACCAAGATCTTTGTTGGTTAATTGTTTTATTGAACTACTCCAATTACACGCTGTAAGCTTTTTATTTGAAGAATCTCTGAACTCCTGAATAACATTATTAAAAATAATCTTTTCATGATACAATCCGTTATTTATTTTTGAATACTCGAAAAAACCAAATTGTTGATTGCTGAAAACGTGGTCGACTTCAGTAAACAAAAAAGAAAAATAATTCCCCTTAAATTCTTTAGGCTGTAAAATCAAATGTTCATAATGCTTATCATTATCTTTATTTAAATAGTATTTCCAGATCCATCTTTTTAGTGAATTAATATCTACCTCAATTTTTTTCTTTAAATCGGTATGGTGAGAAGTATGTATACAAATTGAACCATCACCCATTACGTGTCCATACTCCAAATAATCGCTGTTGGAAAAAGTAATAGATTCTGTATCCATTCTTTTTAAGGGATACTCGGGATAAATCTTAACATCAAAAAATAAGTAATCGTCTGTTGACTCGACTGGAACTTTAATTTTTCCAACTATATTAAATTCTAAATCTGAACTAAATGGGGTCTCAATTGAAATCCCATTTAGTTCAGAAAAAATTTGCTGGATTGTATTTAGTCTTTTGTCCATCACTTAACCGAATCTTTCATTTTTTGGTGGATTAGAATAGAATCCGTTTCCTTTGTTTTCGTATTTGTTATCAATTTCTTCTTCCTCAACAAATTTTGAATTTTCAGGGAAATAAGTTTTGATATTTTCATCGTTATCTTCGATCCTTTCAAGCATATTCTTCATATCATCAGACAGTATCTGTCTCTCTGAAGTTGTCAAAGTTTCAATTAAGTCATTAGAACTATTTCCTGGATCTTTCAATGTAAAACTTTCGCCGGTGACTTCGTCACGAATATATTGCAATACAGTTTCTAGTTTACTCCATAAATTCCCTGATACATCTTTATTATCAAAAGCTTTAATTGTAATCAATTCCAAAAAGAAAGATTTTACAGGGTAATTATATTTGGTGTTTTTCCATACTTTAAGCAGGCGGATGACCTTTCTAATTGAATCTTTTTCTTTGGTAGCTCTATCTTTTATATTTTTGATTTGAGCCTGCACGTTTGTTTTGATTCTCTCACTGCCTTGGTCAAAGTTTCCATATTTATAGTAAACATAGAGATTAAGGTTTTCATCATCTTTGTATTGATCTTTATTTAATTCTCGTCCTGGTACAACATCAATCTTTACAATATCACCGTCATTATCGGCAAAAAACTCAATCCCAATAGAAACTTTTTGTTTTCTAACATTTGCCTCGTCTTTATATTTCTCATATAAAAAATCAAAAACATCTTCGTACATCTGCTTTAATGTGCCATTAGAACCAAATGCATTTCTTTTAAAAGGGCATACCATGTCAAAATCAAATTTGGTATTCATAGCAGTATTTTTTGCATAGGAACCAGAATTAAAAGTAGAGTATATATTACTATCGTATTTTTCCTCTAAAGCCTCTTTAACTTCTTTGCTTTTGTCTTTGTGCTTAGTTAAAAGTTGCTCTTCTTTGGTAATTTGATGCGTTTTAATTACCGAATCTAAATGTAAATTTTTATCCATATTTATAATTATTTAATTGCTTTCATTGATATTAAATTGTCTAAATTATCTTTTGTAGTTGCATTTGCTTCGCTCCTTAAATATTCTTTTCCAGCTCTCTGAATATATGTTACCTTAGATTTAATACTCCATCCAGGATAACCCCATACTACTGTCTTAATAATATTTCCTTTTTTTAGTAATGCTATGGCATTGGCTTCTGATGTTTTTTCACCCATACTCCATGAATCTCCATCATTTACCAAATGCAACATTACATGTGTAATATTGTCATTTGAATCTTTCCAAACACCAGAGATTAAATAATTTGCTGACTTACTCATAATTTATTTTTTTAGTTAAACGTCTTGTATACATTGTAATGCTATATTAATTTCATAAATTGCCATTGCTATGGAAGTTTTTTATAAAATTTAAGCATTACTATATAAATGAAGTCTGATAATAGAAAAGTTGCAACTTTTGAGGAGAAATGCAAGGCACTTCAGGAGGTTTATACTTCGGATTTTTATGCTATTCTTTTCAAACACGCTATCATAAGGCTTAAGACTTTTTTTGGAATTAAATACAATTATCAAAAGGGTTTTAGAGGTATTATGATTGAAGACATGATTAATGATACGATCGAAGCCTTTTTAAGAGAAGGAGGACGGAACTGGTATATTGATAAGTTTCCTGATTTCCGAAAGCAGATAATAAGTGCTCTAGATAGTGTCATTTCAAACACATTAAACGCTGAACTTGATAAAGCAAATGAAACATTTGAAATTCTGGATAATGATGTTGAAATGTCTTTTGACGATTCGGACTACCAATCCTTATTATCTATATGCCATGATGAATTGACAGCTATGGGAGCGACAGATGATGAATTATTATTGTTTGAACCATATATAATAAATGGCATGAAACGAAACGACTTGTCAGAGTTATTAGGCATCGGAATCGATGAACTGACAAATATTAAAAAGCGATTAGATCGCAAGTTACCATTTATAAAAGCAAAATTGAAAGTGTTGAATTATGAAAAATAACTTCATCAAAAAGATAGACGAGACAATTATTTCCCAAATTATTGACGGAGATTCTAGTGCCTATGATGAAATTCTTAAAGAGGAAGGTTTTGATATTAATGATATTGAAAATTATGCTCTTAAAAATTTCCGTAAACATTCATTTCTCTTAAAAGGTTATATTAATAAGCAAAGAGACAATGATTTATTAGAAAAAGCTTCTGCATTACTACAAAGTGCAATTGAGAAAAATATCGATAAGCCAATTAGTTATTTAAAATCTTTAATTGCAAATAATCAATTTCAGGTACAATACAGAAATTTAGATAATCTAGGAATTGATGAGATTAAAGAAATAATTAAAGATCAAAATTTATTAGAACTACTGGAAAAACTAGAAAATGATCCGAAATAGAAGAGGTTCCAATAGGGCTAAAGCACTATTAGAAGAAATCGGCTTCGATGAAATTACTGATATTCCTTTGGATATTTTTGTTGCCGGACTTGGGGCAACATTGATAGAGGAGAAATTACCAAGTTCAGACGGTAAAATTATCAGAGGTAACTCCAAGACATTAATAAAAATAAACTCCAATATTCAGTTTGAAGAGAGAAAAAGATTTACTGTCGCACATGAAATCGGGCATTTTTTACTACATGACAAACTAGATTTAGAACTTCACGATGAAACACCCAATACACTAAACTGGTTTAACAATGCAGAGCAGCAAGCAAAAAAAGGAATTCAGGAATGGGAAGCTAACGATTTTGCATCAGAGCTATTAATGCCCGAAGATTTAATACGGAAAGCGACATTTAAAAAAAAGTTCTCTCCTGATTTAGTAAAAGAATTATCAGAAAGATTCAAAACCAGTTTAACCTCAATTATTTATAGGTTATTATCATTAAATGTATATCCCTTATTTGTTGTTTTTATTAATAACGGTCAGGTTAAATATTGGAGTAAGTCAGATGGTTATTGGATAAAAATAAAAGAAATCACCAAACTATCACCTCCTGAAGATTCTGTTGCTCAAGAGTATATTGATGCTGACTATGATTTTTTATATTCGGGAAAAGATAAAGCTCAATCAATATATAAATCTACGTGGTTCGAATTAAAAGCTGATGAGGATGATAGTGATTTTTTTGAATATTGTATTCCTTATAAGCAAATGAAAACTATAATAAGTGTAGTTTGGGAAGAATAAACAGATCATCGTTTCTAATCTTTTATAAAATTAAAATTTGCTTATTCAATATCCTTTTTTGAAACTAGATTGATACGATTCAAAAAAATGATTTTTATAAATCTTTGAGAAACCTATATATAAATGACTATTTACGAAAATGAACCGAAAACCTGGAAAGATTTGCAAAACAAAGTTGCTGAGATTTTAACTGTATGTGGTTATAAATGCGAAGTAGAAAAAGAAATAATTACAGTAAGGGAAAAAGTCAATGTTGATGTGTATGCAGAAATAAATAGCCAAGTTTCTAAAAGCGTAATCATATGTGAATGTAAATTTTGGGCAAAAGCCATTCCAAAAAGTGTTGTTCACTCTTTTCGAACCGTTATAAACGACTATGGAGCTAATTACGGACTGATAATATCAAAGATTGGTTTTCAGAGTGGTGCATTTGAGGCAATTAAAAACACTAATGTTCAATTGTAATCTTCCCTTAAAACAGCTACGATTATTAATGTAGTTTTATAATTTAGGGTAATGAAAAAAAGTAAGTTTAGCGAAACACAGATCATCAAGATTTTGAAGT
>NZ_JBHUDG010000011.1:0-1834 GCF_042678145.1 Pseudopedobacter beijingensis | reverse complement strand
GATTACGATTAGTAAGAAATTATTCTCACGTCAATTGAGATTTAAAAATGGAAACAATGAAAACTATATAGATTGGAATACTAAAAAGTTTGGAGAGGTTACAACTCTTGTAAATAAGAGAAATAAAAATAACGAAAAGCTTCCTGTTTATTCTATAAATAACAAATTAGGATTCGTTCCGCAAAGTGAGCAATTCGAGGGAGTTGATAGCGAAGATAGAGGCTACGATATTAAACTATACAAAATAATTGACACGAACACCTTTGCCTATAATCCAGCAAGAATTAATGTGGGGTCTATTGGCTATAGTGAAAACTTAGAGAATATTATTATCAGTTCATTGTATGTTTGTTTTAAAACAGATAACACCGTAAATGACAACTTTCTATATCAATATCTAAAGACAGATTTTTTTAATAGAGAAGTTTTAAGAAATGTTGAAGGAGGAGTAAGAGATTATCTTTTCTACGACAATTTTGCGAGAATTAAATTTGGTTTACCTTGTATTGAAGAGCAAAAAAAGATTGCTGATTACCTTTCATCTATAGATTCAAAAATTGATATTGAAAGCCAACTATTGCATAAATTTGAAAAACAAAAGAGATACTTGTTAGCTAATTTATTTATATAAATAAATTAGCTAACAAGTATTGTTTCTGCTTAAGTAATAGCGTATGAATTTCAAATTCAGTTTTTATTTTATCGTCAATACTTGCTAGAAAATCTGCAACATATGTTTGTTGAATATAATTTGGTAGTTGCATTTCCATAGTCTCAATTTCGGAGATATAATGCCGTTTGTGTTCATTTGATGATAGATTTAAAAATGACAAATACTCAAATATAAATTTTAGGTTCACATTTGGTTTCGCTGTCAGTATTTTAATTGCTGAAGATTTTACTTTGAATGGAAAATTAACAAACTTTATATCCATTGTAAAATCATCGAAAATGATACATTGACCTTTGTCATAAATACCAAATTCTTCATCGGTATATCCTAATATAAAAGCTTTATTTGCAGTTAGAACTGGAATTAGCGAAATATCAGATGAATAATCCGTATTTGTAACCAAATATTTAGTTGGCTGTTCATAGTTTAAAGTATCCTTAACTTGAACATATTCATTTTCGTGATTAAGAATTTGTTCGTATAGTTGATAGCGAAGCGTAATCACATAGGAAATAAAATCCTTAATTAAAGGGCTTTGTCAGAATTTAACAAATAACAAACAATGGGAAAAACAATATTTACGAAATATACTTACTGAACGTAAAGAAACGAATAAAGACAATTTGCCTATTTTTTCTGTTTCGGTTAGTAAAGGTGTTATTAATCAAATAGAATATCTTGGGCGTTCTTTTGCGTCAAAAAATACAACTAATTACAATGTAGTACATTTTGGCGATGTTGTTTATACTAAAAGTCCAACGGGTGAATTTCCGTATGGAATAATAAAACAAAGTTTTATTAGTGAAAATGTTGCAGTTTCTCCACTATATGGAGTTTATGAACCCAAAAATGTATGTATTGGAAATATTCTTCACTATTATTTCAATAGTCCGATCAATGCTAATAACTACCTGCATAGTCTAGTGCAGAAAGGTGCAAAAAATACTATAAATATTACCAACCAAAGATTTTTAGATAATACGATTTTTTTACCAACCGATGAAAAAGAAGTAGAAAATATTGCATCATTGTTAAATAATATTGATCAAAAAATCCAAACCGAAGAAGCAATTTTAACACAGTTTGAAAATCAAAAAAAATACCTTCTGAATCAAATGTTTGTATAGATTTTTATACAAACATTTGTTGAAATAAAAACGT
>NZ_JBHUDG010000010.1:0-16892 GCF_042678145.1 Pseudopedobacter beijingensis | reverse complement strand
CCAGTCAGGACATTCCAGATTTCACCAGAGGAAAATGGAAGACCCGAAAGAATACCTTCGCCCTGGACGATTCAGGATTGTAGATTAAATATACGTTTGGTTAAAGTTGAAAAGTCACTTGAAAGAGTGACTTTTCTTTTTAGCTCGTGATTTTTAGTTTTTGGAGAGATGATATTGGATTTTTGATTAAAATTGATGGATAATGTATTACTTACGGATACGAGGATAAATTAATGATATAAACTTTATTATTATATATATAACAATTGTATATTGTTTTTTATTTTGTGAAACTTGAAAATCAATTATAAAATACTTCCAGATGACGAATTACTAATAAAGCTAAGTGAAAATAACACGGATGCTTTTAATGAAATCTATAATCGATATTGGAATGTTATGTTCATGTCTGCCTATAATGTACTCCGTGATAGAGAGCCATGTATGGATATTGTGCAAGAGCTTTTTATTTGGTTGTGGGAGCATCGTAATCAATTGGATATAGCTTCTCTTAAGCCATATTTGATGGTTGCTGTAAAGTTTAAAGTAGCCAATTTTATCAGAAGTGGAAAAGTAAGAGATTCTTTTTTTGAGAAGCTGAAACAGACAGAAGAACCTTATGAATTGGCACAAGATAGTTTAGAGGTCAAAGAATTAATGGCTATGATTAATCATTTTACCAATCAACTACCTGAAAAATGCCGGAAAGTCTTTCTGTTGAGCCGTCAGGAACATTTAAGTAATAAAGAAATTGCGGAACGTTTAGGGATATCTGTAAAAACAGTAGAAAACCAAATGACGATAGCGATAAAAAAAATGAGATCTTCGTTGACCAGAATATCTTCATTTCTTCTGTTGTTTTTGTGAAGGGTTTTTCCACATTGACGATTAATGAGGAGAGACGTATTAAATATTAACATATACCGCCAACATCCCAGGAACTTACAGATTTTTATTATCCTTTCTTAATAATGAGTAAATGAACTTATTTATGTTCATGCGAAGGGGCTTGTTTGTTTAATTAAATAGGTTATTTATCTGAGAAACTCTGATTGAGACTTTCATTACTCAAAAAAATACATTCTCTTTAGGGGGTACATCCTTTAGAAGTGCCATACATATAGAAGCAGCGAAATGGAAAAGAACGAATTTCAGCAATTAACCGAAAAAATTAGTAACGGAACGGCCACAGAAAAAGAGGTAGCGTTATATAATTATTATTATACAAAGCTACAGAAAGAGACGTGGAAAAATAAATATCAGGACGATATGGAGCAGGTTGGGAAAGAGCTTTTCTCACGAATCAATAGTCATATTTATATAAAGAAACACAAGATACGGTTGGCGACTTATATGAAGGTGGCAGCTTCGATAACTATTATTGCTGTAGCTGGCTGGTGGTATTTAAAGAAAGATAAAATAAACGACCCGGTGGCAATGAATTATAATGAACGATTGGGGGAAAATATAGATCCGGGAAATAATAAAGCTATTTTGATATTAAGTGATGGTTCTGAGTTGAATTTAGAGGGCTCAGTTAGTGGAACATTGGCAGATCAGGGAGGTGTGGCCATTAGCAAGTTGCCAAGTGGGGAAATCGTGTATAATATAAACAGTAAAGTAGCACAGGTCGAAAAAAGTTTATATAATACTATTAACATACCACGAGGGGGAGAATATCAATTGGTTCTTCCAGATGGAACAAAAGTATGGCTCAATGCATCAAGTTCTCTTAAATTTCCGACATATTTTACAGGGAGTAGTAGGGTGGTTGAACTTAAAGGAGAAGCATATTTTGAAGTTGCGAATACTTATTTGAATAAAAATGGAAAGCAACAACGGATGCCATTTATTGTTAAAACCGCATCTCAGAAAATAGAAGTATTGGGCACACATTTCAATGTAAATGCATATGCTAATGAAGAAAATGTAAAAACAACATTATTAGAAGGGGTTGTAAAGATACTTTCGGCTAAAACAGGGGCTTTTAAAATCCTTAAACCAGGTCAACAATCTCAGGTTGCAGCAGCAGGAAATATTTCTTTAACAGAAGTAGATGTAGAGGAAGTCACGGCTTGGAAGAACGGTATGTTCTATTTTAATAATACCGATTTGAAAACGATAATGAAACAACTCTCTCGTTGGTATGACATTGAAGCAGATATAGAGAATATGCCACAAAAAAGATTTAATGGAATACTTTCAAGGAATGTTAAATTGTCACAGGTACTTACCATGATGGAAAAAACAAGTGGATTGAAATTTAAAGTAGAAGAAAGGAGGGTTTCGATGCTTAAATGATTATATGCCAGTAGAGTAAAAGCAAAAACCCGCCCTTGTGGTAAAGGAGGGGTTTTAAGAACAAAGGTGCGGTAACACCAATGTAATTAAGGCTTTTGTTTTTGGAATAATACCGACTAAAGTAATTAATCAATTTACTAACCTTAACTTATACAAATGTATGAATAATAATATTCATGACAATGGGATGTATTGTGCCAATTATAAACATCTATATCCCCAAAGAACTTTGTCGAAAATTTTATTGGCTATGAAGCTTACTGTATTATTGACGCTCTTTGCCTGTTTACAAATAAAGGCAGCAGTTTATTCTCAGCAAATAAGTCTATCGGTAAAAAATGTCTCTTTAGAAAACGTGATTAAAGAAATACGTAAACAAAGTGGCTATGCTTTCTTCTATGATGCGGAGTTCCTGCAGAGAGCGACACCAGTAAGCTTAAGTGTAAAGAAGGCATCAGTAGAAGAAACTTTAAGAAAAACCTTCGAGGGGCAAGCTTTTACTTGGGAAGTTTTAGAAAATACGATACTAATAAAGCCCATAATTAAAGAAAAATTGTCAACTAAAGTAGTATTGCAGCCACTTTCAGAAGTGAAAGGAAAAGTTACTGACGGAAAAGGAGAGCCTCTTCCAGGAGCAACAGTGAAAGTAAAAGGTACAGCAATGGGGGTTGTAGCTGATATTAATGGTAATTTCTCCTTAAAATCCGTAAATGATCAATCAATGCTGGTTATTTCTTATACCGGTTTTGTAACACAGGAAATAGTTGTAAATGGACGTAATCAGATAATAGCAGCTTTGGTAGAAGATAGCCAAACCCTAGATGAACTTGTTGTTATAGGCTATGGAACTCAAACCAGAAGAGATCTTACTGGAGCAGTATCATCTGTAAAGGCAGAGGATATTGTGATGTCTCAGGGACCCGAAGTTGGTAACATGTTGAAAGGTAAAGTGGCAGGTGTTACAATTCAACAGAACAGCGCCCAACCGGGAGGAGGAATTAATATATCTGTTCGTGGAAATGGATCTTATAACGCCAGTAACGCCCCGTTATTTGTAGTAGACGGGTTTCCAATCTCAGATTTGCAACAGCCGGAACCCCATAGCCGGAACCATTATGATGGAGGAACACAAAGTATCCTGAATTCTTTTAACCCCAACGATATAGAATCTATTGAAGTGTTGAAAGATGCCAGTGCAACTTCTATTTATGGTGCGAGAGCGGCAAACGGAGTTATCCTGATTACTACCAAAAGAGGTAAAGAAGGTAAGGCGACAGTAAATTATTCCACAAACTTTTCATGGCAACGGTATGACAATTCTTTCGATATGCTTTCTTTAAGCGAATGGATGCAGGTAAGTAATGAAGGAGGTTATGAACTATGGCTGAGGGAGAATGGAGTTTATCCTTATGGAAGCAACACATTAGAGCAGATACAGGCAAAAATAGATAATAACGAAATAACCGCTTATGAGAAGCAATTTACCCAGAATGCAATTAATAATGTAGGAAAGGGAACAAACTGGTTTGATCAGGTAATGCGTAACGGAAGCACACAGCAGCATAACCTGTCTATATCCGGCGGAAACAAGGCTACAAGATATTTGATATCAGGGAATTTTTATGACCAAAATGGTATCGTAAAAAATTCAGCTTTCAAAAGATATTCTATGCGGGCGAATATTGACCAGGAAGTAAGCAAATATGTAAAAGTAGGGCTTAACCTTACCAGTAGCCGCATAGATAATGATAATACCCAGTTGGGAGGTTTGGAGCATGAAAAATCGGGGATTATCAGAATGGCTCTCCAGATGGGGCCTCAATTTCCTGTAATGGATGAGGACGGTAATTATACAAGTAACCCGCAGGCACCTCTGCAACCTAATCCGGCATCGGTACTCACTATTTCTGATAAAGGGAGAATAGAACGTTTGCTGCTGAACACCTTTGCTGACATTACACCTGTAAAAGACCTTACAATAAGGTTAAAAGCAGGGCTTGACAGGGGAATAACCAAGAGATTGATGTACCTTCCGAGAACAACCATACATGGAGCGTTAGAGAATGGAAGTGCCTCTATCAGTAATTTTGACAGAGACGATTATCTGTTAGAAGGAACGGTAAACTATACAAAAACATTTGGAGACGGGCATAAATTTGATGTGCTGGGCGGAGCCTCTCAACAGAAGTTTTATGAACGCACTAATGTGAGTACCGCATCGGGCTTCGTTACAGATGCTTTTCTGTGGAATAATCTGGGGGCGGGAAGCATGCAGCCGGCTTCAAGCTCTTATGGTTCAGAGAATATGATGGCATCTTATTTCAGCCGTTTAAATTATAATTACAAAAGCAGGTACCTGTTTACCTTTACCATACGTACAGACGGAGCCAGCGTATTTGCCAGAAACAATAAATGGGCAACTTTTCCATCTGCGGCTTTAGCATGGAATATGGCAGAAGAGCCTTTCTTTCAGAATATAAAGAGTACGGTTTCTCAAATGAAACTCAGGTTCAGTTATGGGCAAACGGGCAACGCTGCTATTGGAAATAACGCATTTGCTGCTTACGAGTCTTATGCCGGCTGGCTGTCTAAAGAAGACCAAAGGATGATGGCTGTATCTCTGTCAAGATTAGAAAATCCCGACTTAAAATGGGAAACTACCACAGGAGCTAACTTAGGTTTGGATTATTCTTTATTTAATGGTAAAGTAGAAGGGTCGGTAGAATTGTTCAATAATGTTATCTCAGATTTATTACAGAGGAAGCCGCTAAATTCTTACCATGAAGTAGATTCTGTTTGGTCAAATGTAGGAAAAACAAGAAGCAGGGGAATAGAAGTAAGCATCAGTACCCGTAATGTACAGCGTAAAGATTTTCAATGGAAAACCATTGCTAATTTTTCATTATACAGAGATACCTGGTTAGAAAGAGCACCGGATTGGAAACCTTCTGTTTATGAAAAAACCAATGACCCAATAAGGGCAATGTTTTATCAGCTTTCTGATGGAATACTACAAATGGGAGAAAAAGTTCCTGACGCTCAGTCAGATCCTACTAAATTATTATTGCCCAGTCAGATAAAAATAAGAGATATAAACGGCTTGGTAAGAGACGAGTTTGGTAATCCGGTAGTAGATGAAAATGGAAGGTTTTTAAGAACAGGACAGCCGGACGGAATTATTGACGAAGCGGACTATGTATTACTGGGATCATCAGACCCTGGGTATATGGTAGGTTTAACCAATATCATTACTTATAAAAAATTCAGCCTGAATTTTGATTTCAACGGATTGCTGGGCAGAAGAATGGCAGACCCTAATTATGTTAATTACGGTTATAGCGCATGGGGTGTTGCAGAACGTGGTTATAATGCTTTAAGATCAGTAAAAGACAGATGGACACCTACAAATCCTTCAACTACCAATCCCGGTACTATAACCAATTATTCTGATTATGGAACCGGAGATTTCTTTTTGCAGAAAGCATGGTTTATCAGGTTGCAGAATATTTCATTAGGGTACGAACTGCCTACTAAATGGGCTAAAAATGTATTCTCGTCTGCCCGCGTAAATGTAGCGGCGCATAATATTTTTGTGATTACCCCATATACAGGAATTGACCCTGAAACGGACTCTTATACAGCTGCGTATCCAAACATCAGGACATTTACCGCAGGGTTGAATTTTACATTTTAATTAGATAGCGTCTAAAAAACAGAAATATGAAAAAGATTAAATTATTGATTGTATCGTTTGTATGGTTGCTGGGCGGTTGTACCAAAGATTTGGTATCTATTGATTATGGAGATATAAATCCGGCAATTTTTCCGAAAACAGCGGAAGATATTGAAGCAATGGTAAATTCTGCTTATTATCCTATAAGAGGATCGTGGTGGGATGGTATGTTTTCAACTTCAGAAAGAGGAGTACAGATGATAAGCGATTGTACCACAGAGATACTAACCGGTTGGTACGATGAGAAACAACAGGCAACACTACATAGCTACCAGCCTGATGATGGAGGTATTACTGGTTTTTACGATAGGTTTTATAACAAGATAAGCCGTATGACGATGACTATATACCTGATAGAAGAATCTACGGTGAGTGAAGAACTGAAAAAGAAAGCCATTGCAGAAGTACGCTGTGCCAGAGGGTTACTTGCCTATACTTTATTTGACCTTTACGGGCCTATTGTAATAGCACCTTTGGAGGTGTTAAAGAACCCATTAGTAGAAGCTCCTTTAGCAAGAATGCCTTATGATGAGATGGTAAATTTTATAGAAGCAGATTTATTAGCTGCTACTGAAGATTTACCACATCCCGCAGATGCAGATTACGGCAGGTTTAACAAAGCATTGGCAAAGATGCTATTGATAAGACTGAACCTTCACGAAAAAAGATGGGACAAAGTGGTAGAGCTGGCAGATGATATTATTAATTACAATTATTATGGACTGGCAGATGATTATGTAGGCTTGTGGAGTCTGGATGGTGCAAAAAATAACTATAATGGGCTAATTAACAGAGAAATTATCTGGTCAATTCCCTGTGATTACGAAGGAACCAGTCAAAATCAATGGCAGTTAATGGTTTTACCGGGAGGATATGCACCAAAAGGAGGATGGGGAACTGTACAAAGTACCTGGTGGTTTTACGACACTTTTGAAGCCATAGACAAAAGAAGAACTATGTTGATTGCAGAATTTACAGATGTGGAGGGCAGAACATATAACCGGGCTAATCCGGGCTCATTTCTTAATTATGGACCGTTACCTTTAAAAATCCACGAAGATGCAGCAAGGACAACAAGCTATTCAACCGTAGATATCATTATGTACCGTTATGCAGATGTGCTGCTTTCCAAAGCAGAAGCATTAGCCAATGGAGGAGGAGTGCCAACTCAGGAGACAATAAACCTTGTTAACAGGATAAGAAACAGGGCGGGATTGGAAGATGTTAAACTCTTAGACTATCAGAATCTTACTGCATTTAACGACATGTTGCTGACAGAAAGAAGCCATGAGTTCTGGTGCGAAAACGGACAGTACAGAGCAGATTTAATCAGGCATGATAAATTTGTTTCCCGTTGCCTAGAGGTAAGGCAATCACCATATACGGCTCCTTATAAGCAGGTTTTTCCGTTCTCCAGAACCAAGATAACAGAAGGGAAAGGAATGTTTATTCAGAACCCATTTTATAATTGAAATAAGGTAGTACAAATAAATTATATATGAAAAGAAATATAATTCAGTTAGCAGGTATTACCATGATAATGCTGCTGATAGTTTCCTGTAAAAAGGAAGATGGTGAAGAAGGTACAAAAGCGGTATTTAGCTATGTAAGAGATGGGTTTGTAGTAAACTTTACCAATTTTTCCAGCGATGCCACAGAGTATTTGTGGGATTTTGGCGATGGTAGCGGAACAACATCAACCAGAAGATCTCCCCAGTATATATATGGAGCAAAGGGAAATTACTTGGTGACTCTAACAGCAAAAAAGGGAGATATAGTAAGCACCTTTACAGATACCGTAACCATTAAAGGTCCCAATATTAAAATAAACGGAGATTTTACAGACTGGGAACATGTAGAATATACCCATATTAATGAAGGTACTTCGGGCGGAACCTTATTGGCGTTAAAAACATTTGCAACAAGTACTCACCTGAATTTCCTGGTAGAAGGTACTGAGGAAATGACACTGGCCAGGTTGCAGATTCATTTTGATACAGACAAGAATCCTGCAACTGGTTATCCTGCATGGCAATATCCCGCAGGTTCCGGTTCAGATTATAAACTGGAAGGCAGTATAACAGACGGTTGGGGTGGTTTTCAGCAGCATTCAGGCAACCCTGCCGATGGATGGGGCGGTTTTTCGGACGATATAGCATCTTTTACAGAAGTTATAGCCTATTCGGAAGTGAAAACTGTTGGAGATAAAAAAGTTATAGAGTTTTCTATTAAAAGAGAGTTTTTCGGAAATTTAGAGGGCTACTTTAATTATTCCATTTTAGAAAGTTCGGTAACATATACCCAGATAGGAGCAATACCAGCAAATCAATTTCCGCAGGCTAAGTACGGTATATATCCACTATAAAAAATTAAATAGAAAAGAGCACAGCTGATTTTTATTAGTTTATTGTTTGATTTCTGTTGATAGAGAGAGGATGTCCGGAAAATAAATTTTTCTGACATCCTCCTGCAACAGTATTGTTTCAATTCTCTAAACAAAAAGAATTTGAAGTAATTGATAAATAAGAAATTATATCTCATAGTGATATAATTAATCACTTAAAATTATAAATCATGAAAAGAAAACTTACATTAATTTTTAGTCTTTTAGGGCTTTGCTTTACAATCAGTGTTAAAGCGCAAATAATAACCATAGACGGAAATTTTTCTGATTGGGATGCGGTTCCATATGCTCATATCAATGCAGAAGGTACGGGAGGCCGTTTAGAAGCATTAAAGACATTTGGTACAGCAACACATTTGTATTTTATGGTAGAAGGTACCACAGAAATGGATTTTGGTACTTTATTGGTGCATCTTGATACAGATAATAATCCTGCAACAGGATATAATAATTCATGGCAATATGGTGCAGGAGCCGGGTCAGATTACAAAATAGAAGGAAATGCACCATGGTGGGGAAGTTTGGCACAGCATTCGGGAAATCCTGCTGATGATTGGGACGGTTTTACCGAGATACAACCTCTTACAAATGCCGATGTACATGCAAGATCGGCAGTTGTAGAATCGGGAGAGAAAAAGTACTTTGAGTTTTCTATTACCAAATCGTATCTGGGTACTTTAGGGACAGTGATCAATGTAGTTATTTATGATACTACTAACCCTGTTACTGGTTCGGTTCCGGCAACGGGTGAAAATGCTAAATACCTGCAAATTAACACAACAGGTATAACAACTTTGCCTGTAACACTCGCTTCTTTTTCCGCTACGTTCGCAGAAAATGGAATTATACTGAATTGGTCAACTTATTCAGAGCAGAATAATTCCCATTTTGAATTATATAAATCTGTAGATGGAGTTTCGTTTGATAAAATAGTCACTGTAGACGGAGCGGTAAATTCAAACTCCCAGCTTTTTTATAACTATACAGATCACGGCATTTCAAGCGGAAGTGTTTATTACAAATTAAAACAAGTTGATTTAAACGGAACAGGAACTCCTTTGGGAGTAGTGGAAGTAAAATCCAAACTCAAAAAAGCACAGTTTAGCGTATATAAAATATCGGGACAGAATGCTTTGGAACTCAGTGTTTATGCAGATAAAAATAAAGCTTCAAAGTTTGTACTGTCTGATATAAACGGAAAAGTATTAGCAGACAGTGATGTACAGTTAGTTTCCGGTAATCAGGTAATAAGAGTGCCATTGTCTGCAAAACCGGGAATATATGTAGCCACCTTAAGCACCACCGAAGGCTTGTTAACTCAAAAAATATCCATAGCTGAATAACCATGAAAAACGAGCCGTTAAATATAGAGTTTGTAAAGCAGCGTTTACTCTCGCTGGATGTTATGCGTGGGCTTATCATGATTCTGCTTGCTGCAGAAAGCTGTATGCTTTATGAATCATTAAGTAATATTACCGCTGATGATTCATTTGCAGGCAATCTTGTTAAGCAATTTTTCCATCATCCCTGGCGTGGTCTGCGTTTCTGGGATTTGGTGCAGCCGGCATTTATGCTGATGGCAGGTTCTGCGCTCTATATTTCGTGGCATGGAAAATCTAAAAAGGGAATCAGCTGGGAAAGTAACTTTAACCATATACTTGTACGCAGTTTCAGGCTGTTTTTGTTTGGAACTGCTTTACATTGTGTGTATGCGGGCAAGTTGGTTTGGGAATTATGGAATGTACTTACCCAGCTTTCCGTTACCACTATTATTGCCTGGCTGATTATCCGTAAATCGGGAACATGGCAGATAGTTTTTTCCCTGTTTCTGTTATTGCTTACCGAACTGATGTACCGTTTTATCCAGATACCTGGTTTCGACCAGCCTTTTATAGAACACCATAATTTCGGTGCTTATATGGACACCGTTTTAATGGGGAAAATCAATTCCGATGGATGGGTAGCAATTAATTTTATCCCTACGGCAGCGCACACAATATGGGGTGTTGTAGCAGGGAAACTGCTGATTTCATCACGTACCAACAGACAAAAAGTAAATTACCTTATTGTTTACGGAATCATCGCTTTGATAGCTGGTTATGCTTTAGACCTGAGCAATGTTACCCCGATTATAAAACGGATAAGTACCAGTTCATTTGTTTTAGTATCCGGAGGTTGGGTATTATTAATTATGGCCTTTTTATTCTGGATAAATGATGTGAAAAAGCAATCGAAGTACGCATGGATATTTACAGTAGTTGGTATGAATGCCATTTTTATTTACCTGTTCTTTAATACTGTTGGTATGCAATGGTTCAATGATTTTGTGGCAATTTTCGTCAAAGGGTTTTTAGGCTTAACAGAACTTTCAGACCAGATTATGTCTGTAATGTCTGCGATTGTAGCCCTTTTAGCCGAGTGGTATTTATGTTACTGGCTTTATCAAAAGAAAATATTTTTTAAACTCTAATTATTTAATACATTCCTTATGAGACCATTCAAAAAATTATCTCTATGTGCATTAATGTTGGTTCCGACCCTGATGAGCTGTAAGAAAAAAGGTGGCGCTGACCCGGCACCAGATCCGGGACCAAAACCTACGGTTACCTATACAGAGAGTACGGCAGATTTTCCAAATCCAGAACGGGGATTTTACCGCTATTCGGAGACGAGAACTAGTAGTTTTACTGTCTTAGATATAAATACTTTAAAAGGATATCGCCTTTTACAAAGTATATCCAATGCCAATTATCGCGTGTACAGTACATTGGTATTCAGGTATTATGTGCTTGACAATGTGAAAACCACGGCCATACCTCAAGGTACTTTAGATAAGATAAACGAAGATATGGCAGCAGCAAGAACTGCCGGGGTTAAATTAATTCCCAGGTTTGTTTATACAATAACCTCCTCAAGTTCGGGTGGTTGTTCAGATGGTATTTGTCCACCCTATGGCGATACATCAAAAGAACATATATTACAGCATATATCAGATTTAAAGCCTGTTCTGCATAACAACGCAGATGTAATAGCCTGTGTGCAGATTGGTTTTATAGGTATCTGGGGAGAACAATACTATACAGATTATTTCGGGGACCCGTCTTCTAGCGGAGGACAGGGGAAACTTACCGACGCTAATTGGCAGGATAGGGCAGAAGTGCTTGCCGCATTGTTAGATGCCGTACCTAAAAGTAGAATGGTACAGGTAAGGTATCCGCAACAAAAACAACGCTATGTATATGGCGTTAATGCCCTTGTCACAGCTGCGCCAATGACAGATGCAGAAGCCTTTTTAGAAAATGAGAAATCAAGGATAGGTTTTCATAACGACTGCTTCCTGTCGGGACCTAATGATATAGGAACTTATGAAGATTACGGAAACAGTTCAAGTAACAGAAGTTCAAGCTCTACCGTAGTTGATGCCCTAAAAGATTACAAGCGTAAAGACAGCAAATATGTCGTAGTTGGTGGAGAAACTTGTCGGCCGTTTACACCAGATAATAACTGCGAACCTGCCGGAAGAGCACAGGCTGCATTTGCCGAAATGCACTACAGCTACATCAATGCGCATTATAATAATCAGGTAAACAATGTTTGGCAAACAGGAGGCTGTATGGACAATATCAAGAAAAATCTGGGTTACAGGTTTGTACTGCAAAATGCCATATTTCCTGATGCTGTAACAGCAGGTAATAATTTTGCATTCACAATAAACCTGAATAATAAAGGATATGCCTCACCTTATAACGCCAGGCCAGTACAATTACTTTTACGTAAAACAGGAACACAGGAAATAACAACGTTAGTTATTGATACAGATATTAGAAAATGGTATACAGGGGCTGTCAAATTGGAATCTGCTGTAACTATTCCTTCAGATTTGGCAAAAGGAGAATATGAATTACTATTGAACCTGCCTGACGCTTATGAAAGTATAGCTTCAAGACCAGAATTCAGTATTCGCTTAGCTAATAATAACGTATGGGAAGAAACCACAGGATATAATAAACTGAACTATAAAATTACGGTAAACTAAAATATGAAGATTATATTCTTAATCCTGTTGTTCATAGGAAATATATTCAGTTTAGTTGCGCAAGAGAAGGTTATTTCCTTAACCAAAGACGAGAAATGGTTTGGCGGAGTGGTTAACGAAGCCCATTTGATGCCTTTTAAAGAGGGTTACGATTTCGACCTCTATGGAAACACCGGAACCAATCAAGCTGTTTCTTTGCTTGTTTCAACCAAAGGAAGATTTATCTGGAGTGAAGAACCGTTCCGTTTCACTGTCAGAAATAATCAATTAATTGTATCGAACAGAGGAGAGGCTGTTGTAATAGATTCATCAGGAAAAAATCTTCGTGAAGCTTATTTGAATGCAAGTAAAAGGTTCTTTCCGTCGAAAGGAAAATTGCCCGATACATTGTTATTTACCAGCCCACAATATAATACCTGGATAGAGCTGATTTATAATCAAAAACAAAAAGATATAATTACTTATGCCAAAGCGATTATAGCCAATGGTTTTCCTCCCGGCGTGATTATGATTGATGATAACTGGGCAGATTATTACGGACGGTTTGACTTCAGAGCGGATAGGTTTAATGACGCTGCTGGTATGATAGATACCTTGCACCAAATGGGCTTTAAAGTAATGCTGTGGATCAGTCCATTTATTTCTCCCGATACAGAAGTTTTCAGGGAGCTACAGTCAAAAAAATACCTTTTATATGATGGGGTAGATAAAAAAACATGGTCAGAAGCCGAAAAGATAGCCATAATCAATTGGTGGAATGGCTATAGTGCTGTAATGGATTTTACTAATCCCGAAGCAGAAAAATGGTTTCACGACAGATTGGAATACATGGTGAAAACCTATCATCTGGACGGTTTCAAATTGGATGCAGGAGATGCAGATTTTTATCCCAAAGATGCCATATCTTTTAAACCCGCAACACCTAATGAGCATAGTCGGCTTTGGGGAGAGTTTGGAAAATATTACGCTCTGAACGAGTACCGGGCAATGTGGAAAATGGGTGGAGAGCCTCTTGTACAACGATTACGCGATAAAAAACATAGCTGGGAAGACCTTCAAAAATTAATTCCCCATATTACAGTTGCCGGGTTGTTGGGATACCAGTTTACCTGCCCGGATATGATTGGAGGAGGCGAGTACGGGTCTTTTATCGGAAGGGATAATTTAGACGAAAATTTAGTAGTACGTTCTGCCGCATGTTCGGCTTTAATGCCTATGATGCAGTTCTCCGTTGCTCCGTGGCGTATTTTAAGCGAAGCCAATCTGGCATCTGTGAAAAAAATGGTGGCTGTGAGGGAAAAATATGTTCCTTATATTATGGAACTGGCAAAATCATCTGCTGTAAGCGGAGAACCCATTGTCAGAACTATGGAGTATGAATTCCCAAATCAGGGAATGGCAGAAATACAAGACCAGTTTATGTTGGGGAAACGCTATATGATGGCGCCTGTTGTTACCAAAGATCATAAAAGAAAAATTCAATTCCCCAAAGGTGTATGGAGAAGTGATGAGGGAAAGATTATTAAAGGTCCTAAAATAATAGAGGAAAATGTTCAATTAGACAGGCTGCCGGTGTTTGAATTGGTGAGATAGGCAATAAGATCTACTGTTTGGTATGTTCTGAAAGGCATGCCGCACAGCTAGTGATTTGTAATCCGCAGATATAGAATTTGTTTAATGACTAAAAAATAAATCCTTAGGATATGCAGAGTTTGTTTGGCAGGATTGAAAATCTCGGGTATTTGCGGATGGTTAATAAAACATAGTTTAACTACATATTAAAAATAACTATTAAAAAATCTGTTATGAAACTCAAACTATTAAAAAAGACAGCCTCTGCCGTTGCACTATTTGTATTTGCAGGTATGCTTACTTCCTGTAATAAAACTGAAATAGCTTCGGATAAACAGGAATTAACCGGAGCATCAAAAAAAGACGAGCAATCTTCAATATTGTCAACAATATATTACGTTGCCACAACTGGTAACGACAGCAATACGGGAACTTCGTTAGCAACACCCTTTAAAACCATTCAAAAAGCGTTAAACACAGCAGCTGCAGGTTCAACCATTTACGTAAGAGGTGGCACTTATTATGAAAGATTGAATTGGGTTAACTCGGGAACTGTTGGCGCTCATATAACATTAAGCAATTACAGCGGCGAGGTAGTAAATCTGGATGGATCTTTGCCATCTGTTCAGGATGCCATGATTCTTATCAGCAATAAAAGTTACCTTACAGTTGTTGGTCTTAATATCAGGAATAATTACAGAGCTTATGCAAAAGGGATACATATTTTAGGTTCAGGTACAAGTTTAGCGATAGGCAGCTGTAAAATATACAACATTGGCTGGCATACCAGTAAAACGGCCTATCCGTCACCTACTGATCAGGCAAATCCGTTTGTTATTGTTGGCAGTGGCGCTTCATCTTACAATAATATTTATATAGGAGGCTTGGAAATATACGATTGTGTAACAGGGTATAGTGAGTGCCTCACATTGAATGGTAATGTAGATAATTTTACCATAGAAAACAATAACATCCACGATAATACGAATATAGGGATTGATGTGGCGGGGCATTATTCCTGGACAGGAGCGCCTGCGGCAGTAAATCAGGTCCGCAATGGTGTAATCCGAAATAATACGGTAACAAACTGTGTTTCTCAGGTCGCGGTATCTGCCGGAATTTATTCCGATGGTGCAGCTAATGTAATCATAGAAAGAAACAAACTTAGCAGAAATGGCTGCGGCATCTCTTTAGGATGCGAAAACACATCTAAAACATCATCCAATATTACAGTAAGGAACAATTTTGTTTATAACAATATTAAGGCAGGTATAGTAGTAGGCGCAAATGCCAGTGGCAGTAAAGTAGATTATTCAAGTGTAAACAATAATACATTCTTTAAAAACTGCTCGGATGGTTTGTATGGAGGAGAAATCCATTACCAGCATGCAGATCATATTACACAAAAAAACAATATCATACAATCCAGAAGCAATGTGGTAATTATAGCTCTTTCAGGTTATAGTGCAACTAATCTTACTATGGATTACAATATGTACTATACGCTTTCAGGTTCAAGCGGAACCATAACATTCGATGGAATTGGAGGAACCGGTTATTATAGCCTGGCTACGTTCAAAAGCGGTACAGGGAAAGATATAAATTCTAATTACTACAATCCGCTGTTTGTGAATAATTCATTGCCAAACCCCGATCTTCATTTGTCATCAACATCTCCTGCTATCAATTCAGGAGACCCCTCTTTTGTTATTGGTGCAGGAGAATTGGATATTGATGGCGGTACACGTTTATTGAATGGAAGAGTTGAAAAAGGAGCTGATGAAATAACATCAACTCGTCCACCAACCTTATAGGAGGTGATAGATACAATGTGAAAACAATAACCGAAGTTATGATTAAAAAAATAAGAACTAAATTATAATTAGATGAACCGGAGAAAATTTATAAAGAGTAGTACCTTAACAACGGCAGGATTAACTATTTTACCAACAGGCTTAATGTTCGCCAAAGATAAAGCGATAGTAAAACTGGGCTACATAGGCGTAGGATTAAGAGGAAGAGTACACATAGACGAAGGTCTGAAGAGAAACGACGTAGAAATAGTAGCCATCTGCGATACACAGGAAAGCTCGCTGAAACTATGCCGCGAACAGTTTGTAAAAGCAGGTAAAAAGCTTCCCAAAGAATACACAGGAAGTTTGGACGCTTACAAAAAACTACTGGAAAGAAAAGACATAGACGGAGTCATCATCTCCACACCCTGGGTGTTCCACAGAGATCAGGCAATAGATGCTATGAAAGCAGGCAAGTACGTAGGTTGCGAGGTTATTGCAGGGTTAACCGTTCAGGACCATTGGGATATCGTCAACACCTCAGAAGCCACAGGCATGCAATACATGACCCTGGAGAATGTTTGCTACAGAAGAGATGTAATGGCCATGCTAAATATGGTGCGTCAGGGCTTATTTGGTGAATTGGTGCACCTGGAAGGTGGTTACCAGCATGATCTGCGGGAAGTACTTTTTAATGATGGCAAACATTTTTACGGTCACGGTGTAGAATTTGGCCCCGACAAATCTATCGGCGAAGCCCAATGGAGAACCCAGTACAATATAGATGTAGACGGAGACCTGTACCCAACCCACGGTTTAGGCCCTTTAATGAACTATGCAGACATTAACCGAGGAAACAGGTTAACCAACCTGGTATCATTCTCTTCCAAAGCCCGTGGTCTGGCAGACTACGTCAACAAGCAGTCACCCGGCCATGCCAACTCCAAGATCAACTATAAAAATGGAGACATCACCACCACAATGATCAATTGTGCCAATGGCGAGACCCTTACAATCACCCACGATACACATTTACCACGTCCCTATTCAATA
>NZ_JBHUDG010000009.1:0-20793 GCF_042678145.1 Pseudopedobacter beijingensis | reverse complement strand
CTCTACTGCCATTTTCTTAAAAGAATCATCAAATACTCTTCTCATGTGTAAACAAATTTAAATCTATTTCTTAAAATCTGTCTCCACTCAAAGGTAGCAACTCCATAAGGCATTTTGTCTTGATACAAAAAGTACCAAAAAGATTAAGGCTACCCAAAATGAGCTAAAAACCAAGCTACGTTTGCTAAACAAAATGAACTCGCTGCGCTCAAACAGCATTTTGTTTTTAACGCTTACTCCGCAGGTTTTCTTAACGCTAATTTTAGGAGGCCAAAGAGCGTACTTAGCAAGGGGGTGTCTTGCGTTATTGCAAACCATGGACTATGGTCTATTGACCAAAAGCTACTAGGGCTCGGCCCGCCTATGAGGGCCGGAAAGGTATGTGCGCAAATGCCATAAGTATATACTTTTCCCCAATTTCTCCTATAAAAATAAAAAACTACCCAAACGGGTGGGAAATTTAATGTATGTCTTTGGTTAAGTTTGACAACTTAATCTAAAGAATATACTATGAATACTGCTGTTGATTTTAGTTTCTCAAATACAGTTCCATTTGAACAGGTTCGTGTACATTACGAACCTGAATTTGGTATTACCTGGTTGTTTATGCAGCCTAGTCCACGACCTTGTTTTAACCATATTTGTATGAATGAGTTGTTAATGAACCAAACTTGTATTGAAGCTCTGCATACCGATCCGCTTCGCCGTCCTGCACAGCCAACCAATTACCTGGTACTTGCATCAGATGTTGAGGGTGTTTTTAATTTAGGCGGTGATCTGGAAACATTTAAGAAGATGATAGAAAAACAGGAAAGAAAAGGGTTACAAGAATATGCTTATTTGTGTATAGAGAACTTATGGACTTTTTATAATCTACAGACCATAACCTCTATTTCTCTACTTCAGGGTAAGGCTTTAGGAGGAGGATTTGAAGCTGCCCTGTCTGCACATGTATTAATAGCAGAGCGGGGAGGAGTTGCGGGTTTTCCGGAAGTAATGTTTAATTTATTTCCCGGTATGGGAGCTATCAGTTTTTTGTCTCGACGTATTGGGTTAAGTGCAGCCGAAAAGATGGTTCGTTCGGGTAAGCTATATACAACAGAAGAACTTTACGAAATGGGAATAGTAGATGTACTGGCAGAAGAAGGTCAGGGCGAACAAGCTTTACGGGACTGGGTTCGGAAAACGCACAAATCTTTGAATTCTTTTCAGACTATTCAAAAGGCCAAACAACGAGTAAGTCCACTTACCAAACAAGAGTTACTTGATATAACAGAAATTTGGGTAGATGCTGCATTGTGTCTGACCGATCGTAATCTCCATATAATGGAGCGTCTGGTACTTGCTCAAGATAAAAAGATGGCCAGTTAGAATTAACAGTTGATGTTTGTTTTGCGGGACATACGCTAGTTAAAGGATGGTTTCCTCTGCATAGAAAAAAGTGTCATTAGAGATTGTTTTCTCTTATAAAAATGAAAAACTACCCGAACGGGTGGGGAATTTAACGTGTGTCTTTGGCTAATTTTGAACTCTAAAACCATAAACCGCATGTATAAAATTTTACAAGACTTTTTCTTCCCATTTATTATTACCGTATGTTTTGCCTTATTGGTATATAACAAAAGTTATTCGCAAACCCCAGATGCCAGCGGGATTGTGTATGTGAAAAAAGGAGCTACCGGCAACGGAAGCAGTTGGACAAGTCCTACAGGCGAGTTGGCCGATGCCTTGAAAGCGGCAAAAACCAATACCAATATCAGGCAGATTTGGGTAGCTAAAGGAACCTATTACCCCTTGTATAGTCCACAGGACGGAACTGATTTCGGAACAGACAAAGGCCGGGACAATGCTTTCCTACTGATAAAAGATGTAAAAATATACGGCGGTTTTGACCCCGATAAGAATATAAGAGATTTACAGGGCAAACGCATTGAACCTTCTGCTACAACCGGTTCCATATTAAGTGGCGATTTTAGCAATAACGATGTGCTTAGCGGTAGCGACGCTACATTGGCCATTGCAAACAATACCGAAAACGCTTATCATGTAGTGGTAAGTACCGGGGATATAGGTACAGCTTTGTTAGACGGTTTTACCATTACCGGGGGAAATGCCGATAATAAGACCGGGTCGCTTATGGTCAATTCCAAAGAAATAGATAGAAGTACTGGAGGAGGGATATATACCTATACTTCATCACCTACCTTTAGCAATGTAGTAGTCTGTAAAAATACAGCAGTAAACAATGGAGGCGGTGTAGCTAATCTGGTAGAGGCTAATCCGGTATTTGTTAGCACTTTGATTATTAAAAATATAGCTGCAAACGGCGGTGGGGTGTACAACGCAGCTGTAAGCTCTCCGGTTTTTAGAAATACGGTAATAGCCCTTAATACGGTAGTAGGTACGGGGTCGGCCGCTTATAGCAATGATGGTGCTCCGGGAAAAACTTCGACCCCTAAGTTTTACAACAGCGTGGTTTACAATAATAGTTCTTCTTACGGTGCGGCCTTAGCTTTTAGGAATTATCCCTACAATCTCACTACGTTTAGTAGTGCAAACAGCCTGATACAGAGTGAAACCAGTACAGCAAATGGTAATATCAAAGGTGATACCGACCCCAAATTCACCAATGCGGCTAATGACAATTATACTTTGGCCAATGGAAGTCCACTAATTAACAAGGGAAATAATTCGTATGTTACCGAACCCTTTGATTTGGCAGGTAATGCCCGCATACGCAACGCCACGGTAGATATTGGTGCTTATGAGGTGCAGAGTGGCAGTACAATAGCTTATACCAAGACCAATCCTGTTATATCGGAATATGAGGCTATTATCAAAACTTATGGCGATGCCGGCTTTATACTGAATGCGCCCATTAGTACCAGTAGCGGAACATTTTCCTATTTCAGTACTAAAGAGAGTGTGGCCACCATTAACGGAAATGCCGTTACCATTAAAGGGGCGGGAACGATGACCGTTATCGTAACACAGGCCGGAACACCTAAACACAATGCAGTTACCACTTCATTAACAACCATAACAGTCAACAAAGCCAACCCGGTATTTTCTAATGCAGATGATATTACCAAAACCTACGGCGATGCCAATTTTGTACCCGAGATTACCAGTACCAGTAATGGCGCTTTCACGTATGCGAGCAGCAATGAAGATGTAGCGGTGATAACCGATAATAAAATAACCATTGTCGGTACAGGTACAGCGACTATTACAGCAACGCAAAAAGCAACAGCTAATTACAATAGCGGTAGCATCAATTTCGATTTAACAGTCGACAAAGCGGATCCGGTATTATCTGACTTTACGGATATCAATAAAACTTATGATGATGCTAGTTTTACTATAACTGCCCCGATAAGCACCAGTAGTGGGACGTTCACTTACAGCAGTAGTAATACAGCAGTGGCTAGTATCAGCGGCAGTATAGTCACCATTAAAGGAGCCGGTACAGCAACCATTACAGCAACGCAGGCCTCTACCGCAAATTACAATGCAGCAAGTGTTGATTTAACCTTAACAGTCGATAAAGCGGATCCGATATTATCCGGCTTTGCAGCTATCAATAAAACTTATGGCGATGCTAATTTTGCTATAACTGCGCCGACAAGCACCAGCAGTGGGACGTTCACTTACAGTAGTAGTAATACAGCGGTGGCTACTATCAGCGGCAGTACAGTCACCATTAAAGGAGCCGGTACGGCAACCATTACAGCAACGCAGGCCTCTACCGCAAATTACAATGCAGCAAGTGTTGATTTAACCTTAACAGTAGACAAAGCAGATCCGGTATTATCTGGTTTTGCAGCTATCAATAAAACTTATAGCGATGCTAATTTTGCTTTAACTGCCCCGACAAGCACCAGCAGTGGGACGTTCACTTACAGTAGTAGTAATGAAGATGTAGCCACTATTAGTAGTAATATGGTAAGCATACATGGAGTAGGTACCACAATGATTAGCGCTATTCAGGCTCCTACCGACAATTATAATACGGGGGGTATATCACTTAAATTAACCGTTGTAGAGAAAACATTATCTGTTTCGTTGCTTTCATTTACCGCTAAAGTTGAAAATAACAAGGCAAAACTGGAATGGTCAACTGCTTACGAGCAAAATAACAGAGAGTTTATTATCTATCGTAGTCATAATGGTAAAGAATTTATACTAGATACAGTATCAGGGATAGGAAATTCATCAACCATCCAAAACTATTCTTATGATGATGAAAATCCTCTCCATGGCGTTAACTATTATAAGTTGGTGCAGGTAGACAGAAACGGTAAACCTACGGAACTGGGCGTAAGAACAGCAAACTTCTCTTTAGAAGGTGCTAACTTTTTGTTTTCGCCTAACCCCACAGAAGATATTATAAATATTAGTTTTGATAAAGGGCAATACCGTATGTTAAACCTTACAGATTTAAACGGAAAACTATTACAGCAAATCCAGATAAATCCTGGTGAGGGTAGTTTGGTAGTCTCTTTAGGAAGTTGTTCTACAGGTATTTATCTATTACATTTAGATGGAGATAAAGGCAAGATAACCAAAAAAGTGATTAGAAAGTAAGTTGTTTTTATGGGGCTGTTCCCTATGTTTTTTTAGTATAGGAAACAGCCCCTTTCTCTTAAAGCCTTAATAAGGGTGCTCTGTCTCCAAAAGTCTTCGTCATCTTCTAATAACCGGAGCAAGCTCTAAACTTATTTCCAAATCTTTTGATAGCGCAAAAGAACTATGTTTTAGCTTCTGAAACAGCTTGTCCCGGACTCCATTTGGGAAGTTTCCGCAAGATAAATTTCACTAATTTTAGACAGTCTCTATAATATGCTTAACAGTATATGTTTTACCGTTATTATCTTTAATTGTAATAATATAAATACCCTGTGGTAATTGGTTCTTTAGCTGTAAAGCGTATTTATTTATTGTATCTGTAACTTTAATATTTTCTTGATGTACCATTACCCCTGTTATGGTGCTAATGCTTACCTGCAGATCAGAAGAGGGTAAATTGTTGATTAATAGATTTATTTCTTTACCCGGGTTAGGATAAGTTGTTATCTCAATTTTTTCGTTTAAACTAAACTCAAAAGGGATAGTTTTTAACTCAACACGGTTACCATTAAAATCTACCTGTTCTAGTTTGTAATAACTTGTTCCAATAATAGGGTTGAAATCTGTATAAGTATATTGTTTTGTGTTTTGGCTTGTCCCGGCCCCTTGTTTACGTGTAATTTCGGTAAAATCAATAGCATTTACAGACCTGCTAATAATAAACTCTTTATTTTCTTTTTCGTTATGGGTTTGCCAGGTCAGTTTTGCGGCATCATCTTGCCTTGTGGCCTGAAAATCTGCAAAGCTAACAGGTAGTGTTGCACTATAATTATGGTAATTAATAGTAAATGGTATTGTTACAGGCGTATTACTTCCAGCGTCAACTATTCCAGCCCATTCTGTACCGCTATGTTGTTGAGCATTGGAGCCAGTTATACTAATAACTCCAGGTTTGGTAACTGTAGGGAAAAAGATTGAACCACCATTTGACGCATGCACCTGAAAAACTATCCAGTAAGTTCCTGCAGTTAAGGTGGTAGATATATCTCCACTTATTCTCCATATCTTACGAGTGTTACCTGGAGAATTATAACCAATTCTATACATCATAGCGTTGGCACTATTAGAGGCATTATAACGGTTGGTGGTCATGTCTCCTGCAATTTTAGTTGAGGTCGATAAAGAAGGGTCTCCGTCCCATATCTCAATCCGTAGGACATCTACAGGAGGCGTGGTTCCCGTATAGGAACTTTGGTGACAATAAAAATCTACCCTGCTAATTTGTAATTGTTTCCCGGCTGTAATGGTGAAATCATCGGTTATTTTCATGTTAGTTGTCCCGGAGTTGTCGTAGATAGCCCCAAAACCTAGATTGGTGTTTGTAATACCGTTTACAGATTGCAGCTCACTCCAGGTATAGCCTGTAGGAGCAGTGTTTGAGCCATTAGCTGTTAAACTACCCGTAGATAAAGGACCATTGTGATAATAATTTTGTGCCCGGGTAGTGAGTGGTAAGGAACAAAGAAGAGCAATAGCGTATAAAAAAATAAAAAGATACTGTTTGGATCTGCAAAAATATATCATAAATATCGGCGTGTATGTAAACGTGGAATGGCAAATATAATGAAATAAGAGTCTTTGACTGTAATAAAGATGTTACAAGGGGGTAATTTGCGTAAGGAAACCACTAAAATAAAAGGGGTTTTACAAAAGAATTGAACATGCTTTAATAAGCATAAAAAGCCCGCTGTCTTAAATTATGTTTTGACAGCGGGCTTTTTAATTACTATTGAATCAATTATTTTGTTTTTAATCTGGATGACTTTATCCTATCATCTTTCTGAAATCGGGCTCGGCAGCTATATACTCTTTTAAAAGTTTTATCTGGTTATTAGCCCTTGATAAATTGTGTTTAGAATAGGCTGCACCATAATAAATGTCGTTATTAAGGTAATCTGTTAAGAAGCGTAATGCCTGCATATAAATCAGGAATTTACCAGAATAAATAAACAGTTCTTTTTCTTTATCGGTCAGTTTATCAGCAAGTTCGCTCATGTAACCATTGTAAATAGCACCAAACATATCTAACCTGATATTGATTTTGCTAAGATCCTGTTCCTCTTCATTTGCAGGAGAGAGGTAAGTCCTCATCATATCTCCCACGTCGCTAATGAAATATCCGGGCATTACAGTGTCCAGGTCAATTACACAAAGCCCCTTACCGTATTCATCAAACAAAACATTGCTTATTTTAGTGTCGTGATGGATAACCCTTAGCGGAATTAAGTTTTCGTTGATAATAGACTCGTAGGTATTAACAATATCCTTTAGTTGGTAAAGCTGGTCAATAGAAGCTTGTGTTTCCTGAATTCTTTCTTTATTTCCGTTAGAAACCGCATCTTCAAACTGTTTAAATCTGAGGGTTAAATTGTGGAAATCCGGTAAGGTAATACCCAGATTCTGTAAGTTGAAATCAGATAACAAGTTGGTGAATTTTCCAAATTGTTTAGCCGCTTCAAATGCCTGCTCTTCGTTTTCTACGGTGTTAATGGTTACAGAACCATCTACAAAATGAAATAACCTGAAGTAACCGTCTTCTGTCTCAATCAGAGATTTTCCTTCCAGGTTAGGCAAAGCCGCAACAAATAAATAATCAGGGTAAAACTTGTTTAAAAATAACCTGAGGTTAGCCGTATTCTGATCTATAATTTCGGGTTGTTTAAAAACATGGTGATTAATTCTTTGCAGAATGTACTTTTTATCTCCGGCATCAATAACCCATGTATGGTTAATTAAGCCCGTACCAAATTTCGTAATCTCACATTTGTCCTCTATCAGACCAAATTGCAATAACAAATCTTTAAGCATTACTTTATATAAAAAAGAATGAGAATTTTTAAAACCTTTCAACTCAAATGTAAGCAAAGGTGTAAGGAATACGTAACGCAAACGTTTGATTGATTTTGATGAAGGGGAAGGGTGAATGTAAACAATGATAAATGTTGAGTTTTTAATGCTTAATATTTAAAGCGATGAATTATTACAAGCCATTGCTAAGAACGCCAAACGGCCTTCTAAAATTAGCGTTAAGAAAACCTGAGTAGTGAGCGTATAAAACAAAATACTGTTTGAGCGTAGCGAGTTTATTTTGTTTAGTGAACGCATCTTGGTTTTTAGTTAATTTTGGGTAGCCGCGGCTCTTTGGTTCTTTCCAGCTGTTGGGAAAGAAATAGCCTGTCCGGCAATAAGGACGGAAAGATATGTGAGAAGGAAAAAGTAAACCACTAGGTTAGGAACAATGAATGATGAACTATCTGGTGGTAATTAGTTTTTCTCAATAAGCTTAGATTCGATATAGACTTTAAAGAAAGCTGTTTGTTCTTCGTTCATTTCTTCTTTTTGTAAAATAAGATCCAGCAAAATTTCTGCGGACTTTTCTCCTTGTCTGTAGGGGTATTGTTCTACAGATGCCTGCGGACCAAAATCCATATACTTAAACAGCGGTAAATTAGAATAACTTACAAATTCAATATCTTGTTGTAAATCAAGGTTTAACTTTTTAGCATGGTTAATAGCATATAAAGCTATATAATCATTAAATGTAACTATTGCTGTGGGTTTGCGCTTGTTAGAAAGTAAATTTTCCAACGCTTCTTCTGCACCTTTTTCAGATAAATCGCAATCAACAATCAGGGAGGGGTCGTATTTCAATCGGTTTTTAGTCAGGGCTTTTATATAGCCCTCTTTTCGTTCCTTACTGGCGTACAGTGTAGAAGGGCCATTAATTAAGCCTATACTTCTGTGTCCCCTTTTTAAAAGATAATTTACCGCTTCTACAGTTCCGGTTTCCATGTTGCAAACCACATAATGGATGTCTTTTTGTGGAGGAATACAATCGAAAAAAACCAAAGGAACCTGATTCTTTTTGAAAATATCTAAATGAGAAAAGTCTGACGTTGTTTTGGCCAGTGATATTAATAAACCGTCCACCCGGTGATTCAACATTTTTTCTACCAGATTTTTTTCTTTTTCTTCATCGTCATGCGACTGTGCAAATAAAACCGTATAGTTTCTTTGGTTGGCTACGTCTTCAATAGCGCTGATAGCAGAAGCAAAGAAAGCTTCCGAAAGTTCGGGAACAATAACCCCAATGGTATTTGTTTTTCCTTTTTGGAAAGAGATGGCAGCTAAATTGGGAATGTAACCCATTTGTTCGGCAATTTTCTTGACTTTGATACGGGTAGAAAGTCCAATGCTGGGATGATCGTGTAATGCTCTGGATATACTGGATACCGAGAGATTCATCTTTTTAGCAATTTCTTTTATGGTAACTGGTTTTCTGCTCATCAATAGCGAATATAAGAAAATGTTGAGTTATATGCTATATCAAACGTTTGTGTTATGTTTTTATAAACCTTATGGTTTAAAAACCGACTAAAATTTAGTTACTTAGATTATCGACTTATTGATGATATAGGGTTTGCCTGAAATAAAAGTGATTTACCTGCCCTAATGCATTTTGAAACAGAGTAAATGTTGGATTTGCGCTTATGGCTTTACATAAAATAGAACTTTTTTAAAGCATTCCCGTTATTCTAAGTATTGTAAAGTAAACTTAAAAAAACGATTAAATTTCTTGATATTGCATCAGAATTTCTGTCAATGAAAGATTATAAACTGCTTACCGATGGTGAATTGTTTAATCTATTAAAATTAGATGACAGGAAAGCTTTTGCCGAAATTTACGAAAGGTATAAAGGACCTTTATATATTCATGCCTTTAACAAACTCAGAGATAAAGAAGAAGTAAGAGATGTTATACAACAGTTGTTCTCTGTTCTTTGGATTAAACGGAACGAAATTACCCTGACGGCTAATTTATCCGGGTACTTGTACACTGCTGTAAGAAACAGGATATTTAAAATTATAGCCCATCAGAGTATACAATCTAATTATATTGTATCTATCCAGCAATCTATAGCATCTACGGAAGCTATTACTGATTATACTGTCAGAGAGAATCAGCTTAAGCAGATTATTGATAAAGAAATACAGTTGTTACCCGAAAAAATGCGTGAAGTTTTCCTGCTAAGCAGAAAGAGTTATTTCTCTCATAAAGAGATTTCCGAAAAATTAGGAATATCTGAACAGACCGTTTCTAAGCAGGTAACCAATGCCTTAAAAATACTGCGTACCAAGCTCGGATTGTTTGGTTTTCTGTTGTTTTTAATGAAATTCTAAAAAAAAGTAAAAATTATCTACCTGTTAAGTTCTTGTTAAGGGTCTATAAGTAAAATGGGCAGAAAAGCTCTTGTTTGAGACCAATGGATAAGACTAAAATAAAAGAATTGCTGGATAAGTATGAGCAGGGCACCTGTACCGAACTGGAAAGAGCTCAGTTAGAAACGTGGTACCTGAATCAGGAAATTCCGCATAAGCTACCTTTAACAGAAATAGAATTTGAAGACGAACTGCATAAAATATGGAGCAGTTTGGAAGAAGAACACAACCACAGACAAATAACTCCTCTATGGAGAAAGCTAACCGTAGCCGCCAGTATTGTTCTGATTACAGGCATTGGTTTATATGGTTACTTTACAAATAAAGGGACTGGAACTGTAGCACCAATATTAAAACAACAAGCTATTGCCGATATTAAGCCGGGAGGAGATAAAGCTGTTTTTATTGATGCACAAGGGAATGTAGAAGATTTAAAAGACCAGATTTTTGTGGCTCCTGCAACGCTGCAAGATGCCGGGAACAAATCTGGATACAGTACTGTTATAACACCCAAAGGTGGGCAATATCAGGTTATACTGCCTGATGGAACGCATGTTTGGTTAAATGCAGCTTCCAGTTTAAAATATCCGAATGTTTTTAACGGAAAGGACAGAAGAGTAGAGTTAACCGGCGAAGCATATTTTGAAGTGAAACACGATGCTTCTAAACCATTTAAGGTAGCTAGTCTGACCCAAACGGTGGAAGTATTGGGTACACATTTTAATGTAAACACTTACGAAGATGAGCCATCTATAAAAACCACTTTATTAGAAGGGTCGGTAAGGGTAACCACTGCCAATGTCAAAGAAATTGTACTTAAACCAGGCGAACAATCTGTCAACCTGCATGGGAAAATATCTAAACAAAACGTAGGAGTAAACGAAGTGGTGGCATGGAAGAACGGTTTTTTTCAGTTTGATAATGCATCGCTTGAAACGGTTATGCGCCAGATTTCCCGTTGGTATGATCTGGATATCCAATACGAAGGGAATGTTCCTGAACGTGTTTTTAACGGTAAAGTTTACCGTAATATGAGCCTGTCAAAAGTATTGAGCGTGTTGAGTTTTTCGAATATAAATTACAGAATTCATGGCAAGACGATGATTATATCGTCCTGAACCTCATAATTAAGAACCATTTATTAATCCTAAAAAAATGAAAATGATAAGATACCTACGACAGCAAAGCTAAACAGCCAAAGTTTGGGTTATAAAAAACCGCAGAAGTGTTGGAGCACCTCTACGGCAATACCTGGACGAGTTATCCGTTGGAGCGGACAAAAAAAATAACTAATTGATTTTTAACTAATCCAAAGTACAAATATAATGAAATTTAGTGCTATGTGCATTGCTGGGCTCTGTTGTGCCCGGCAAAAAAAAGAAAAAACAAAAAAGGCATATCATACCATGAGGGGAGAAAATGGGTATGCCAACCTAAAAAAGTGGATTATGAGAATAAACCTGACCACATTTGTTTTGATACTTGCACTTGTACAGGCGAGTGCGAAGGGATTCAGCCAAATAAACCTGAACGAAAAAAAGACTTCATTACAAAGTGTTTTTAAAAACATAGAGTCGCAAACCAGCTTTGTGTTCTTCCTGTCTGATTTTGATCCGTCGAAAGTAAAAATAGACGTTAATCTAAAAAATGCAAATATAGAACAGGCTATGGATGCTTGTTTAAAAGAATTGCCTTTAGCTTATCAGATTGTAGATAATACCGTGGTAGTGTCTACCCGACAAAACCTGAGAACTGTTTCTGGTACAGATTTTCAGAATCAGACCATCGAAATAAAAGGTAAAATAATAGATGCAAAAGGGGAGCCTTTGCCTGGTGCCGGCGTAAAAATAAAAGGAACCAATCAGGGAACGGTAGCAGATATGAATGGTAATTTCATACTTAAAGCTGTGGAGAAAAATGCCATTCTTATTGTGTCGTACACCGGTTTTAATACGCAGGAAGTACCCGTAAATAGTCGCGGACAACTTTCTATAGTACTGAAAGAAAATTTACAGGCATTAGAAGAATTGGTTGTTGTAGGATACAGTTCTAAAAAACAAAGCGAATTAACCAGTGCGGTAACCGTTGTATCTGCAGATAAATTAAAAGACGTTACCGCTAATAATGTGGGCACCATGTTGCAGGGAAAGGTAGCCGGTTTACAAGTAGTAAATAGTTCTGGTTCACCAGGTTCTGCTCCCGAAATCCGTTTACGCGGTGTATCTTCCGTAAATGCGTCGCAGCAACCTTTAACAGTTGTAGATGGTATAATAGGTGGTAATTACGATCCTAACGATGTGGAAAGTATTACAGTACTCAAAGATGCCGGATCAACCGCATTATATGGTTCACAGGCAAATGCCGGTGTTATTATCATCACCACTAAAAGTGCAGCAGAAGGCAAAACACAGTTTGAAGCAAAAATAAGTTCTGGATTTAGAACTGCCGATTTTGGTAAACTGGAAGTAATGAACAGTAATGAACTTTACGATCATCAGAAAGAATTTTACAGAGATTATATTGTAGGTGCAACAGACAATTCGTACAAAATAGACCTGATTAAGTTTTATGCAGAAAGACCACTTTCTTTAAGAAATCAGGATTATGATTGGGTAGGCGAATCTTTTAAAGCAGCACCAGTTAATAATTTTTATTTATCTGCCCGTGGCAAAACAGAAAAAAATGCTTACTATGCAGGTGTTTCTTATTACAATGAAAAGGGAACTTTTTTGAATACCAATTTTCAGCGCATCAACGTAAGAGCAAATTCTAACTATACATTTACTAAAAAGCTTAACGTAACCAATAATATTAACTTAAGTGCTTCTACAGGTAAGAGTTATGATTATATGGATATGTATTACTCTTTTCTGAATTTACCCTGGGATAACCCTTACGATGCCAGTGGAAACCCAATGTATGTAGACGGAAATACACCTTTTAAATGGTGGTCTCGCGATAAGATTAATCCATTACATACCATTGCAAATTCAGATCATCCTTACAAAGGTTTTGATGTGAATTATGATTTGGGTGTTAACTATAAAATTACAAATTGGTTAACATTTACCAGTACCAACCGTATTTCTGCAGGTACAAACAAAAGCACTAATTATTTTTCTCCGTTAGTTGCCGGAACATATCATGATACAGGTTTTCTGGAAGAACAAAACTCATTGTATTATGGCGGAATCTCTAATAATTTATTAAAGTTCAATTTCAAATTGAATGACCATGAACTGAGCGGATTAGCGGGTGTAGCATTTGAAGGTGGAAGAGAAGAGTATTCAGGAGCTTCAGGAAGGGGCTTGGCTGAAGGATTAAGAGTATTGAATGTAGTGTCAAGTAACCGTTCTGTAAATGGTTATTTCGAGAAAAGCTATATGCAATCTTTTATATCTCAGCTGAATTATAATTACCTGAATAAATACTTTGTATCAGGATCTTTCCGTGTAGATGGTTCAACAGCATTTCCAGAAGATAATCAATATGCATCGTTCCCTTCTATCTCAGGAGCATGGTTAATGAGTAATGAAGATTTTCTAAAAGAAAATAAAATTATAGACAATCTTAAATTAAGATTAAGCTATGGGGTAACCGGAACACAGGATATAGGTGCATCTCGTTTTATGGGATTGTTCTCTCTAAAAACACAATACAATTCGCTTCCGGGGGCAATACCTTATCAATTACCAAATCCTTTATTAACCTGGGAAAGTAAACATCAGTTAAACGCAGGTATAGATATTGGTTTGTTTAAACGGGTAAACTTATCTGTGGATCTTTACAGAAACAATACTAAAGATCTTTTACTGGAAGTTGCTCAACCGCTTTCTACAGGTTTTGAAAAGAAATGGGAAAATGCAGGTAATGTAATTAATAAAGGAGCCGAGATTACCTTAAATACCACCAACATTCAGAATAAAAACTTTATCTGGAATACTGATTTTACCATCAACTTCAACAATAATAAATTGGAAGGGGTACCTGATGATTTTGTTAAAACCGGATCATGGAGTATTTCACAGATTTACAGAAACGGGGGAAACTTATATGAGTTTTACATGCCAAAATGGGTAGGCGTTGATCCGCAAACGGGAGCTCCATTGTGGGAAAAACTAATTAGCGATGAAAATGGAAAAGTAGTAGCCAGCGAGAAAACAGACAATTACTCTGACGCTACTATGCAGGAAGTAGGTTCTGCTTTGCCAAAATATCAGGGCGGTTTTAATAACAGCTTTAAATACAAAGATTTTGGTTTAAGAGTAAGCACTTATTTTAGTTATGGTAATAAAGTGTTTAGCAATAATCTTCGTTTTATGATGAACGACGGACACGAGCCTTACTACAATCAGCTAAAAATGCCTAAAGATTCTAAAGTATGGTCGCAACCTGGAGATATAGCCACAGAGCCTAGCCCACAAAACTCGGCTAACTCCACAGAAACATCAACCCGTTACCTTAGAGATGGAGGATATTTTACCATACGTAACATTGCACTGACTTATGCTTTGCCAAAATCATTTGTAAACAAAATGAAGTTTGATGGTATAACCCTGGGCTTAACAGCAGATAATGTGTACACATTTACAAACTTCCTTGGGCAAGACCCGCAAACAACTATTACACCGCAAAGTTATGCAACACCGGGAGTGTCGGATTTTAAATATCCAAATAACAGACAGTACTTGTTTACGATAGACTTTAGATTTTAACCTTATCTGCCAGCAGATAATAAAGAGATATTTAACATGAAAACAAAGTTAATTATTGGTGCCTTAAGCTTAGTACTACTAAGTATGAATGCATGTCAGAAGCTTTCTGTGTCACCCAGTGACGCCATAACAGGAGAATCTCTGGTAAGTACCAAGGCAGGTTTAAAAAATGCATTGAATGGAGCTTATGCTTTATTTAAAGATCATGTGACGTTTAATGGGAACGACGATCAGAATAATATGTACCTGAGACAATTTTTTCAATTGTCTGATTTTGCCAGCGACGATATTGTTTGCGGACAAATAACAGAAGACCCGTTATTCTATAGCTTTAGTTTAAGTCATTCGCCCACACAGGCAAACACCCGCTATTTCTGGTATGTGTCCTATAAAATTATTACCGGTGTAAATACCGTTATAGAAGCCGTAGAAAAAAAGGGAGATATGGACGCAGAAACCCAGCAATTATTAGGCGAATGTTATTTCTTAAGAGCATTCTGTCATTTTAACCTGGTAAGATTTTTTGGAAAACCGTACACCGTAGATCCAAACGGTTTAGGTGTTATTATCCGTCAGTCCACCTCAGAGCCCGGTAAGAAAAAAAGAGCTACCGTAAAAGAAGTTTACGATGCGGTAATTGCAGACGCTAAAACAGCAGCAGACTTAATGACCCAGCCCAGAGGTGTACAATATGCCTCAAAAGAAGCAGCCTGGGCTCTACTTTCCAGAGTTCATTTATATAAAGATGAAAATGAAGATGCCATAGATTACGCAAACAAAGTAATTAACTCAGGGCGTTTCTCATTAGAAACCAAAGACTCCTATCCTAAACTATTTGCAAATGCAACAAGTGGTTCCGAAACCATTTTCTGTGTAGCATTTACAGATAAAGAAGACTATGGTAAATTTGGTTCCATAGCCTCCATGATTTATTCAGACGGTAACTCAGGATGGGGCGAAGAATTTGCATCCTCATCATTAAGAGAGCTGATGTCGCAACACCCACAAGACGTAAGATGGTCGTACATAGTACCCGCACTAGACGATAACGCTAACGTTCAGAAAAAAAATGGAATAGAAGTTTATTACATTACTAAGTTCTCCTTTCAGGACGGTTCTCCAAACTTAAGTTCTCCAATTATGTTCAGGCTGGCAGAAATGTACCTGAACAGGGCAGAGGCACAAGCCAAGTTAACCCATACAAAAGAAGCCTTAAACGATGTAGATAAAATTCGCGAAAACAGAGGTTTAGAAAATGAACTGTACAATGAAGTATTGCCATCAGGAAAAACAGCTTTAGATGTAGTGTTAGAAGAAAAAAGAATAGAAATGGCTTTTGAAGGGCACCGGGCTTTTGATGTTTATAGAAACAAACGTACTATGGACAGAACCTACTGGGGTTACCACATTCCGGGCCTAAAAGAAACAGATGTGGATTTGTCTAAAAAACCAACAGGTTATGCCAACCTAACGGTTAATTACACCAATCCAAGAATAATTTATTATTTGCCAATTGATGAAATATTAAGCAATGGCGAAGCAAAACAGAACGATTAATAATCAATACTAAAAATATTTGGTATGAAGAATATAAAAAGAATCAGCAGTATTTTTTTACTGGCGGTATTGAGTTTATTATCCAATGCCTGCAAAAAAAATGAAACCACTCGTTTAATAGATTTATTATACGATTTGGATGTAGAAGGCAACGATGTGAAATTTAATCTGGTAACCGAAAGTGTCACCGATTATCGCTGGGATTTTGGAGATGGACAAACATCCAATGAAGCCAACCCTACCCATACATACCCCGGAAAAGGTAAGTATGTAGCCACATTATATGCAAAAGTTAACGGGCAAGCAGCAGAATCATCAGCCGTTATCAGGATAGCCAAAAGCTCGCCCATTAAAATTGGAGACAACAGTTTGGCCGATTGGGATAATATTACCAATAATGTAATTACCTCAGGACCGGGCGGTGGTGTAGTTAAAAAAGCAAAATTTGATTACGATGGCAATAACATCTATATCTATATGGAACTGGAAAGTAAAAAATCTAATGGAGATATTTTTGACTTCTATATAGACTCAGATAACAATACCTCAACAGGTTTACTTGGTGGTTTTCCTGATGGTGGTTTTGATGTGCTTTTAGAAGGAGCTTTGCTAACAGAAGGTTTAGATGTATTTTACCATAAAGGGGAGCAAACTAGTTTCTCCTTTGATCAGCAGTCTATATCAGACTTTTATCAGGTTGGAACCATAGTTCAGGATGGAAATATCCTGAAATTTGAAATGAAACTGGTGCGTACTAAACTTAAATGGCTTACGGGTACCGGTGCCAAGTTTGGCATCATGGTGACTAAAAACGACTGGTCACAAACCATAGGATTTGCTCCGGACGAAAATGCTTCTGCTTTCTTCCTGGATATGGACGAATAAATTCACGAAAACACAGAATATCTTTTAATTAAGAAACTCATTCAACCGAAATAGCTTATGAACGAAAGTACTGTAAAAACACAGTCTAATGGGCGTTTATTGTCCTTAGACGCCATGCGTGGCGCCATTATGATACTGCTTTGTGCAGAAAGCTGTTTGTTGTACGTGGCATTAAAAGACCTGAATATGACTGCTCCATTCTCTACTTTGGTGGAGCAGTTTTTTCATCATCCATGGCATGGCCTCAGGTTTTGGGATTTGGTGCAGCCGGCGTTTATGTTTATGGCAGGGTCTGCCCTGTATATTTCATATTCCCGCAAACGAGAAAAAGGAGAAAGTTGGGCACATAATTTTAAGCACATTTTTACCAGAAGTTTAAAATTATTTATCTGTGGTGTAGGCTTACATTGCGTATACGCAGGTAAACCAGTTTGGGAGCTTTGGAATGTGTTAACCCAGTTAGCCTTTACAACACTTATAGCCTATCTTATTATTAATAAATCAGGAATCTGGCAGGTATCGTTTTCATTTGCTTTATTGCTGTTAACAGAATTGTTGTACCGTTACACGCACATACCCAATTTTGATAGCCCTTTTGAAGAATACAGAAATTTTGGAGCCTATATGGACACTGTTTTAATGGGGAAAATAAATTCTGATGGTTGGGTAGCTATCAATATCATTCCAACTGCCGCACATACTATCTGGGGAGTATTAGCCGGCAGGTTATTGATAGACCAATCCAGATCGGGTTCAACAAAAATAAAAACGCTGGTGGCATACGGATTGATATTGCTGCTTGTTGGCTATGCATTGGATTTGTCAGAAATAACCCCCATTATCAAAAGAATAAGTACCAGCTCGTTTACGCTGGCTTCCGGAGGGTGGGTAATTATTATTCTTGCTGCAATGTACTGGCTGATAGATATCCGAAAACAGCAGAGATACGTGTGGATATTAACAGTAATGGGAATGAATGCCATTTTTATTTACCTGTTTTTCGAAACTGTTGGAATGCAGTGGCTTAATGGTATCGTCAATATTTTTACGGGCGAATTGTTGCTGCTGTGGTTTAATATTCCCGTTAAAATAGCAGCCCTGGTTTCAGCTCTGGCTGTTTGGGTATTGGAATGGTACCTGTGTTATTGGCTCTTCAAAAAGAAAATATTTTTCAAACTATAGCAAAAACATCATGAAATTAAATAAGATATTTTTATACACGGTCTTGGCTTTTGGTACATTGGCCATGGCTTGTAAATCAAAAGAATCAGAACTTGTTCAGGTCGAAAAGATAAAAGTTACCTATGTAGAAAGTAATGAGGATTTTCCCAATCCAGAAAGAGGCTTTTACAGGTACTCCGAAACTTACGCCAGTAACTTTACCGTTTTAGACGCCAATGAGCTTAAAGGTTATAGGTCATTACAATCTATATCCAATGCAAATTATAAAGTGTATAGTACCTTGGTCTTTAGATATTATATTCTGGATGGTCTGACAAACGCTGCCATTGGAGCTTCTTTTTTAACACATGTACAAAGTGATTTTGATGCAGCCCGTACAGCAGGAGTAAAACTTATCCCCAGATTTGTATACACCGTTAATCAAACAGCAGGGAATTGCCCCGAAGGATTTATTTGTCCGCCTTATGGCGATGCACCTAAAAACATCATACTGAATCATATTTCTCAGTTAAAACCAGTATTACAAAGTAATGTAGATGTTATTGCTGCGGTACAACTTGGGTTTATAGGTACCTGGGGCGAGCAGTATTATTCTGATTATTTTGGCGATGCGTCGTCCAATGGAAATCAGGACGAGAAGTTATTAGATCAAAACTGGATGGATAGGAACGAGGTTTTACAAGCCATGTTAGATGCCGTACCTAAAAGTAGAATGGTACAGGTTAGATATCCGCAACTTAAACAACGTTTTCTGTATGGGAAAGATACCCCTATTACTGTTGCACCAATGGCAGAACAAAGTGCATTTAATGAGAGTGATATTGCTCGTATCGGTTTCCATAACGACTGTTTTTTAGCAAGCTCCAGTGATTATGGTACTTATGAAGATTACGGAAACAGCAGTACTCCCCGCACTTCAAATATGGGTGTAGTTAATACTTTAAGAGATTATGTAAAACAGGACGGTAAATACGTTGTAGCCGGAGGCGAAACCTGTTCTAATGACTATAGTCCGGCAAACGACTGCGAACCAGCAGGAAAAGCACAGGAAGAATTTGCCCTGATGCATTACAGTTACCTGAATGCACATTATAACAACGAAGTAAATAATGATTGGCAAACCGGAGGGTGTATGGATAATATCAAAAGAAATTTGGGTTATAGGTTTGTACTTAAAGATGCTGTTATTCCAGATAATGTAGTAAGAGGAACGTCATTGAACTTTACGCTTAACATGATTAATAAAGGCTATGCATCGCCCTATAATAAACGTCCGGCAAAATTGATTTTAAGAAATCAATTAACAGGAGATATGAAGGTATTAGATATGGTTTCCGATGTCAGAAAATGGTTCTCTGGCAATTTAAAAGTAGAAGAAAGTATAAAAATAACCTCAGACATTCCAGCAGGTAAGTACGAGTTATTACTTTTTTTACCCGATGGCTCAGAAAGTATTAGCAATCGTCCGGAGTACGCTATCAGGTTAGCAAATCAGGATGTTTGGGAACCAACTACCGGTTATAATAAACTGAATCATGTGATTACAATCCACTAAGAAGATGTTAATCAAACGTTTGAACATACATTAAAAAATAATAACAATACATAAATATTAATTTTAATTCAGAAACTAATTTATAAGCTTATGAATCGTAGAAACTTTGTAAGAAACTCTGCTGTTGGTTTGGCCGGACTAACTATCCTGCCAAATGGGATGCTGTTTGCCAAAGATAAAGCAGTGGTGAAGTTAGGATACATTGGAGTAGGTTTACGCGGTAGAAACCATATAAATGAAGGTCTATTAAGAGACGATGTAGAAATAGTAGCTATATGCGATATTAGGGAAAGCTCTTTAAAATTGTGTCGCGAACAATTTGTAAAAGCTAAAAAGAAATTACCGAAAGAATTTACCGGAGGTCCCGATGCCTATAAAAAGCTTTTAGAGTTAAAAGATCTTGATGCAGTCATCATATCCACCCCCTGGGAATTTCATAGAGATCAGGCCGTAGACAGCATGAAAGCCAAAAAGCATGTAGGTTGCGAGGTTATTGCAGGGTTAACCGTTCAGGACCATTGGGATATCGTCAACATCTCAGAAGCCACAGGCATGCAATACATGACCCTGGAGAATGTTTGCTACAGAAGAGATGTAATGGCCATGCTAAATATGGTGCGTCAGGGCTTATTTGGCGAATTGGTGCACCTGGAAGGTGGTTACCAGCATGATCTGCGGGAAGTACTTTTTAATGATGGCAAACATTTTTACGGTCACGGTGTAGAATTTGGCCCCGACAAATCTATCGGTGAAGCCCAATGGAGAACCCAGTACAATATAGATGTAGACGGAGACCTGTACCCAACCCACGGTTTAGGCCCTTTAATGAACTATGCAGACATTAACCGAGGAAACAGGTTAACCAACCTGGTATCATTCTCGTCCAAAGCCCGTGGTCTGGCAGACTATGTCAACAAGCAGTCGCCCGGTCATGCCAATTCCAAAATCAACTATAAAAATGGAGACATCACCACCACAATGATCAATTGTGCCAATGGCGAGACCCTTACAATCACCCACGATACACATTTACCACGTCCCTATTCAATA
>NZ_JBHUDG010000008.1:0-668 GCF_042678145.1 Pseudopedobacter beijingensis | reverse complement strand
TGAAGCGACCACTAATGGTGGTGGTATGTATAACTGGGACCAGTCTTCCCCTGTATTGACGGATGTTGTGGTCAGTAATAATACCGCGAATACTAATGGCGGAGGTATGTATAATTCTGGTTCTTCCCCTGTATTGACGAATGTAACGCTTAATGGTAATACGGCCAGTTATGGCGGAGGTATGTATAATTCTGGTTCTTCCCCTGTATTGACGAATGTAACGCTTAGTGGTAATACGGCTGTAGTCGGTGGTGGTATGTCTAATTTTGTNCCAGAGTTTTACCACAGCTTGGTGCAGGGCGGTGGTAGTAGTACTTCTTGGAATAGCAGTTTTGGTAACGATGGCGGTGATAATATAGATTCCAATCCTTTGTTTACCGATGTTGCAAATGGAGATTATAGTTTAGCAAATGGGAGTCCTGCTATAGATAAAGGAGACAACGATAGGGTTGCCGTCAATAAAGATCTGGCTGGGAATTCCCGTATCCGTAATAACCAAGTGGATATGGGGGCTTACGAATACCAGAGTGGCAATACCGTTTTGTTGATCCGGCCCTCTTCAGATAATATTCTTTATGTCAAGGAAGGGGCAGCAGGCGATGGCTCCTCATGGGATAAATCCGCCGACCTTGCCGATGCCTTGAAATGGGCAAACGAGAAAGTGGATG
>NZ_JBHUDG010000007.1:0-17866 GCF_042678145.1 Pseudopedobacter beijingensis | reverse complement strand
CTTTTTGAAAAAAGAAAAGAACTATCACAGACTATCATTAATGTAGCATGCCTATGCTAAAAGCACTATTTATAAAATTTAGGATAGGCAATCTGCTTTATTAATAACGCTGGTATATTTTTACTTTTTTTAAAAAAGTAAACCAAAAAACTTTTTTCTTTTGATGGCTTAGGTATTTCCCTGCGCTCAGCACAAAAATGTGATCGCTGTCTTTTCTTTGCCTCAGTGATATATTAGCGTTTAAGAAGATAATGGGCAAAGAAACCATTTCATTAGAGGCTCGGCTGTGCCAGTTGATATGATGTGCAATCATTTTTACAATGTTTTTGCAGAATAGGATAAAACGCTTTAACTTCTTTGTCTTCATACTCCATCATACAAGACATCCTATTAATAAAAGCACAATAATTACCTAAGAACGCCTTCAATCCCAGGTGCCGGATAAATCAAAAAACTGTACCTTAAACAATCAATACACTACTGCCAAGCCTATAACGTAAGTGGTTTTATGTCCGGGTTTGCATAAGCGTTCAGATCAGTACTTGCGAATAAAAATAAGCGCTAATAGTTTTTTGAAGAGCAAAGGGCAAGAGGGTAAAGGCACCAGGTGGATTGAAAATACTTTTTGTTTCTTTTTGAAAAAAGAAAAGAATTATCACAGACTATCATTAACGTAGCATGCCTATGCTAAAAGTGCTAATTATAACATCAATCAACTATAAGCATCATTAACAATACCAGCAAATGAAATCAATCTAAAAAATCACCTCCCTTTCCCATGCCAATACCTGCACCCCTTTAGAATAATGAGCGATATAAGGAAGAGATTCATTTAGATGAACCTCGCCCAATTTATAGTTTAGTTTTAAATTATCAATAGAGATTTCGTTCAGTTCCCATTCCTGATGGTGAATCTCGTACCTAAACAATCTATTATCTTTTTTTAGATAAAGACAATAGCGTTCCGTTAACCATTTATCCAAATCCGATTTACTTGTAAGTTGGTTTTTAATTTCAAAATCAATATGCAGGTAAAAACCTTTATTTAAATTATTGGAATTATAATTACCCTTATTTCTATTAATGCTTGCTTTTTCGTAGGGGAGTCCCGAAAGTTGTTTAGCGATAAAAGTCGAAATCCATTTCTCTGCCTCAATATTCAGGAATAAAACACCCGGTTTATTATCCTTCAAAACATAAGTTCTGACGTTTATTTCGTGAAAGTTGGATATAAACCCCACAGCAGGTAAACTACGTGGCCTGATATACTGCATGCTGAAAGGAACCACAGAAATATAGTATTTCCCCTCAAAACTATCTAATTCCATCTCAGGAGCAACCAGTTTTCTTAAAGCATCATACTTCACCTCCCAATGCAAAAAAATAGTTTGGTTCCATTCCTGATAATATACCCACTTTCCGCTCGGAATAGGCCACGGACGGTGAGAAATAGCAGATAGAATCTCAGATATACTCATACATAGAACTCTAGTAAGATAAGGTAAACCTTAACTATCCCAAATAATTGACTCACCAGCCTTTTTAATACTATCAGCATCAACAACAGGTAATTGGGGAATATTTCCCAGGCTTTTTAAACCAGAATAGCGAAGAATAAATTTCTCATTAGAATCATCCTTACCATTAAAAACAATTCCTTTAATAGGGATGTTCCTGTTATTTAACAATTCTATACTTAATAAAGTATGGTTAATAGAACCTAAATAGTTCTGAGAAACCAGTACCACCTCGGCCTTTAAATGAGCAATAAGATCTATTATCAGCTGTTTCTCGTTAAGAGGCACCATAAGTCCGCCAGCCCCCTCAATCAATAACAAATTCTCCGTATTAGGTTTTAGTATTTGTTCCAGCTCAATAGAAACATTATCCAGTTTAGCCGATTTATGAGGAGAAAAAGGTTGGGTTAACCGATAGCTTTCTCTGTGGAATTGGGTTTTTCCATTAGAAATTAGCTTTTGTACATTCAAGGTATCAGAATCATCCAGATCACCAGATTGTATAGGCTTCCAATAATCAGCCTGCAGTTTTTCAGTTAAAATAGCCGAAGTAATCGTTTTTCCAATACCAGTCCCAATACCGGTAATAAAAATAGGTAGTTTCATGTTTTGTTATTCCGTAACCAGACTTTTAATCTTGTCAATAAATTTCTTGTCCGCATAATCAGACATTCCCTGCTGTTTTAACACAATTTGTCCCTTTTTGTTCAGCACAATAGTGGTAGGTAAGCTACCCTCAAATAATTGATCGCTAATAGAAGAAGAAGGATGATATAGAGGAAGCGTAAAATTACCTTTTTCTAAAAACTTTAATGCTTTATCCGGATCATTATCTACATCAACCATGGCAAAAACAACATTTAAACCTTGTGTTTCATCATAAAGCTTTTGGATAGATGGCATTTCTGCAATACAAGGCGGGCACCATGTAGCCCAGAAGTTAATAAAAACTACTTTTCCTTCAAGCTCTTTTAAGCTGATGAGCTTACCATTTATATCTTTCAGTAATAAATCCTGTTTTAGTTCTTCGGCATTATCCGATATTTTAGGAGAGAATAAACCTGTCTTTAAAATTTGTCGGGTAAAAAAAGCCCTTACCGGAGGATTAAATAAAATAAAGCCCATAACTACCAGAGAAATTATAAAGCCTGTATTTTCCTTAATCAGTTTTTTAAAATTCATCATTCAATTAATTCACGAAAATATAGATTTAATAGAAGAGGCCTCTTTTGGACTCATTTTACCCGCCAGCACCAATCGCAGTTCGCGTCTTTGTAATGCTGATTCGAAAAGCTGTTTCTCTTCTTCCGTTTCGGCAATCAGTTCAGGAACCTGCGTTTTATTACCGTCCTGGTCTAAAGCTACAAAGGTGTAAAAAGCTTCATTGGATTTAACCTTGCTGCCCGAGGGAATATTTTCTGCATATACCGTTAACCTTACTTCCATAGAAGTATTAAAAGAGCGCGTTACCTTAGCCTGTATAGTAATTACATCACCCAATTTAACCGGATTTCTGAAAGAAACATTGTCTACAGATGCAGTAACAGCAATATGATTGCAATGGCGTTGTGCCGAGATACCCGCAGCAATATCCATCCAGTGCAACAATCTGCCTCCCATTAAATTGTGTAACATATTGGTATCATTGGGTAATACCAGTTCACTCATCATTACTAAAGATTCCTTTGCTTTTTTTTGATTTGCCATACTAATTTTTTCCCATCAAGTTGTTTGTGTTAATCTGCGAAAAAGCCACCAGCTCTTCGTAACGGGATCCCGGTTGCTTATAATACACCAATAACTGATAATTGTTCTCCGTTTCATAAAAGCTACCATCAAAAGCATTATCGTCCAGTAATTTTCCGTCCTTATCGGCCCAGGTGTAATGATAGTCTGTAACACTCTGTTTTAACAGCATTTTTTTATGAAACTGTTTTTTAACCGGGTCATAAATCATTCTCGATTCCTCGTCCTTTTGGTAATTATTAAATTTCCCCACAATATAAGCAAAACCGTTTTCTGACGGAGGCGCAGATAATAACGTGAAATAAACCCAGGCATAATCTCCATCATAATCCGGCTGACTACCATCCTGGTTAATGATATAGAAATTACCATTTTCATCAAACTGAGAAGTATATTTAGAGGTGTTCCAGTTAGGATCGGCATAAAGAAGGATGCTATATAGCGAATCCTGATATAAATTAGCCGTGGTTTGCGACTTAAAACGCATACTCCTTGTATCAAAACGCCTGAATTCGTTACCTCCATTAAAATCATTCGTTTTAATGTCGTTATAGATCAACATATTGTTCCTCACAAAAACAGGTTTATCTGTTATCTTTTGTAAATCGTAGCGTTCGTTCTGTAAAATAATTGTTCTGATCTCCTGATACGGATTTTGAATATTTAATCCCGTATGGTTAATATTGAAATTGATTTTCTGTCTTTTATTCCTTTCAGGTATCACGTTAGATTGTACAATCTGTGGTTCAATTTTTACTTTAGGACTCACCACATAAAAACGTTTGGTAAGCAGCAAACGGTTTTGATCACCATCTTCATATATCTTTAAGAGGTAATTTCCCGAAAGTTTTGGCTGTACCATATCGTTGGGTATCGTTAGATTGTAATGCGTGTAATTTTGGTAAGTATTAAAAGATAATTTATAATCGTTGATACGATCCTCGCTAAAACTAACCAGATACTCAATAGGGCTTAGGGAGGTAGGATTCCATAAGGCGTCACAATGCACCAAAGTATAGTAGATATTCCTGTTTCCACTGCGTAAATCATCAAACTTAAGTTGTATTTTTTCAGTAGAACCTAAATACATGATAGGGAAGGACTGAACTTTTTCGCTATTGTATAACTCCACACTTTTTATTTGTGGAATATAGGTGTGATCTCCATAAACAAGTTCGCTATATGGAGCATCGTTACTTTCCTGCCTTTGTTTTTTCGCTTTCTTTTGTGCATATCCCGCTTGACAAAAGAACATTGCGGCCATGATGTATAGGATAGATTTCTTGATCATGGCACAATTTAACATTTAGAAATCAAATATCGAAGTAAGGTTAAACAGTTGTTTTTGTTTATTGGATTAGAATATGGGGGCCAAATCTACAGATAGAAATATATTTAATACTGAAGTTTCAATAAAATAAGTTGTTTTAAAATAGCTTTAGCATAGAATAGGGCGGTAGCCGTTTTTGATATTTTATTGAGTTTTAATCCCACTGTCATGAAAATATCACATTGTATCATTTAATTTAACTTAACATCCTTAGCCTTGTAAAAACGTATCTTTGTGCCTTCAAAATTTTTAGCTGCTTTTTACATGTTGAAGAAAAGTCTATTATCATTGGCCTTTGGCTCTTTTGCAATTGGGATGACCGAGTTTACGATGATGGGGATTCTCCCGGATATTGCCAAAGATTTGCAGATAGATATACCCACGGCAGGTCATCTTATCGCTATCTATGCTTTAGGAGTAGTTGTGGGAGCTCCGGTTTTGGTAATGGCATCAGCAAAGTATCCCTCTAAAAAAGTACTGATTGTGTTAATGCTATTATTTACCCTATTTAATGGCTTGTTTGCATTTGCCCCAGAGCAGAATTCATTATTGTTATTTCGCTTTTTGTCAGGCTTACCCCATGGCGCTTTCTTTGGTGTAGGGTCTGTTGTAGCTGCAAAAATAGCCGAAAGAGGGAAAGAAGCACAAGCTATCAGTATTATGTTTACGGGAATGACTATTGCCAATTTAGCGGGAGTGCCTTTAGGGACTTTTGTAGGTCATCATTACTCGTGGCGCATTTCTTATGCAGTAATAGCTCTGTTTGGTTTAGCCACTATGATTGCTGTAAAAATATGGCTTCCAAATATTCAGAACGATGCTAAAGGTTCATTAACAGATCAGCTCCAATTTTTTAAAACCTGGAAAGCCTGGCTATTGGTAGCTATTATTTCTATAGGTACAGGCGGACTTTTTTCCTGGTTAAGCTATATAGCGCCGTTAATGACAAATATAGCTCACCTGGAACCAGCAAAAGTTCCTTTAATAATGATACTAGTAGGTTTGGGAATGTTTTTTGGGAACTTGATTGGAGGAAAGTTATCCGATACAATAGGTGCTAATAAGGCCACAATTGTGTGTTTTTCCTTAATGGCTACCTGTTTGCTTATTGTCTATTTTACTACCCATATTACTTTTATGGCATACCTGATGTCTTTTGTTACCGGTATAGTTTCATTTATGGCAGGTTCGCCTCTACAGATGATGCTAATAGGAACAGCTAAAGGGTCCGAGACTCTGGCTGCAGCCGCAGGTCAGGCTAGTTTCAATATAGGAAATACATTTGGGGCTTATTTTGGCGGCTTACCATTGGTTTATGGTTTTGCCTACAATTCACCCTTGCTGGTAGGTATGGGAATGGCTTTAAGTGGTGTATTGTTAGCCTCTACATTTCTGATTCTAAATAGGAAATACAGCTAAATTCTTATATAAATATCAAAAGCGTAAGATTATAAAAGAGAGGGCATGTTATGGTCTTATGTGTGTTTCTACCCTTTATATACCCATTTTAGAAGAGATTACCAGAATTGCTTATAACCAACACCTGAACAGATTCTGCTGTTTTCTTACACTTTTCCTGCATTTATTTTACTCCACGTAAGAGCGACGTAAGAGAAACGTAAGACCGGCGTAGGAAAAACGTAAGAGAATCGTAAGCCAAACGTAGGAAAATCGTAGGAGAAGTAACGGAGATGGTAAGGAACAGTCTAAGCAAAGTGAAGGAAAAATGAAGGAGAGGCGTAAGTGTAGGAGGGAATGATGAAGGTTTAAAACGATGAACTTCTGAATGATGAACTGTTATAACTATGAACTATAGAATGATGAAGGTTTAAAACAATGAACGATTATAACTAGTTAATGATGAACTATGAACTATGGTCTATTGACAATGGACAATAAACAAGCAAAGCCATTGCTAAGAACGCCCTTCCGGCCTGATAAGATTTGGCAGCGTAACCATAGCAATCTTCATTTACTAACATATAATACGGCACCAACAATGCAATCTGACGTGGTGCATAACCAATCATAAACCAATTAACAAACCCACGTGTGCAGATTGCAGCTGTCAAAAGATTGGTATAGGTGAAGCAACAAAGGTTATAAGCCTTGATTTTTTTGGTTCGTTTTTCATCAAGGAAAAATGAACTAGGCCTGTCTGGCTATGAAGACGGAAAGCCATGAGCGGAAGAAAAGAATAATACTCAAACTAATATAGTTATTGTTAATCAACAAACAGGCCCTTCGAGAGCCTCAGGGTGACGTTGTTTATTTAAGGTAGGAACGAGATGAACTTCTGAATGATGAGCTGTTATAACTACGAACTATAGAATGATGAATGTTTATAAACTATGAATGATAAACTATGGTCTATCGACTATGGACTATGGACAATGGACTATAAAACAAATCGTCATTGCGAGGAACGAAGTGATCTTATTATCAGGATCTTATCGCAGTAAGTGTTAATGGTATTGCCAATTAACAAACAGACCCTTCGAGAGCCTCAGGGTGACGTGGTTTATTTAGGGTAGGAACGATGAACTACTTTTAGAATAACGCATGTTGAGTTTTTAAAAATCTAAGAGAAATAGCTTACTAAGCAGCTACTTCTCTTAAATCTACGGCAACTACTCGGGAAACACCTTGTTCTACCATAGTTACACCATAAATAATATCTGTACTTGCAATGGTACGCTTATTATGCGATACCACAATAAACTGTGATTCGTTGGAGAATTTTCTGATGATGTTATTGAATTTATCAATATTAGTATCATCTAAAGGTGCATCAACTTCATCAAAAATACAGAAAGGAGCAGGTTTTAGAAGGTATAGCGAAAACAGGAGTGCCGTAGCTGTTAATGTCTTTTCGCCACCAGAAAGCTGATTGATAGATAAAGGGCGTTTCCCTTTTGGTCGCGCAATAATATCTATGTCAGAGTCTAGAGGACTGTCCGGATTACTAAGGATAAGATCGCAACTGTCTTCCTCGTTAAACAGCGATCTGAATACCCTCATAAAGTTTTCTCTAACTGCCGTAAATGCAGCCATAAATTTATCCTTTGCAGTATCGTCTATCTCTTTGATGGTTTGTAACAAAGATTCTTTTGCTTCTACAAGATCCTTTTTCTGTACCTGAATAAAAGTATAGCGTTCTTCCATCTCTTTGTAAGCATCCATTGCCATGGAATTGATAGCTCCAAAATCATCTAACTGTTTTTTCAAACGGTCTACTTTTTCTTTAGCGTCGTCTTCAGAGGCATCTTCTGGTATTTCATTATCTAAAAGATCTTCAATATCCAGATTAAACTCCACAGAAAGACGTTCTTTAAGAGAATTGAGCTCTATACGAAGGTTGTTTTTCTTGTCTTTTATTTCCGTTGTCAGGGTATCTACGTTTTCTTTTTTCCGTCTAAGCTCAGTAAGTTCAATCTCCAGGTCGTTTACTAATCCCCGGGCAGCGTAATATTCTTTTTCTGCCTCCTGAAGCGCTTTTTCCATTTCCTCTTTCTGCGTATACATCGCTATCAGGTCTTCATCGTTATGGTCTACATGCTGCAGGGTTTCTTTAATCGTAGCCTTTGTTTTTTCCAGCTCAGTACTGTTCGCATTGATTCGTGTTTCCAGATTTTCTTTCAGTGAATCTCTGTATTCAAGATCTTTATCAATACTGCTTACTTTATTTTGTTGCTGATGGAACTTGATATTTTCTGCATTAAATGCAGAAGAACGCATAGTTAATACCTCGCTTAGCTCGTTAAAAGCAGCTTGCTGTTCAATCAACTTGTCAGATATGGTTTGCTTTTGCGTGTTAATCTCTGCAATTAAAGGCTCCAGTTTTAGTAGTTCTGTAGCAATATGCTGCAATTTGGTTTCAATATCCTGTTTCCGGTTCTGACTATTGGAGATGAAAGACTGGTACTGCTCTTGTTTTGTTTTTACAGAAATAAGTTCGTTTTGCAAAAGATTAATCTCTGTCGTTAACAGGGCAATTTCCTGTGCTTTGGTTGCGGCTTTTAAAGAAGCTATTTTAATGGTATTCTCGTCAATACCGGCTTTAAGTTTCTTGATTTGACTATCAAGATCCTTGATTTCCTTACTCAGGTTTTCAAGGTTTTTTGCGCGTCCAATTCTTTTTCCTTCAAATAAACCAACGGAACCGCCGGACAGGGTATGTCTGGTTTTACTAAACTTACCGGATTTACCTATTAAAACTACATCTGCAGGCAAGTTTTCATTGTTAAGGTCTTTATCGCTGTCATCATTAACCAGAAAAACATTATGCAGTAAGTGGTTGAAAAGATTTCGGTATTTTTTATCGGTTTCTGTAACTGTTAATACAGAAACTGCACCATCAGGTGTTGGAATACTTGCCGACTCTTTTTCAGCTATATTGTTCAGGATAAAAAAGTTTGCCTTTCCGCGAGAAGAATCGCTCAATAATTTGATCGCTTCAATGGCATCATCGTAAGTTTCTACCACATAATGATTCATTAAAGGTTCCAGAAAGTTTTCTATAGGAACCCTGAAATCTTCTCTACAGAATAAAATATCGGAAAGCAGGGGCGCTTTTTTAGCCCATTGCGTACTTTTTTTAAGGAAACGGATAGACTCTGGAAAACCCTCCAGATTATCTACCATGCTTTTGGTGAGGTTATACTCATTCTGGCGGGCATCTAAACGTCTGCTTAAATTATTAAGATGGTCTTTATCCTCTGCCAGGCTTTCTTCCTGGGCAAGCAGCTGTTCTTTCATTTCATCTTCCATTTTTTGCAAATGGTTAAATTGATGTTGCTTGCTCTCCAGTTTTTGTTCCAATTCGGCAACCACTTTGTTAAATTCAGAAAGTTGAGTTTCTTTAGAGGCTGTATCTTCTATATTGCGTATACTTTCCTGTTCCAGTGCATCACGTTGTATTTTTAGTATTTCGATGTCTTTATCGGTCTGATACAACTTATTTTGCAGATTGGATGCTTCTTTTTGTGTCTGATCTAAACTTAGTTTTGAAGATTGTTGCTGAACCCTTAATTCTTCCACCTCTTCTTTAAAAGCATTTAAGTTAGAGCTTACGCTCTGCAAAGATTGTTCTTCCTGTAAACGATCTTCATTCAGTCTTTTTATATTATAGAAAACGTGGTTTAGCTGATTTTTGTCTTTCTCCAGCTCTTCGGTCAGCTTCTGTTCTTTATCTTGTAAAAACCTTAATTGTTCATTTTTGATTTTCTTATCACTCTCGTAAGCTCTTATTTTAGAAATAAACTCATTTGTAGCTTTTTGTTGTACAGATAGGTTTTTTTCCTTGGTAAGGTTGCTGAATTTATGTTTCTGTATATCGGCATCCAGTTTATCTGTCTGCGTATTAACATTGGTTTTTAACTCAGCAAGTTCCTTTTCCTGACCTTCGAGGCTTTCCAGTGAATCTCTGAAACCAATAATCTTGAAAGAGGCCAGTATAATACTCAGGTTCTTGTACTGTTCTTTAATACGGTAATATTTCTCTGCCTTTTTAGCCTGATTTTCCAGTGTCTTTAAGTTTCTTTCTATTTCAAAAAGTAAATCCTCTACACGACTTAGATCAGCTTCCGTATCTTTTAATTTATTAAAAGTTTGTTTTTTACGCAGTTTGTATTTAGAAATACCAGAAGCTTCTTCAAACAGAGCTCGTCTGGAACCTTCTTTATTGGCAATGATTTCGTCAATCATTTTAAGCTCAATAATAGAGTAGGAGTCGGAACCTATCCCAGTGTCCAGAAAAAGGTCTGTAATGTCTTTTAAGCGACATTGAACATCGTTTAAGCGGTATTCAGATTCGCCGGTCCGGTATAACTTACGGGTAATGGTAACCTGAGAAAATTCTGTAGGTAATACATTTCTGGTATTGTCAAACGTAAGAGATACTTCTGCAAGGTTGGCGGGTTTTCTGGTTTTGGTACCATTAAAAATAATGTTTTCCATTTTCTCAGATCTTAAAGTTCGGGTGCTTTGTTCGCCCAAAACCCATCTTATAGCATCTACAACATTAGATTTACCACATCCATTAGGGCCAACAATTGCCGTAACCCCTTCATTGAAATTAATGGTTATCTTATCACCAAAACTTTTAAAACCTTTTATTTCTAACTTATTTAGCTGCATTTATAATAAATCCCGTCTGTTTCCAATAATTTTCCCAAAACTAATTAATTTATTAATTTGCGGAAGTGGAAAATCTGTTTTACATCATCGCGGTTATAGGGTATTTCCTTTATCAGGCTTACCAAAACTTCCAAAAGGAGCAGGAAAAGGCTAGAAAAAGGAATCCGGGAAAGGCTCCTGAAGTGGAGGTTTATCCGGAAGAGGTTGTTATAGAGCCTTTTATTGGGAAAAGTACGAAAACTATAGAACTGAAGCCAGACTATAAAGCGGAAGCAAGAGAATTGATGGTTAAAGATGAGCGTGAAGCTATGGTTTATGAAAAGCTGGATCGTGTTTCTCTTACTGGACATTTTACACATCCTATAAAGCAGAAAGCTAAAAAGCATGTAGCCGTTAGTAAGGGAATACAAAGAGTTACCTTAGAAGAAGAGATTCTTCCTGATAACCATATCGTAGATTTTGATCTTAAAGACGCCATCATTAAAGAAGCAATTCTAAATAAACCCTATTAATATACTCTGTATTGATTTTTAATACAGTTGATTTGTTTTGAACGATTTACCTAAAATATTAATTATTGGTTCGGTATGGCCAGAACCCAATTCATCAGCAGCAGGTTCCAGGATGATGTACCTGATTGGTACATTTTTAAAGCAGCATTGGAAAGTAACCTTTGTTTCTACTGCGGCAGAGAGTCCCTTTATGTCAGATTTGGAAAGTCTGGGCGTTGAAAAATACCAGATTTTACTGAATAGTAGCACTTTTGATGATTTTGTAAAAGATCTGCGCCCTGATATAGTGATGTTTGACCGGTTTATGGTAGAAGAGCAGTTTGGTTGGCGTGTGGCCGAAGCCTGCCCTCAGGCTCTGCGTATTCTGGATACAGAAGATTTACATACGTTAAGGTATGCCAGACAGGCTGCTTTTAAGCAACAACGTTCTTTTAAGCAAGAGGATCTGTTAGATACTGAAATGGCTTTCCGGGAAATTGCCAGTATTTATCGCTGCGATATGACGTTGGTGATATCTGCCTACGAAATGAAAATCCTTAAAGATGTTTTTAAGATAGATGATTCGTTGTTGTTTTATCTTCCTTTTCAAATAGAGCGATCTGATGAAATCCAATTACCTGATTTTAATGAGCGGGCAGGGTTTATCAGTATAGGTAATTTTTTGCATGAACCTAATTGGAATGCTGTTTTGTACCTTAAAGAACAGATCTGGCCTGCGATAAGAAAGCGCTTACCTAAAGCCATTTTAAAGGTTTATGGAGCATACCCTTCGCAAAAAGTATTAACTCTGGATAATAAAAAAGAAGGCTTTTATATAGAAGGCAGGGCAGATAGTGTGGCAGACGTAATGTCGGCCTCCCGAGTATGTCTGGCTCCGCTAAGATTTGGTGCAGGTTTAAAAGGGAAATTGATAGATGCGATGTTTTATGGAACACCTAATGTAACTACCGCTATAGGAGCAGAAGCAATGGATTTAGGTTTACCATGGGCTGGTTTTATAGAGGACGATGCCAGTTTATTTGCTGAAAAAGCCGTAGAACTTTATACAGATCAAATGTTATGGAAACAATCTGTAGAGAATGGATACCGGATATTGGAGCAAAACTTTTCTATAAAGCTGACTGCTGATTTTGTTAAAGCTGTTATCTTTTTGTTAAACGATCTGGAACACCACAGAAAACATAATTTTATGGGGCGAATGTTAATGCACCACGCATTTGCATCTACAAAGTTTATGTCCAAATGGATAGAGGAGAAACATTCAGGAAAAACGCCATAAATGGTTTATGGGATTTAGTGTTCTGGTATAGTTTCGGAGAAAGAATGATACATATTGTAGATATTAAAATCTTTACTAGACTATGTTATTAAAACGTTTCTTTTTTCTCTATTTCAGGTAGTACTTCATCTATTCGTTTTGCTAATTCAGGAAGTTTAATCGTGGGGACAGCAGGGAATAAGTGATGTTCCAAATGATAAAACATACTGAATGTTAATTTGTTTTTCCAACCTGTTCGTTGAGTTCTGGCGAAATCAGGACTATCATGCGTATCGTGGTGTACTGTCCAAACAGCGAAAAATGCCATTAAAAACTCTCCGATAATCATTACAATCACATGGTATATAAGAAAGTGGATTTGGAAGTGAAAAATGAGAGCTAAAAAAACTAAAATTGAGATGAGTTCTAGGATTACATTTCGTTTGTAATATTTATTTCCCAACTGCAAAGTTACTTTATGTATTAAAAACATGTGTATAGGTCCGTATAGAATAGCGCCATACCAAGTCATATTTGCTGACTTTCCTTCATAGTCTTCTTCTGTAAGGCAATACTTGTGGTGCCTTATATGGTTAAACTTTACAGCATGGATAGAAACTAACATTAATACACTATTGATGTAAAGAGACAAACTTGTAAGAAACCTATTTGTTCCAAGAGAATTATGAAAACCATTATGGACTTGTCTTAATGCGGTTAGAAAGAAAAAAGCAGAAAAGGGTAAAGCTAAAATATAATAACCAAAATAAGCTAAAGTTAAGGAGATGACAAACCAAGGAATAGTTAGGTTATTTTCAATAAGCATCTCTTTAATGCTCAGATTTTTAAGGTCTTTCCATTCAACCTTTTTTAGAATTTCTTGATGTGTCATTCTGTTGATGATAAATGGTTTAAATTGATACAATAATAATGTTTAATATTTAAATCTGCTGCTGTTTATTATTTAATTTCTTGGTGTTCTTTCTTATTGCCAGATATCACCTCTTTAAAAGAGCAATACGCATAACCGCTGCCTACAATTATCCAAAAGAATATATGGTGATTATTTTTTGAAATTTAAATTCCTGTAAGTTTTTAAAATAAACTAAAATTATATTTGTAAAATATTTACTTTTTTTTGCTGATAATTCGATAAATAAATATATTTGATATACTTATTAATTTGAAAGAAATGAAAAAGATTTTCTTGACAGCGTTTTTATCGCTATCTCTTCTGGTTTCCATTAACGCTCAGGAAGCTAAACCAGCTAAAATTCAGTATTATTCGCAAGAATTTTTAGATGAGATTAAAGCAACACCAGAGCAAAAAGACGCAATTAAAGTTATTGTAGACAAGGCAAAGTCAGCAACTAAAGAAGTTAAGGCAAATACTGCTTTATCAGATGATGATAAAAAAGCAGAATTGACTAAAATCAACAAGGAGCGTACAGATGCTTACTACAAGATTTTAACACCAGAACAAAACAAGTACATTAAAGAAAAAAGAAAACAATTAGCAGCAGAAGCAGCTAACAGCAGCAATTAAACAGATTTTGTTTAATGCAACTAAAGGGGCTGTATTAAAATAGATCTTGTCATCCCGAGCGCAGTCGAGGGGTCTCTTTCAGAAGTACTCAGAAAAGAGATTCCTCTACCTAGTACTCATCGAAATGACAACATTTTTATTTTTGATACAGCCCCGTTTTTATTAAAAGAACCTAAACCAATAAATTGGTTTCCTTATTTAAGAATAGGTAAGGTAATAACGAAAGTAGATCCTACATTTTCTTTACTGGATACATTTAGCTTCCCTCCATATTGTTCAATTATTTTTCTGGAAATATGTAAGCCCAGTCCGGTCGACTGTTCGCCATTTAATCCTGTACGACCTGCTTTAGAAAACTGATCAAATAATTGAGACAGTAAATGCTTTGGAATGCCAATTCCATAATCCTTTATAGCAATGTTTACATATTTATTATTCTGACTTAAAGCTATTTCTATTGGAGTATCTCTTTTTGAGAATTTTAAGCCATTATAGATCAGATTATCAGTAACACGTTGAAGTTTAGAAGGATTTATCTTAACAAAAACATCTTCTGTACTTTCTTGTAATATTATTTTCCTGCCGCTGTTAACCTGCCACTTTTTGGTTTCATCCTTAAAAAAAGCAACCAGATTTACAGGTTCCATTAATAAATCCTGTTCCGCTTTTTCAGCTTTAAGCAGATCATCGATAATTTTTTTAGCATGTACTGTAGATTTCAGTATTAAATCAAGCAAATCCGTATTTTGCTTTTCTGCAATAAGCAATTCACTAATTCCTTCAATATTATTCAGTGGGTTTCTTAAATCATGGGCAACAAAAGCAAGAATTTCATTCTTTTCGATATTCAGTAACTCAATTTCACGGTTTTTTTGTTCCAGTTCTTTAAGTTGAATAAAATGTTGCGATTTATAATAATAGCTGTATCTGGAGAAACAGAACAATAAAGAGCTGGTGATAATAGCACCTGTGATATTGATTAATTTCTCAGAAAACTTAATATCTCTGAATACAATGCTAAGAATATATACGCAACACATGGTTATCGCTATACCTGTTATCTGTTTTATCTCCAGGCAGATAAATAAGCTTACCGTTACAATGCCAGCAAGGTATAGCATAAGTGTATTTTTTGTATTATGAAAAGAGATGACATAACATACAAAATAGGCGATAAGCAATATGTATAAAACAAAAGCAAGGCTTAATGCAGTTTTACTTTTTAATGTCCATTTGTCAGATTTAAATGCCCATCTTGCTGTAAAGAAGAAGAAAACACAGCCTACTAACTGTATGGTGTTGAGTATAGAAAGTTCTTCGTAGTCCTGTAAAGACATAAAGTCGTCCAGAAAAGCATAAGCGAAAACCCGGTTGAGGAAGTTAATAAAGAACAAAGCCATGCTAAGGATGACGATTTGTTTCAGGTTAGTATCCGTATAATGTTTTTTAAAGCTTTTAGCAAAACCATACGGTGTTTTATACGTGAAAAATTCAAGCAATGTAGTACACGATTTTAATACAAATATATATGGAAATGGACTTGAATGGATATCTTAATGTAAGATTTTGAATATTTTTTGTCTGCATCGTTAAAATGTACTATAATAGCTTATGAATGAAGAAAACCTGTATCAGTTAAAAGTTGTAAATAGGATAGAGCAACCGGGAGATAACCTTACTTTTGAATTTGAATCAGTAGGGAAAACATTTCCAAAATATAAAGCCGGTCAGTTTTTATCATTGATTTTCCATTTCGGAGAAAGAGAGCTCAGGCGCTCTTACTCTTTTAATAGTTCGCCAGATTGTAATGAAGCTCTTAGTATAACCGTAAAAAGGGTAGAGAATGGAGAGATATCCCGCTTTTTACACCACGATATTAAAATTGGAGATATTTTTACAGCACAGGCACCTCAGGGGCTTTTTACCTACGAACCACAGCCCGAATTATACCGTACAGTCTTTCTTTTTGCAGCAGGAGTGGGGATTACTCCCTTGTTTTCCATATTGAAAACTGCATTGGTTACAGAAAAGAACTCTAAAATAGTATTAGCCCTCAGTAATAAATCGAGAGAAGAAACCTTGTTTCTTAAAGAACTGGAAGAATGGCAAGCCAAATATCCGGAGAGATTAAAGATTATATGGATATTTAGTAACAATAAAAATCTGTTAAAAGCCAGATTAAGCAGGTTTTACATAGAAGATATTTTAAAAGAGCATCTAGAGTTTGATAAAAAAGAGGCACTGTTTTATACCTGTGGACCTGTTTTTTATATGGATTTATGCCGAATATGTCTGCTGGGAATGGGGTTTGCCTCTGCACAAATAAAGCGGGAAACATTTGTATTACCTGAAGATGAGGCAGATGATGACGATACTACCGAAAAAATAGTGGATACAAATACCTACACTATAAAACTACACTTTAGAAATACGGTATATGATTTAGAGGTTCCATATACCAAACGAATATTAGATGTAGCGCTTGAAAATGGTATTAAGTTGCCATATTCTTGCAAGTCAGGTATGTGCAGCACCTGTACGGCTACCTGTACAGCAGGCGGTGTGAGGATGGATTATAACGAAGTATTAACCGATGATGAAGTGGAAGCTGGAAGGGTATTGGTATGTACGGCACATCCTACCATGAACGGAACGGTAATAACTTACGATTAATGGTATAAATTTTGGGATTCTAAGTCTAGATTTAAAATTCTGAACAATGAAAGCAATTAAATTAATGCTCATAGCATTTTGTCTGGGAATAAGTACACTAGCTATAAGTCAGGAAAAGGGCGATAAATTAAAGCAGATGATTAAAAATCAGGACTATAATTTTATAGCGCAAACTGCCCTTCCGCAATCAGGATCTTCGGTTTATTTAACCAGTGAGTATGACTTTAAAGTAACGCCAACAGAAATAGTAAGTTATTTGCCATTTTACGGAAGGGCATATACCGCCCCTATGAATCCAAATGAAGGCGGTATTAAATTTACTTCATCTAACTTTAAGTATACCGAGAAGTATAATAAAAAGAAAGGTAAGTGGGATATTACTATTGTTCCTAATGATTATAAAGAAGTGAGTTCCGTAAATATCAGTATCACAGAATCTGGGTATGCCAGTCTTTCTGTTAACAGTTACCAGCGCTCAGGCATTTCTTTTTCCGGGTATATAGCAGAGAATAAGAAGAAGGAAAAGGGCGGTAAATAGGTTTTTTATATAGTCCATTGTCCATAGTCCATAGTCAATAGACCATAGTTGATTGACTATAGTTCATAATTCATAGTTTATGATCGTTCATAGTTATAACAGTTCATCATTCTATAGTTCATCATTCAGAAGTTCATCGTTCCTACCCTAAATAAACCACGTCACCCTGAGGCTCTCGAAGGGCCTGTTAGTTAATTGGTAATAACTATATTAGTTTGAGTATTATTCTTTTCTTCCGCTCATGGCTTTCCGTCTTCATAGCCAGACAGGCCTAGTTCATTTTTCCTTGATGAAAAACGAACCAAAAAAATCAAGGCTTATAACCTTTGTTGCTTCACCTATACCAATCTTTTGACAGCTGCAATCTGCACACGTGGGTTTGTTAAGTGGTTTATGACTGGTTATGCACCACGTCAGATTGCATTGTTGATGCCGTATTATATGTTAGTAAATGAAGATTGCTATGGTTACGCTGCCAAATCTTATCAGGCCGGAAGGGCGTTCTGGAGTTGCTACCTTTGAGTGGAGACAGATTTTAAGAAATAGATTTAAATTTGTTTACACATGAGAAGAGTATTTGATGATTCTTTTAAGAAAATGGCAGTAGA
>NZ_JBHUDG010000006.1:0-75825 GCF_042678145.1 Pseudopedobacter beijingensis | reverse complement strand
CATTCTCACAACTATTTATTAAATTTGGTGAAAGAATCCTTCAGGAAAATAGAGGATTTTGAGAGGCGTTAATTTTGGAATGACACAGTTCGCGTTACACTCCCTATCAAGGTTCTACTTATTCTATTCTTATAGGTTTCATGCTTTTATCAACAGCAACCAATGTAAACTCGCCCGAGGCTGCTTTTACACGATAATCAGAATACATATCTTCTACGTAAGCTTCAACAAGTACCTTTATACTCGAATTTCCAATATGTATAATACTGCCAATTAACTCAATAAAGCTTCCGGCCGGAATAGGCTTTAAAAAACTTATATGCTCAGAGCCTACCGTAACAAATGCTTTTCTGGCATATCTGGTAGCCGTAATAAAAGCAATTTCGTCCATCATAGCCATTACCGCCCCTCCAAACATAGTATTGTGGTGGTTGGTTATATCAGGGAATACCGTTTTGAACACGCTGGTACGCGCAGCCTTAATTTTTTCTTCTCTGCTCATATATCAAATATACCGTGTATTTATGGCGGAATGTTAATTCATCAGTAATTTTATTTTTACATATCATCTTTTAAACAGAAGCTGTTTTGTTCGGTCAGAGTTGCATTTAATAAAAAATAAAACAGTCGGATTTTATTTATTATATAAGTGTCAAAGAAATAGTATGTTTGTGGTAATCAGACTGTTTTTGTTAAAACAGTCCGTTTTATTATTAAACCATGAAAAAAATATACCTGTCTTTATCTGTATTGTCTCTGGTGTCATGTATAGAAAAAAATAAGGAATCCCTGTACCAAAAAGAAATTATAGGAACCTGGAAGCTGATTTCGGGAATGACTATAGAAAAAGGAGATACCACATTTGTTGATTATACCAATCATCAAAAAGGAATAAAGATGATTAACACAACCCATTTCTCTTTCTTAAATCATGATTTGAATAAAGGAAAGTCTGAAAATCCAATTTTCACAGTAGGTGGTGGAACTTATTCTTTAGAAGGTAATATGTATACCGAAAATCTGGAATATTGTAATTATAGGGATTGGGAAGGTAACTCCTTCAGTTTTGAAATAGCTATTAAAAATGATACACTTATTCAGCAAGGCGTAGAGAAAATCTCTGATTTAGGTATAAACAGGGTGAATATAGAGCGCTATGTTAAAATAAGCAAACAATAGAAATAAATATTTTTTAGCTCGTTGATAGTGTACTAAATTAAAATTCGATTTGACGGTTTCCATTATTTTTGGCTAACATTGGGGTTATTTTGAAAAAAAACATGGAAAACCATAGAATTGAAACAGATCTCCTGGGAGAGAAGCGGGTGCCCCTTCACGTATATTATGGAGTACAGACGCAAAGAGCATTAGAAAATTTTGATATTTCTAAACAAACTGTTAGTCATTATCCGGAATTTGTAAAGGGGCTTGCTAAAACAAAATTAGCTGCTGCCAAGGCTAATTACGAATTAGGTATATTACCTTCTCCGATTTTCTTTGCTATAGAAAAAGCAGCTAAAGAAATAATAGATGGTGCTTTGTCTGGAGAGTTTCCGATAGATTTAATGCAGGGAGGAGCCGGAACTTCAACCAATATGAATGCCAACGAGGTTATAGCTAACAGGGCATTGGAATTGATGGGACATCAGAAAGGTGAATACCAGCACTGTTCGCCTAACGATCATGTGAATCTATCACAATCCACTAATGATGCTTATCCAACGGCAATTAAGCTGGCATTATTTGAAATGAATAAGCCGCTGGCAATAAGTCTTAAAAAAACTGCTGATGCCTTAAGAGTAAAAGCACAAGAATTTAGTAAAGTTCTTAAAATGGGACGCACTCAGCTTCAAGATGCGGTACCTATGACTTTAGGACAAGAGTTTGATGCTTTTGCTTATACTCTGGAAAAAGAAATAGCGGTATTGAATAATGCTGCTCAGGACTTTTTAGAGGTAAACATGGGAGCTACAGCTATTGGTACAGGTTTGTGTGCTGTGGAAGGTTTTTCGGAGAGCTGTGCTAAACACCTATCAACAATTACAGGTGAAAACGTAACAAAAGCAGTAAATTTGGTGGAGGCAACTTCAGATACTACCGGATTTGTAGCTTATGCGTCTGTGTTGAAAAAAATTAGTTTAAAGCTGATTAAGATATGTAATGATTTAAGATTGTTGACATCAGGACCAAGAACCGGACTTTTTGAAATTAATCTGCCTCCAATGCAGCCGGGATCTTCTATTATGCCAGGGAAAGTAAATCCGGTAATTCCTGAAGTAGTAAATCAAATTTGTTATAAGGTTATAGGGAATGAGTTAACTATTACTATGGCATCAGAAAATGCGCAGTTACAACTGAATGTAATGGAGCCTGTGATTGCTTATTCGCTGTTCGAATCTATCCAGATATTACAAAATGGTTTAGAAACATTTGTAGATAAATGTATTGTTGGCATAACAGCAAATGAAGAAAGATGTAAAGCCAGCGTATTAAATTCTATAGGGATAGTTACTGCTTTAAACCCTCATATAGGCTACAAGAATAGTACTAAAATAGCAAAAGAAGCATTAGAAAATAATACAAGTGTATATGATTTGGTGCTACATTACCAGTTGCTAAGCAAGGAAGAACTGGATAAAATCTTAGATCCTATAAATATGTTAGGACCGGGAGCTTTGGCTCAATAATAGGGGATCCATTCAAAATATATAGAACCAACAAACAAGCGGAGGAAATTCTTTTCTTATTCATGTAAAGAATCCCTCCGCTTTAAACCAACTACAACAAATTCATATTAAAAAAATCAGAATATTTTATCATAACTATCATGATCATGGCAAGATACATTCAGGTCTTTTAGTATACCTGTTTTAACATCAAAAACCCAGGCATGCAGTTGTAAATCCTGATTATTTAACCAGGCGTTCTGAATAATTCCTGTTTTTCCCAGCTTTCTGATGCCATCTTTAGCATTAAGTTCAACCATTTTTTTTAGACGATCCTCAGGAACGGTAATCGAGTCCACCTCTTTTTGGTTCATTCGGTAAACCTCTTTTATGTTCCCGAGCCAATGATCTATGAGTCCAAGATTTTTATTGCCCATGGCAGCTTCAACACCACCGCAACAATAATGTCCGCCAACAATAATGTGTTTTACCTTTAAGAAATTAACCGCATATTCTAACACACTTAATAGATTAAGATCATTGTGTGAAACCACATTTGCAATATTTCTATGTGAGAAAATATCTCCTGCTTTGGTTCCTGTGATCTGATTGGCAGGGACACGGCTATCTGAACAACCTATCCAAAAAATGGGAGGACTTTGTCCTAAAGCTAAGTTTTCAAAAAACAGTTCGTTTTCTTGTAGGGTTTTGGTAACCCAGTCTCTATTATTCTGTAATAAAGATTCTGTATATCTGGTATCTGGCATTGTTTTAAGATTTTAAATTTGTTTGTTGCTGTCTACTAGGAATTTAGTGTTAGAAATAGTGTCTTCTAACTTAGGCAAAACATAAGTTGGCCTGATATTAATCAATTCAACATCAATTTTCCTGTTATGGGCAGAGGCATGGAAATTTTCTATAATTTCCAGAACATCTCTGTCAATATACTTAGAATTAGAGCCATCAATAATAACTTTGGCTCCATGAGGAATATGTGATAAGGTATAACGTATAGCTCCTTTGTTAAGGAAAGAAACCTCTTCAGATAATTTTAAATGAAGCTTTTTTTGTTCATTAACAACCTTTCCAAAATAGGGGTTTCGCAGATTTGCCCTTAACAGGTAGTAAACACCAATGAGCATTCCAATAGCAACTCCCATTAATAAGTCAGTGGCTACAATAGCAATAATAGTGGTGATAAACGGAATGAATTGATCTTTTCCGTTTGCCCACATTTTTTTGAAAAGGAAAATATTTGCCAATTTGTATCCTGTAAAAAGCAATATGGCGGCAAGACAAGCTAATGGAATCATATTGATGATTTGTGGAATAATGGCAAGAGCCACAATAATCCAGATACCATGAAAAATAGCCGACATTTTGGTTTGCCCTCCAGAGTTTACATTAGCCGATGACCGTACAATAACAGATGTCATAGGTAATCCGCCTAACATACCACTTACTGTATTACCAATACCTTGTGCAAATAGTTCGCGATTGGTTGGCGATACTCTTTTTTGTTTATCTATTTTATCGACAGCTTCAATACTCAACAATGTTTCCAAAGAGGCAACAATGGCAATAGTGAATGCTACTGTCCAGACCTGAGAATTGAAGAGTGAGCCAAAATCAGGGAAAATAAACAGATTTTGGAACTCCATAAAATTGGAGATAACAGGAACCTGAACAAGGTGTTCTTTAGATAAAGACAAAGCTGATCCGTTGAACAGCAAAGCCAATGCAATACCTACGGCAACTACCATTAGTGGAGCCGGTAATTTACTTAGTATTTTAAACCGTGGCCAAAAGATAAGTATGGCTAAAGAAGCAAGAGTTACAAATAATGCTCCCGGTTCCAGATTCTGAACAGCTGTGACAATAGCGCTAAAAGTACCTGTTTCTCCTGTTGAAGCCTCATCAGAGAAATAACTTGCATCGTAACCCAGTGCATGGGGAATTTGCTTTAAAATGAGTATGATTCCGATGGCGGCCAACATACCCTCAATAACGGCAGAAGGAAAATAATTAGCAATACTACCCGCTTTAACAATTCCCAGAACAATTTGTATCAGACCAGCTAATACAACAGCTAATAAAAAGCTTTCGTATGTGCCCAGGCTCGATATCGAGTTTAATACAATCACCGTAAGTCCGGCAGCGGGGCCACTGACGCTTAACTGCGAACCGCTGAAAGCAGCAACCACAATTCCGCCAATAATACCTGTTAACAGTCCGGCGAATAAAGGGGCTCCGGAAGCCAATGCAATACCCAAACATAAAGGTAGTGCCACTAAAAAAACGACAATACTTGAGGATAAATCTTTTTTTATTGTTCCTGCATTCAAATATTTAGAAAATTGAAAGCTTGGAAACAAAGAAATATTTTCTTTTTTCATCCTTGTTAATCAATAAAAGTTTAAACATTCGCTCAGTTCCTAAACAAAACCAGCGATATAATTTCGACTGATAAAAACCACGAAGAGTTTTTACTTATAAATAATTAACAGAATATGTTAGGAGGCGGTGTGGGAACCGAAGGAAAGAATGACGCTACGTAATTACGTGGTTTGATGTGATATTTTACTTTAACATCCATTTCAATAGGAAGCAAACACATCTCGTAAAGGTCATTTACTTCCGATTTTTTAAGTGATTTTGTGTCTTTAGCTGTTTCGTGAGTCTCGTTTTCTAACTCTAGTTGTAAAATAACAGCATTTACTGTAGAGCGGTCGATTTCTACAAAAACCGGAGCAATAGAAAGCACCATTTTAACCGCAAAGATTAAAAGGAAGAATACAGATATTTTCTTTTTTATATAGGTGCTTCTAGACATTTGTGTTCAAAGTCATCTTTTAACAAAAATAATATTCTGTTGTAAAAAACAAATATTAAGTTGTAAAAAATTATAAAAAAGAGAAATTATATGACTTTTTTGTGTCTAAAGCATAATCAAGATTTGAAGATGTTTTAATCAAAAACGACTCTCAATTGCTAAAAAGTGATTATCCTCATATTTCGAAAAGCTTTAGGTCATTCTATTGTCATGAAACATCCGATAGTTTTACACCATCAATAAAGCGATAAATTTATGCAACCTGACAAATTTTACTACGACAACAAGATTGTGAGGGACTTTGCGATTGCCACCATGGTATGGGGGATAATCGGAATGCTGGTAGGTTTACTTGCAGCAACACAGCTGTTCAGTCCTGCCGCAAATTTAGGTTCTCAATACACAACTTTTGGACGAATTAGGCCTTTACACACCAATGCGGTAATTTTTGCCTTTGTGGGTAATGCCATTTTTATGGGAGTTTATTACTCGTTACAAAGGCTTCTTAAAGCCCGTATGTACAGCAATGTACTCAGCAAAATCCATTTTTGGGGTTGGCAATTAATTATTGTTGCTGCCGCAATTACTTTACCATTGGGTTTAACAACCTCGCATGAATATGCAGAGTTAGAATGGCCTATTGACATTGCTATTACTGTTATATGGGTAGTGTTTGGTATCAATATGTTTGGTACTATATTTAAACGTAGAGAAAAACATCTTTATGTTGCAATCTGGTTTTATATAGCCACTTTCGTAACCGTTGCAGTATTGCATATTGTTAACTCGTTTGAGATTCCGGTTTCAGCTTTTAAAAGTTATTATTTGTACGCCGGAGTACAGGATGCTTTGGTACAGTGGTGGTACGGACATAATGCAGTAGCATTTTTCTTAACCACACCTTATTTAGGGTTGATGTACTATTTCTTGCCTAAAATGGCAAACAGACCGGTTTATTCCTATAAACTGAGTATTCTTCACTTCTGGTCTCTCATATTTATTTATATATGGGCTGGTCCACACCATTTGTTGTATACATCTTTACCAGGCTGGGCACAATCATTAGGTGTAGCATTTTCAATTATGTTGATTGCACCAAGCTGGGGGGGTATGATTAATGGATTGTTAACATTAAGAGGAGCGTGGGATAAAGTAAGAGATGATGTTACCCTGAAATTTATGGTGGTAGCTTTAACCGCTTACGGTATGGCAACTTTTGAAGGACCAATGCTTTCTTTAAAAGAGGTTAATGCTATTGCACACTTTACCGATTGGATTGTTGCTCACGTTCACGTTGGTGCGCTGGGATGGAACGGTTTCTTAACATTTGGTGTAATGTACTGGTTAATCCCCAGAATCTATAAAACAGAACTGTACTCTAAAAAACTAGCTTCTGTTCACTTCTGGATTGGAACATTAGGAATCCTGTTTTACGCTATACCTATGTATTGGAGTGGTTTTACTCAAGGTTTAATGTGGAAAGAGTTTACGGAAGAAGGTATGCTTAAATATCCTGCATTTATAGAAACTACGATCAGGATTATTCCTATGCATATGCTAAGAGCATTAGGTGGTGCCATGTATTTGGGTGGTGTGCTTATTATGGCATATAATCTGGTGAAAACAGCAAGAGCAGGAAGTTTGGTAGAACAGGAATATGCAGAAGCGTTACCATTACCTGTGGAAGAAAAACCAGCACAGGGAGAGTTTTGGCATAAAGTTTTGGAACGTAAACCAATGGCTATGCTGGTAGTGAGTTTAATTGTTATATTAATAGGTGGTATTGTAGAAATGGTACCTACATTCTTTATCAGCTCTAACGTACCTACCATAGCAAGTGTAAAACCTTATACACCATTAGAGGTACAAGGTAGAGACCTTTATATTAAAGAAGGTTGTGTTAACTGCCACTCGCAAACAGTTAGACCTTTCAGAAGTGAAACAGAGAGGTACGGAGAATATAGTAAAGCCGGAGAATTCGTATATGATCATCCTTTCTTGTGGGGATCAAAACGTACAGGTCCCGATTTACATAGAGTTGGAGGAAAATATAGTCACGCATGGCATTTCAATCACCTGATAGATCCTGCAAGTATGACTCCGGGAAGTATTATGCCGGCATATGATTGGTTGGCTGTACAGGAAGTAGACACAACTACTACAGCACCAAAAATCAAAGCACTAAGAAAAATAGGAGTACCGTATGCCGAAGGATTTGAAAAAATAGCCAATCAGGATTTGATGAAACAAGCAAACGAAATTGCGGCGGGATTGAAAGCTGATAATATAGAAGTTTCGCCTACATCAGAAATGGTAGCCATTATAGCCTATTTGCAAAGGCTAGGGGTGGATATCAAAGCAGATAAAAAGAACTGATAGATAAACATCAAAAAAATATAGGGTATGTTTAAACAACTTAGTAACCTGGCGGGAGACGAGATCTATCTTTTGGTCTCACTCCTGATCTTTGTCGCCTTTTTTATAGGCGCAACAATAGTACTGTTCAGAATGAAAAAGGCACATATTAATTATATGAGTCAGATTCCGCTGGAAAGTGAAAATCAGACAAATGCATAACAATAGAATTATGAAAAAACTAGGCTCAACCATTTTATTTATAACCATATTCTTTGGCGCTGGGAGTGCATTTGGAGGGGAAACGAAAATGACTCATACAGAGTTGATGAATTATATAGGGGTAGGTGCAATAATACTTACTCTGGTTCTTATCCTTATAGTATGTTTGGTATTGCTTAACACTTTCAAAGTGATGGCAGCTATCTTGCTAAAGGATTCTGAAGCGACCAAACCGGTAGGAGAAGAAGTGAACGCTGGCGAAGTGGTAAACACTACTGTTCCAGTAAAAGAAAAACGTACGTTTTGGCAGAAGCTATTATCCTTACGTCCGCTTTCAGAAGAGAAAGATTTGGAAATTGCTCATGAGTTCGATGGAATTAAAGAACTGGATAATCCAACACCAGGTTGGTTTATGTATCTTTTTTATGGTACAATTATTTTTGCAGTTGTTTACCTGTTAAACTTCCATGTCTTTAAAATAGGAAAACTGCAAGATGAGGAGTACGCAGTGGAAATGGAAAAAGCAGAAGCAGCTAAAGCAGTCTTTCTTGCAAAATCCGCAAATTTGGTAGATGAAAATACTGTGAAAATATCTACTGAAGCTTCTGTGTTGAGCTCAGGTGCAGCAATATATGTGAAAAACTGTGTCGCTTGCCACGGAGATAAAGGACAAGGAACTGTAGGTCCAAATCTTACAGATGATTACTGGCTGCATGGAGGAACCATTAAGAATATTTTTAAAACCATTAAGTATGGAGTTCCTGAAAAAGGAATGATTTCCTGGGAAAAACAGTTGACTCCTAAAGAGATCGCAGATGTAGCAAGCTATATCAAATCATTAAGAGGTACCAATCCTCCTGGAGCAAAAGAAGCTCAGGGTGTACATGATACAGGAGAAGAAGAGGAAGAGGCTCCGGTTGCTCAGGACTCTACTGCTTCATAAGAAATACAGAAGGTATTAAAAACTCTTTAATACCTTCTGTATTCCAGATTAACCTAACACATTTAGTTTTTAAAAGTGTATTGACTTAAAACATAATCGTAGTGGAAGAAATTCAATTTCATAGTACTGTAGAAGCAAGTGGGAAGAGAAGATGGTTATACCCTTTGGTCAGAAAAGATAAGTTCTATCGCTATAGAAGTATTTTAGGTTATACACTTTTAGCTTTTCTGTTTGCCGCACCCTTAATCAGGGTTAACGGACATCAATTTCTGCTTTTTAATATTATCGAACGTAAATTTGTCATCTTTGGTCAGGTTTTTTGGCCTCAGGACTATTTTATTTTTGCGTTAGCGATGTTAACGGGTTTAGTTAGCATCGTACTTTTTACCATAGCATTTGGTAGAGTGTTTTGCGGTTGGGTCTGTCCTCAGACTATCTTTTTGGAGATGGTATTCAGGAAAATAGAAATATGGATAGAAGGGGAGCCAGCAGCCCGTAAAAAACTAGATGAAGCAGAGTGGACAGCAGATAAAATTAGAAAGAAAACCCTTAAACATGGGCTTTATATCATTATCTCTTTCGTAATAGCCAATACTTTCTTGTCCTATATTATAGGTAGTAACGAATTGTGGGCCATAATAACAGCACCACCATTGGAGCATATTGTAGGTTTTATAAGTATCTGGCTTTTTACCCTGGCTTTTTACCTGGTATTTAGTAAGATGAGGGAGTTGGTTTGTATTGTTGCTTGTCCCTATGGGCGCTTACAAGGTGTTTTGTTAGATAAAAACTCGTTGGCAGTAGCTTATAATTATGTAAGAGGCGAACCTAGAGGAAGGATAAGAAAACAAGATACCGATACAGATTCCAAAAAAGGAGATTGTGTAGATTGTAATCTATGTGTAGCAGTTTGTCCAACAGGAATAGATATCCGTAAAGGAACACAGCTAGAATGTGTAAACTGTACGCAATGCATAGACGCCTGTAATCAGGTGATGGATAAAATTAACAAGCCGAGAAACTTGATAGGATATTATTCGGAAGAAATGATAGAAAATCATAAGAAACCTACATTTACTACTCGGATGAAGGCTTATTCCCTGGTAATAGTAGTGATGTTAAGTGTATTAGGGTATTTTGTTGCTTCACAAAAAAATGTAGATGCTATTGTACTAAGAGCTGGTGGAATGTTATATCAGGAACAGGAAGGTGGGTACATTAGTAATTTATATAATGGTGAGTTTATTAATAAAACCACCAATACGGTAAAAGTAGATTTGAAAGGTGCAGATGATGATATGATAGTGAAATGGGTACAACCTATAGATAGCTTGGAAAAGGAGTCTACTAAGAAAGGAACTTTCTTTTTGCTTATACCTAAAGATAAGATCAAGCAGGCTAAAAATCAGGTGAAGTTGAAAGTGATAGAGAATGGAGAAGAATCTTATGAAATAAAAACTAATTTTCTGGGTCCAATAGGAAAGATAAAAAAGTAAATAGCCATTAAGTTATAAAAAGTGTATAAAAAATAATAATATGAATTGGGGGAAAGGTATTGTATTAGGTTTAGGCGCATTTATGTTGTTTGTGCTGGCTTTGGTAGTGGCTATGATAAAATCTCCGGATGATAGCTACGATAAAGACTATTATGAAAAAGGTCTGACTTATGATATTGAGATGGAGCAGAAACAAAATGTTTATAAAGATGAGGCGAAGCCTATGGTAGAGCTTATGGACGAAATGCTAAAAGTAAAGTTTAGTGCTTTAGATTCAGGAAAAGTCACTTTGTACAGGCCTTCGGATAATAAATTGGATAAATCTTTTGCTGTAGCAGATAGTGATATAGAAATTACAACCAAAGATTTAGCGAAAGGAGAATGGAAAATGATCGCAAAATGGTACTCTAAGGGAACTTCATATTTGTACGAACAGAATATATTTGTTCAATGAACCATCTACAGCTAGCTTTTTTTATTGGACTATTTGGTAGTTTACATTGTGTAGGTATGTGCGGACCGTTAGCATTTGCTATCCCAAATGGAGATAAAAAAAGATGGTTAGTAGTCATTGATAAGTTGATTTACCAGTTGGGCAGAGCTATAAGTTATGCCTTTTTAGGTTTACTGGTAGGTATGCTGGGAAAAAGAATTTGGATAGCCGGATTTCAGCAAACGCTAAGTGTTGTGTGTGGATTAGTTATAGTTGTGTATTCCATTATCAGACTCAAACCCAACTCCCGGTTAAGTATATATAATTTCCCTTTTATCAATAATATAATAAGCAAAGCCATTCGGAATAAATACGGACATTTTATAATAGGTGTTTTAAATGGATTTTTACCTTGTGCTTTTGTGTACATAGCGCTAGCAACTGCCATAAATAGTACAAGTGCATATCAATCTGCTCTGTTTATGTTTTGTTTTGGTCTAGGTACTTTACCACTTATGTTTGCTGCTGCGGTAGGAGTCAGTTTTGCAGGAGCATCGGTCAGGAAAACAATCAATAACATTTTACCCATCCTTTCTCTTTTTTTGGGTATTTGGTTTATTCTGCGGGGACTTTCTTTGGATATACCTTTTTTAAGTCCCGTTATTAACGGGACAGAAGCTATTTGTCGCTAACAAAAGGACGTATCTTTCAAATAAAAATTGGGTGCAAACAGCTAAGAAATCACTTACTGTTCAATTTCCTTTAAGCTGCTCATTTTTTTGTATTCGAGAAAGCCTTTAATATCCTCAAAATGCTCGCGTACGCGTTTGTTACCAAATTCGAATACCTTTTCTGCCAGGCCATCTAAGAAGTCCCTGTCGTGAGATACCAGTATAATGGTGCCGTCAAAATCTTGAAGAGCCTCTTTAATAATATCTTTGGTTTTCATATCCAGGTGGTTGGTAGGTTCATCCAGGATGAGTACGTTTACTGGTTCCAATAAAAGTTTAATCATGGCTAAACGGGTTTTCTCTCCGCCAGAAAGCACTTTTACTTTTTTGGTAGTGTCGTCACCGCTAAACATAAATGCGCCAAGTAGGTCTTTAATTTTAACGCGTACATCACCAACAGCAATCTGGTCTATAGTTTCATAAACGGTTAAGTCCTCATCTAAAAGCGCAGCCTGGTTTTGTGCAAAATAACCAATTTTGGCATTATGCCCTACTTTTAAAGATCCGTCAAAATCTATCTCACCCATAATCGCTTTGATCATGGTCGATTTTCCTTCGCCGTTTTTCCCTACGAAAGCTATTTTCTGGCCACGTTCAATAATCAGGTTTGCTTTTTCAAACACGGTGTGCTCTCCATAAGATTTACTTAAGTCCTCTACAATAACCGGGTAATTACCAGAGCGTGGGGAAGGAGGGAATTTCAAGCGTAAAGCAGAATTATCTACTTCATCCACCTCTATAATCTCCAGCTTTTCAAGCATTTTTACACGTGATTGTACCTGTAATGTTTTTGAGTAGGTTCCTTTAAAGCGTTCTATAAATTCTTGTGTATCGGCAATAAAACGCTGTTGCTCTTCGTAAGCTTTTAGCTGATGCTGGCGGCGTTCTTTCCTAAGCTCCAGGTAATGACTGTATTTTGCTTTGTAATCGTAAATACGCCCCATGGTTACTTCAATGGTTCTGTTGGTGATATTGTCAACAAAAGCCCTGTCGTGAGAGATAACAATTACTGCTTTTGCAGAATGAAGTAAAAACTCTTCCAGCCATTGGATACTTTCGATGTCCATGTGGTTTGTTGGCTCATCCAGTAAAATAAGATCTGGCTTTTTTAATAAAATTTTAGCCAGTTCAATACGCATACGCCATCCTCCGGAAAATTCAGAGGTTTGACGGGTGAAATCAGAACGTTCAAAGCCTAGCCCTTTCAATACTTTTTCTACTTCGGCATCGTAATTAGTTTCTTCTATAGAGTAGTATTTTTCGCTTAGCTCAGATACTCGCTCAATGAGTTTCATATAATCGTCGCTCTCATAATCGGTACGTATGGTCAGCTGTTCGTTAAGTTGGTCCAGCTCATCACGCATTTTATATACCTCGTCAAAAGCTTTAGAGGTTTCTTCAAATACGGTTACGTTATCTTTAGTTAATAAATGTTGCGGTAAATAAGCAATAACTGCATTTTTTGGACCTGTTACACTGCCACTGGTAGGCTGACCTGCACCTGCTATTATTTTTAATAAGGTAGACTTGCCTGCGCCATTTTTGCCCATAAGCGCTATTTTGTCATTCTCATTAATAGAAAATGTTACGTCACTAAAGAGTGTTGTGCCTCCAAAGGATACAGAAATGTTATTTACGTTAATCACGATTTACCTGAATTAAAATTTGCGCAAATATAAGCGGATTACTGAATGTTTGGAGATAGATTTTTTTTAAGTGTGTGTTGATAAGGAAAAAGTACTGGGTTCAAAAAATCGTCGTTTATCATTCGCATTATATATATTATTTTCGCATTATGAGAAAACACAGGCTCAAGGGATTCAATAGGGTCTTCTTTTTACTATGGGTGATTATTATGTCTATTATATGGATAACCGATAATACTGATTACCCGTTATTTATTCTTAAGTTGTTATCCTGGGTGTCTTTTTCGAGTGTACTTGTTTCTACAACATACTTTTTATGTAATCGTATACTGCCTAAATCTATAGAAAAAGGGAAGGTAGGGCTTATAGTTGCACAGTTATTGGGAATGGCGATTCTACAGGGGTTAATTCTGGGAGCTCTTCAGCATGGGTTTTATTATCTGGAAGATAACGGTTTTATACCTACTTTTGATGAAGAAGATAGAGATTCTTTATTTACAAATGTCCTTGAGTTTTTACCGTTGTCTTTTTTGATAAATTTAGGATTTGGCGGGCTAAAGTCTTATTTCCAACATTTGAAGTTATATGAGCAGCATCTGAAATTGCAAAAAGTGCATTTAGAAATGCAGTTGCAATCTTTAAAATCGCAGATAAACCCTCATTTTATGTTTAATGTTTTAAATCATATACACATTCTTATACATAAAAATACAGACTTAGCTTCGTGTTTATTATTGAAGTATTCTGATATATTGCGTTATCAGTTACAATGTACTAATAAAGAGATGGTAAGTTTGAGAGATGATGTGGATTTTATGAACAACTATATAGAGGTAGAAAAGTACAGATGGGAAGATACCTTAGAGGTAACCTGTAGCTGGGAAATACAAAAACCAGATGTACAGATCCCCCCACTTTTATTGATTATATTTATAGAAAATGCTTTCAAGTATGTGTCTAGGTCTAAATCGCAGAAAGGTTATATCAATATTTCGTTAGTACAGGATGGTGAAAAAATCGCTTTTGAAGTGGAAAACTCTAAATTGAGTTGTCCGGAGAATAATTATAATAGTCCAAAAATAGGTTTGGAAAATGTACGAAAGCGTCTGGAGTTACAATATCCGGATAGACACAGGTTTACCGTACAGGAAACAGATACAGTCTATAAAACCAATCTCGTTATTATTTAAAGAGATAAAGAATCAGTTATGAAAGAGCTTAAACTACGTTGTTTAATTGTTGATGATGAGCCGGGAGCTATAGAAGGAATTGGTTTATACATTGATAAGTTGGATTTTTTGGAAATTGCAGATACTTCATTCTCCGCTATAGAAGCGGCCGAAGTACTTAAACTTCAAGAAATAGATTTGATGTTTTTAGACATCAATATGCCTAACCTTAACGGGTTGGAGTTTTTAGAATCCCTTAAGAATCCCCCCTTGGTTATTATAACCACAGCCTATTCTGAATATGCTTTAGAAGGTTTTAGGTTAAATGTGGTAGATTATTTGTTGAAACCCATGGCATTTCAACGCTTTTTTCAGGCGGCGCAGAAGGCCAGAGATATTTTTTATTCTCAGTTGTTATTATCAAAACAATCAGATAAAGCTCATGAAGATATTTATATTAAACAGGGAGATAGGTTTGTACGGTTGTTTTGGAGAGATATATTGTATCTGGAATCGGTACAAAATTATGTTAATATCCATTTAGAAGATAAATCCTACATGATACATCAAACGATGACTTTTGCAGAGGAAATTTTACCTAAGGGGTCTTTTTTTAGAATACATAAGTCCTTTTTAGTTAACCTTTCACAGATTGAAAGTGTGAGAGGGGGGCGGGTGTATGTAAAAGGACAGGAATTGCCACTTTCTAAGTATAGAAGAGATGATCTTTTTGAAATTGTTGTGAATAAAAAGCTGTTCAGTAAATAGTATCAGAAAGATTTAGATAGTTTTAATCCGTATGTATTGGCTACAATAGTCGGTGCTATAGTACTTTTACCCGGCTCTTTTATACCTAAAACCTTGTGAATAGATGGTAATAGCAGGTAACCAGCCTCGGCGGTTAAAATACCGATACCTGCACCTGCAGCAACATCGCTAACCCAATGTTTCTGATTTACTACACGCATTGCACCTGTAGCAGTAGCAACAAGGTAACCTCCAATACCAATCCAGGGATTAGTGTCTTTATATTCTTTGAAAAGAATATGTGCACCTACAAAGGCTGTAGCTGTATGCCCCGAAGGAAACGATTTATTGTTAGAACCGTCTGGTCGCATAACATGTGCATTGTGTTTAATAGTTTGAACAGTGGCACACATAAGGATATGAGAGGTAACTAATAATATAGTTCTGTCGGCAAAGCTGTGCTTAGCTTTAAAGCCCATCAGATCAAAGGCATAAATTCCAACGCTGGGAAGATATTGTGTGTAATTGTCTATTTTGTAATTTCTGGATACCTTATCGGTGACCAGACTGCGGGTGTCATAATCTATACTTTGTATTGGTTTAACAAATTGGGCTGTTACTCCGTATGAAATTAATGCGGTTGGGACAATAAGATTACTCGCCTGGGGTTTGTTGTAATAGCTAATTGTATTGGTATTAGGAGTAATGGTTTCTGATAACGTATTTTCTTTTTTGATAGACAAGAATGGTGTATTGAGGACGTTTTTGAGGCTATCGGTTACCTGAAAATCTACTTTAGTTGAATCTGTTATTCTGTTTTCCTGGGCATTAGCTTGATAGGAGATGAGAAAAAAAGACAAGACAAAAAAAATGAATCTATAAATCAGGTTGTTCAAAACAGTTCTTTCTTATTTATGGCAACAAATCTTAATAACTGAAAAATAATAGAAAAAAAAGCTTGATGACTGGGCACAATCTATTGACAACAGGATCGGGAAATAGCAACTTAACAGGATAGGTTTTGGCTCCCCGAAACAAAAAACTAAGCTTCAGATGACAATTAGTTCTTCAAAAATCAGTTTCTTTACAAATCCGAAATTTACATATCAAACAAAGAATGCTTAAACAATTTGGGGCAAAGCCATCTAAGACTGATCTGAATAGATATGCCCGGTCGGCAAACTGGAACGGTAAACACTTTGAAAACTTAGAGCCAACCACGTTAGAAATTGGTTTAAATAAGCTGCCTCAGCTGCTTTATAAGCAATTCTTTGCTACAGAAGGCAGATATCCGCTTCATAAATTAGAGGTGATACCTTTTGATGCGGAGCAATTTAATAGTCATCCTGAAAAAATAAAAGCGGTTTGGTACGGGCATTCGGTATTGTTGCTCCGTATTAACGGAATGAATGTTTTAATAGATCCCATGTTTGGGAATAATGCTGCGCCTATATCGCCATTTCCTATCAAAAGGTTTTCAGAAAATACGTTGCAAATTATTGATAGCTTACCTTCTATTGATCTGGTTTTGCTTTCTCACGATCATTATGATCATTTGGATTATCACAGCATTCAAAAGTTAAAAGATAAAGTTTCTTGTTATTATGTGGCTTTAGGAGTAGCCCGACATCTGGAGAAATGGGGGATAGACGCCAATAAAATAATAGAATTTGATTGGTGGGATAAACATATTTTTAACAAAATAGGTGTTACTTTTACACCCACCCGGCATTTTTCAGGACGTGGGTTAAAAGATAGAGCTAAATCAACCTGGGGAGGCTGGGTGCTGGAGACGGATGTAGAAAAGATTTGGTTTAGTGGCGATAGCGGTTACGGATCCCATTTTAAAGAGATAGGTGCCAGATTTGGTTCTTTTGACTTTGCATTTATGGAATGTGGACAATATAATGAGCAGTGGCATCAGATACATATGTACCCGGAAGAATCTGTGAGAGCGGCTATTGAGGTAAATGCAAAAAATATAATGCCTGTACATTGGGGCGGATTTGCATTGGCGCAACATACGTGGACGGAACCTGTAGAAAGATTTGTAGCCGAAGCTGAACATACACACGTGAATTACTGTTTACCCCAACTTGGCGAAATATTTGAGCTGAATCATAGCAGCAAAATAAAATGGTGGCAATAAACAAACACATATAAATAATTATGAAACTATATAAGCAAATTTTTGAGAACAATAAAAAATGGGTAGAATCAAAAAAATCTACAGATAAAGATTTCTTTAGTCATTTATCTAAAGGGCAGTCTCCAGAAATATTGTACATAGGTTGTAGTGATAGTAGAGTGAGTGCAGAGGAATTAACAGGTACAGAACCAGGGCAGATGTTTGTACACCGGAATATAGCTAATCTGGTTCCTAATAATGACATCAACTCTGCTGCGGTAATTGAGTATGCCATTAGCCATTTGAAGGTGAAACATGTGGTTGTATGCGGGCATTACAACTGTGGAGGAGTAAAAGCGGCAATGGAAGCTAAAGATTTGGGAATTTTAAATCCATGGCTCAGAAATATCAGAGACGTGTACAGATTACATAAAGATACGTTGAATGCGATTACAGATGAGGAGGAGAAATATAAAAAACTGGTAGAGCTTAACGTAAGCGAACAATGTATTAACATCATTAAAACTGCAGCATTGCAAAAGGCTTATCTGAATACCGGATATCCTTATGTACATGGTTGGGTATTTGACATTCATAGTGGCCAACTGATTGATCTGGATATAGATTCTGATCATATATTGGAAGAGACCAGAGAAATTTACGATTTGGGCGTAAGATAATTTATTCCTTTATAGAAGATGAGTGGTGGTTAACTTTATTGTTTTGCCACTCATCTTTTCTTTCTCTTTGGCTTCAGAATACAGTGTTGAGGCAAGGCTTCCATTTTTTGCTTGTTGGGATGCTTTTCGAAATATGTTTATCACTTAAAAATATAAATAAAGGTATTTTATGTAAAACCTATTGGTGATCAAAAAGTGTAATTAAAAGAAAAAAGTGTCCAACAATGGATTGCCTTTATTACAGTTTAATAGGTTATTATATCTTTTAGTCTATTTCAATATTATCCCACCCAATTAATATCCTTTTTTAAAAGGTTCAGCGTTTTTTCTTCCAGACTCCCGTTTTCTGGTTTATAGTCGTATACCCAGGAGGCCATAGGAGGCATACTCATTAAAATAGATTCTATCCGACCGTCTGTTTCTAAACCAAATTTAGTACCCGAGTCATAAACCAGATTGAATTCTGCATAACGACTCCGTCGAATGTATTGCCATTGTTTATCCTGCTCTGTTATAGATTTATCCCGATTATTTTCTACCAGATGAGTGTATATTGGAACAAAAGACCGTCCCACGTTTTTAGAAAATTCAAAAATGTTTTCATAAGACAGACCTGTGTTTTGCGGTGTCAGTCTGTCGTAAAATATACCACCTATTCCACGGGTTTCATGTCGGTGTTTGATGAAAAAATAATCATCTGCCCATTTTTTGAATTTAGGATAAAACTCCGCTGATGATCTATCGCAGACTGATTTGATATGCTGGTGAAAAAACTGAGCATCCTCTTCTATAACATAATGCGGAGTTACATCAATGCCGCCTCCAAACCACCTTAACGATTCGCCGTTGTTAGCATCCATTTCAAAATATCTGATGTTCATGTGAATGATAGGAACCCAGGGATTATGCGGATGCAGCACTATGGACACTCCGGTAGCAAAAAACTCGTCTTTATCTGTTTTAAAGGCTTTCTTAATAGCTTCTGGTAATATACCATGTACTGCAGAAAAGTTAACGCCTCCTTTTTCTATTAAATCTCCATTTTGGATAACACGTGTTCTGCCACCACCGCCACCTGGTCTTTCCCAGTTTTCTTCTTCAAAGATGGAGATACCGTCCAGTTTTTCGAGTCCATGGGTAATCTCTGATTGTATCTTTTTGTATTCTTCGGCGATTTGTTCTTTTTTCAGCATTAGTTAAGTGTTAACTTTAATTTTATCCTGTAAGCAGTTAGCAAGAGGTTTTTGGAGACAAAGCCTTCAAAAACTCCATCTTCGAAGATAGGAATTAATCGGATATCTGTTTTGTCGAAAATGTCAATAATCTGATTGATTGAAGCGTTGCTATCCAGCTTTTCTATGTCTTTTTGAATAAGCTCCTGTGCCGTAATATGGTCTTGCTGAAGGTTATGGTCTAGTAATAACTTCCTTACTTTATCAAAAACGATAAAACCTTTGTATTGTCCATGATGATCATTTATGACGATAATATTATGATCCGAGTTTTTGAACAGTTCACTTAATTGGGCTAAGGTGCTGTCTTCGGTTACAGAGACATAATCTTTCGTAATAATTTCGTGTATTTTAATCAGGGAAATAATGTTGTCATCGTAGTTCTCTGTAAATATTTTTTTGCCTTTTATCAGCTCTTTTACATCCATGGAATGGGGTTCGTAAAATTTAGCTATAATGTATGATGAGGTAGCTACTATCATCAGAGGAATTATTAAGTCGTACCCTCCGGTGATTTCGGCAATCAGGAAAATTCCGGTTAAGGGAGCATACATTACCCCACTGAGTATGCCACACATCCCTACTAAAGTGAAATTATCTACGGGGATTTGCCTGAATCCTAAAAGGTTGATCGCTGAGGAGAAAAAGAACCCCATAAATGCACCCGTAAACAATGATGGTGCAAAATTACCTCCGCTGCCTCCGCTTGCCAATGTGATAGAGGTGGCTAAAACTTTGGTGAGGATAATGAGTCCTGAAAATAGGATGATAGTCCATTGATTATAGCCGCTGAAATTAAAAAAAGTACCCTTTAATATTTCCTGCGGGGTGTTAGATGCTAAATATTTAATACTTTGGTAGCCCTCGCCAAATAATGGTGGAAATAAAAAACAGAGCAGGGCGATGATGAGTCCACCAAAAATAGCTTTGTAATAGGCGTTCCATTGAAGGTAATCGTGAAAAAAGAAGTCTATCTTTTTAGTTATCCGGGAATAATAAACCGAGACGAGTCCACTGAAGATACCAAGTGATATGTATAAAGGAACATTGATATAATCAAATTCCCGCAGGCTTTTAAATTCAAACAGGATATCATCGTTAAGGATAATTTTAGATAAGAGGGTGGCCGATACGGTGGAAATAATAAGGGGAATGAAATCTGAAAACACAACCCCTACCAGGATTACCTCAAAAGCAAACATGAGCCCTGTTATGGGAGCATTAAATGCAGCTGCAATACCCGACGCTACTCCACATGCCAGTAAAAGGATGCGTTCCCGATAAGTCATTCTGTATGTTCTGGCGTAGTTGGACCCTATTGCCGCACCTGTAACAGCAATGGGGCTTTCTAATCCGGCAGAACCTCCAAAACCTACCGTTAATGCACTTGTAATTACCTGAGAATATATTTTGTATTTAGGTACTACGCCTGAACGCTGAGAGATATCCTGTAAAATATTGGCAATTCCTTTACCATCTTTTCCTTTTAAAAATCTTTTGACCACCCATACAGTCAGTAATATTCCTATAAGTGGAAGGAATAAGTTGAGGTAGGGGTAGCTGAAGATCTCGAGTTGTGTTTCGGTTAACAGATTAATATAATGAACCGCACTTTTGAGAAATACTGCCGCAGTGCCAGCAGAAAGGCCAACGAGTATCCCGGATAATATCAAGAACTGATTTCTTGAAAGATGCTGATTGAGGTACCGTATGGCTATTCTATGCTGTCTTAAATATTTCATTTATTCTTCTATATAATCAAGGTCTTTCCCGTAGGTCTCTTCCAGGTTATAAACAGATATGAAAGCGATGGTTATACAGGTAATGCCTACAACCAATGCTGCGTTTATAATTCCCAATGGAGCTTTTAACCCTTCGAAGCTTAATGTTACCACAACAAGTGATCCTCTGATAAAGTTTGGAACTGTAGTAGTTACCGTTGCCCGAAGGTTAGTGCCAAACTGTTCTGAGGCAATAGTTACAAATATTACCCAAAAACCAGTAGAAAGACCTAATAACACGCATATCAAATAAAACTTTTCTGTGGTCATGTTTTGGGTGAAGAGGTAAATGAGTACGCTCACCAATGTAGCTATCAGGAAACCTGCCACTACTTTTTTTCTTGTTTTAAAATACTGGCTTAATAAACCAGAAAGTACATCGCCCAAAGAAATTCCCAGATAAGTAAACATAATTCCTTTACCGGCACTTAAGGGCTCTGTGGCGCCCAGTTCTTTTCCAAATTCAGGAGCGAAAGTAACCAATATACCCACAACAAACCAGGTGGGTAGAGCTATAAGGGTGCAGTTAAGGTACTTTTTAAAACGTTTCCAGTTGCCTAAAATCATCATGAAGTCGCCTTTTTTTACTTTCTTATCTTGGATTTTATGAAACATGCCCGATTCAAATACACCAATTCTTAAAACCAGTAATATTAGTCCCATGCCGCCACCAATAAAATAAGCTGTTTGCCAGGCAAATTTGTCTCCAATTAAACCTGCAACTACAGCACCTAATAGGCCTATAGATGCAACCAGCATGGTTCCGTAACCTCTTTTTTCTTTGCTCATGCTTTCAGTAACTAAGGTTATTCCTGCTCCCAGTTCGCCTGCAAGTCCCACTCCGGCAATAAACCTGATAATAGCATAAGTGGTAACGTCTGTTACAAATCCGTTAGCAATATTGGCGATGGAGTACATTAAAATAGAACCGAATAGTACTTGTAAACGTCCTTTTTTATCGCCCCAAATACCCCAAAGTAAACCGCCAACAAGCATCCCTATCATTTGAGAGTTAATGAGTGTAACTCCTACAGAGAGGAGATCAGCATCGGCTACACCAATGCTTTTTAAGCTGGCTACCCGGATAACCGAGAAAAGCACCAGGTCGTACATGTCAACAAAATAGCCCAGAGAAGCTACCAAAATTAAAAAGGTGACATTTTTTTTAGTTCCAGAAGGGGAATCCATACATTATTGGTTTGAAAGTTCAAACTTGCGAAAAATTTAAAAAAAATGGTGAACCTGTTTAAATTTATATTTTAATATTTCTTTTCTGGTACTGCTTCTGAAAGGAAGACATCTAAGTATAAGAGCTATTCAGAAAAAACTGTGCAATACCCGCTATCTGCCAGTGCCTTTATCAGGTATTTACATTCTTATCTTTCCGCCCCTCATGGGCAAGCCACGTCCTTTAAAGACTTTCAGGGATTTGTTAGTTTTTTTATTCCCTTTTTATCAAGAGAAAATGCCTGAGCATTCTTGATAGCCATAGTCAAAAAGAATCATGATAAATTATTTAGATGAATTTTTAAGCAGACGTTCCATTTCTATTGTAATATTTTTTTCATAATAAGTGTATAAATTCTGATTACGAGCTTATTTTGTGAAATTTGCATCACTATGAAAGTAAATGCCAGCACTTTAAAATGGGCTTTAAGAATGTACCCTCCATTATTTTTTCAGAGAATATGGGTGCAGCGCTTTGCTCCTGATTTTACATCTGTAGATGTGAAAATCAATAAAAGTGTGCTGAATAAAAACTATAACGGCACTATTTTCGGAGGGACTATATTCTGTGGAGGCGATCCTTTTTATGCGATCTTGTTTGACCAGATTTTTAAAAGAAAAGGTTATAATACCATTGCATGGCTTAAAAGTGCGCATATCCAGTATATAAAGCCAGGTACTACAACATTGTTTTTTAGAATACAGCTTACGGATGACGATATAAAGGAGGCGCAGGAACAGCTGGATACGGTGGGAAAGTTTGTGAAGACTTTTCCTATCGAGATTAAAAACAAGTATGGCGAGATATGTGCTGTTGTAAAAAATGAGATTTACGTCAGAAATACCGATCGCAAAAATTAGCAGCTTTTTTATATAAAATAATATTGAAACCATTTTTTGGTAGTGGGGGAGGTTTATGGGGTATAACGGTTTATGAAACAGATTTATTTAAAGTATAAACAACATTATAAGGATAATTTAATACTGGCCATTCCGGTAGTAATCTCGCAATTGGGGCATACACTGGTACAAACAGCAGATAGTATTATTGTGGGACAGTTTGCAGGAACCATTCCTCTGGCTGCTTCGTCTCTGGTGCATAGCGTTTTTATGGTGGTCATGGTCATAGGTATAGGTATTTCTTATGGACTAACTCCTTTGATAGCGCAGGAAAACGGACGGGGAAATAAACTGGAATGTGGGAAATTACTATCTAATAGTTTGCTGCTCAATGTTATATCCGGGTTAACCCTTTTTGCTTTTATTTACTTTGGATCGGTGTTTTTAATTGAACATCTGGGACAAAGCGAAGAAGTTGTTCAGCAGGCAAAACCGTATCTGCATGTTATAGGTATCTCTATTTTACCTTTGATGGTGTTTTTGACTTTTAAGCAATTTGCTGAGGGATTGGGTTTTACCAAACAAGCTATGCAGGTTTCTATTTGGGGAAATGTGCTGAACATTATTCTGGGGGTTACTTTTGTAAAAGGACTTTTTGGGATAAAACCCATGGGATTAATAGGTGTAGGCTACAGTACTTTAATAGACAGGACTTTGATGGCAGTGGTAATGGCTGTTTTTGTTTTTAAGTCAAAGTATTTTAAAGAATACCTGCGCAATTTTAAAGTTACTTTTATAGATCGCCTAAGGATGTGGAAGATTTTTAAAATAGGTTTCCCTACAGCCATGCAATATACTTTTGAAGTAAGTGCTTTTAGCGGAGCGGCTATTTTAATAGGTACTATTGGTGCAGTAGAGCAGGCTTCGCATCAGGTTGCTATTAATTTGGCAGCCATGACTTATATGATGGCCAGCGGAATTTCTTCTGCTGCGGGTATAAAATCAGGTAATAATTTTGGAAAAAAAGATTTTGGAGAGCTCAGGAAATCAGCAATAGCCAGTTATCATATAGTATTGGTTTTTATGAGTTTTACAGCGTTGTTATTTGTATGCTTTAACCGTTACTTACCACAAATGTTTACCACTGACGAACAAGTGGTACATATAGCTGCCGGTTTGTTGTTATTTGCTGCATTTTTTCAATTGTTTGATGGAACACAGGTGGTGGGCTTAGGAGTATTGAGGGGAATGGGGGATGTGAATATTCCTACACTCATTACTTTTGCGGCTTACTGGGTATTTGGTTTGCCTATAGGTTACCTTATTGGTATTGTGTATGGAATGGGAGCTAACGGAGTATGGATTGGACTGACGATTGGTTTACTGATTGCGAGTGTATTATTATTTATAAGATTTAATATGTTAACTAAGCTATATCAGAAAGAACTTACTGACTGATAGGTTGTTGAGCTGAAATTTAAACAAAAACAGACAAATGAATACAGACAAATTATTACAGAATTTTAGATTTATTGCTTATTGGGAAGGCTGGTCTTACCTGGCTATTTTTGTTACCATGATTTTTAAATACGTATTTAAAATGGGAACCGCTAATTTTATTGTGGGGTCTGTACATGGTATATTATTTATTTTGTATGTGATTTTGCTATTTTTACTTTTACTGAATAAAAGGATTAATATCACACAAGCTTTGATTGGTTTTATCGTTTCGTTAATCCCGTTTGGGACTTTCTATGCAGATAAAAAGTGGTTTTCAAAGTGGTAATAAACGACATTAGATAGATGCAAATAACAAATCAAGAAGAATTAGATGGAATAAAAGCAGCGGCACGAGTGGTTGCTGAAACACTGGCAAGTATGAAAGCTTTTGCCAGAGAGGGAATTTCTACAAAAGAATTGGACGATTACGGAGCAGAGCTTTTTAAAAAAAGCGGCGCCAAGTCGGCACCTATATTAACCTATGATTTTCCCGGGCAAACCTGTATTAGTGTTAACCATGAGGTTGCTCACGGGATTCCGTCTGAAAAAACTATCTTAAAGAACGGAGATTTGATCAATATAGATGTTTCTGCTGAGCTGAATGACTATTGGGCAGATAATGGATGTTCTTTTGTTATAGGCGAAGATGTTAACGGATATGATAAGTTGTTATCAACTTCCCGCGATATTTTAAAAAAAGCAATTTCCAGAATTAAAGGTGGAGTAAAGGTTAATGAAATTGGGCGACTGATAGAAACCGAAGCCAAAAAAAACGGTTTCAGGGTTATCAGAAATTTAACAGGACACGGTATAGGAAGAAGTTTGCATGAAGCACCCCATGAGGTAGCTAACTTTTGTGATAAATATAATCAAACTAGGTTCAGAAAAAACTCTGTGGTTGCTATAGAAACCTTTATTGCTACCCATTCTGATGCTGCAGATACTTTAGCGGATGGCTGGACACTGGTGGGTAACAGAGGAGGTTATGTAGCACAGCATGAGCATACGATTATTGTTACGGATGGTGAACCGGAAATATTGACTTTAGGTAATGGAGTGTGGGATTAAGTTAGGGCTTGATATTGAGTATAGACCATAGTCTATAGTCCATAGCTTGTAAAACAAGACAATATATTGCTAAGTACGCTTCCAGCTTTTATAGGTGGATTATGCTTTAGTAACTTTATTTATAGTTTATGGAATGAGGTACGAATTCATGAATAGCTTATTAATTATAAAAGCTAATGAGTAATGCTTTGCAGTTCTTTGAGGAAGATTGTCTCAAAAAACTGCGTTCGTCATCTTGGACTTCCCAAACTTGATTTGGGTAGTTCAAGATGATAAATTCTACTAATTAATATAAGATTCTTTTATTTTTTGATACAATTTTTCTGCAATGTTTTGCAGTATTGAAAATACATGATGCGTTTTTATGCATTTTACTTTTTATATCCTGTATAATAATGCATTTAATTATTATATTTACTAGGTAATAATAGTATAATTCCAATTCAAGATGAACTTTAGATTTATTATAAAACTATTTTTAGCACTTTTTGTACTGGGGCTACAAAAAACACTATGGGCAAAAGAGCCGAAATCTTTGCATTACAGTAATGATGTTATTGTAACGGGAGCAGACCAAACGCAGCTTTATGTAAATTATTTGAAAGGGAAACGTGTGGCAGTGCTGGCTAACCCCACTACAATTATTGGAAACCGACATTTGGTGGATAGTTTGTTGGACTTAAAAATCAATATTGTTAAAGTATTTGGTCCTGAACATGGTTTTAGAGGCAATGCCAGTAATGGAGCCAGGGTGAAAGATGAGGTAGACGAACAGACCGGTCTGAAAATAGTGTCGTTATATGGGAACAAAAGAAAACCAAGTACTAAGGATCTGGAAGATGTAGATGTTTTTTTGTTTGATATACAGGATGTTGGCTGTCGTTTTTATACTTATATAAATGTGTTGCGTGATGTGATGGAATCTTGTGCTGAAAATAATAAAGAACTATTAATATTGGATCGTCCTAATCCAAATGGTTATTTAGTGGATGGGCCCATATTGGATATGAAGCTTAAATCAGGAATCGGGCAGTTTCCTGTTCCCATTGCTCACGGGGTAACCATAGCGGAGTTTGCACAGATGATTAACGGAGAAGGTTGGTTGCCTAATAAAATGAAGTGTAAGCTTAAGATTGTAAAAGTGGCAAACTATAACCATAACATGCTGTATAAGCTTCCCGTTAAACCATCACCAAATCTGAATACCGAACAGAGTATTCTGCTGTATCCAAGTACTTGTTTATTTGAAGGAACCAGTTTAAATCATGGGCGCGGAACCGATTTCGCCTTCACTATTTTGGGAAGCCCTTATTTAAAAGGTAAGTATAAATTTAATTATACACCGGTAAGTAAAAAGGGAATGAGCGAAAGCCCTCTATATATGAATGAAATATGTTATGGCATGGATTTAAGAAATTACGACCTGCAAGCCCTTATTAACAGTAAGAAGATTAATATCTCATGGATGATTGAGTTGTATAAAGCCACGCCTAATAAAGCTGCATTTTTTGATCAGAAAATAAGCAAACAGATTGGTAATATAGATTATCTGGCAGGGGTATACGATTTTCGTAAACAGATAGCAGCAGGTGTTAGCGAAGAGAAGATCAGAAAAAGCTGGGAGCCTGGTTTATCCGTTTATAAAGAAATGAGAAAGAAATATTTGATCTATCCTTAACAGGATAGCACATCAAAGGTTATAAAAGTAAAGCCCAACCTTTTCCGGTTTAAGGAAGCAGGTTGGGCTTTATTCTTAGGTACAACATCTTTTATTTAAAGGAGTTAACCATGTTGCTGTGCAATGTTTTCGAACTCCAGTAGCCACTGGCAATAATTCTTCTGATGGTATATAAAGGATCCTCTTCGTCACGGGTTGTAGAAAGAATATATGCAGATCTCAAGCCTCTTGCTTTTAATGCTTTGATAGCTTCTTTATTCCATAAACCAAAAGGATAAGCAAAATCAACAACCTGCTGGCCGGATATTTCTTCTAAAAGAGCTTTAGGTTTAGTAATTTGTTTATTCCATTCGTCTTCACTGGTTATTTTCTTAACGTTAGGATGGTCGTAAGTATGTAAACCAACAGCATTACCTCCATTAGCTATTTGCTTAATTTCATCTCTACTCATGTAATTCACTTTGCCACGTTTACCAATCACAACGGTCATCATAAAATACGCTCCCTTAAAACCATATTGTTTGAGAACTTTATCGCCCACCTCTAACTGGTCAAGATCTGTATCATCAAAAGTAATCATTACCGGTTTTTGGGGAAGCTGATCTCCATAAGCCAGGTAATTATAGTATTGATCCGGAAGGATGGCCGTATAACCACTGTCTTTAAGCATTTTTATCTGAGCTTTAAATGTAGCTACCGGAATAATGTAGTCACGGGCAGTTTTAGAATCGGTTTCACGCCAGTCTCTTATCTGGTGATAGCATAAAACAGGAACTTGTTTTTTTGCCAGAACAGTTTTTGCATCCGCAATAGTACGATTGGTGTTTGGGCTTGCCTCTGAACTTGTGGAAGATGAGGATTCTGCTTTCTCTTCGTTTAAGGTATTTGCTGTTTCTGAATGTTCTTGTTTGGCGTTGGTGTTAGTACTGCATGCAGAGAACATCATAACGGTTGCCAGGCCGAGTTGCGCAATATATAGTTTCATAAATAATTTACTTTACAGCAAAAGTATAAAATTGTAGAATTGTTTTAGCTTTTGCTGTAAAAGTATATTCTGATAGCCAAAACTATGCTAAGTGCTGCATTTCTTATGCTTTTGACCGAAAATTACCTCAGAGTTACCTGGGCAAGTTAAGCAGTACACAATTTTCTTGATGCTGGTCTTAAATACCATGAAACAACAGCTAAAATAACAATGATTAAGGGAGCAATAATATGAAACAGTTCACTACCTGATACAATGTGAGAAATTGAAGCGCCTGTCATAGCGAAAACTATACCTGCATAAGCCCATTCTTTTAAAAGAGGGAATTTAGGAACAAGCAATGCAATGATGGCCATAATTTTCCAAAAGCCAATGATGGAAATAAAATAAGTAGGGTAACCCAAAGGAGCAAAGCCTTCGACAACTTCTTTTACCTGTAATAATTGACCTATACCACCGGATAAGGAAAGGCATAACAAGCCTGTAATAATCCAATACGTTGTGTGTTTTGTTTTTTCCATTTTAAATTTGTTTGATTAATTAAATATTTTTTGAAGTCTGTTGTGAGCCATATTAATACCTTGAACAAAGGGAAGTTTTAGGTTTTCGTCTCTCAGGGCAACAGATTTATATATGGATTGGATTTGTAATCTGCAGGTATTATCAGAGAGCCTCTCAAATTCAAGAAATTCAAGCTGCACACCAAAAGACATAGTTTCCATTTCAAATGTGCGGATTATCTTTTCGTTGGATATAATATGATGAATGGTGCCATTAGCGCTAAAAACAACCTTTCCTTCGGCATTAGAGGTTTCAAACTGGTAAAAGCCATGTGGACTGCAATCCATCTTAATTACTCTGGTGCCCATCCATTGCTCAATAAGCACAGGCTCGGTATAAGCTTTAAACAGCATTTGAACCGGTAAATCGAATTCTCTGGTAATGAATATTTCCTGTTCATTTTCCCGGGCAATAACTTGTGTTTTAGGTTCCATATTATTGTTGGTTATTTTCACTCATATATGCTTTCATAACGCTTTCCAGTTGATTAAACCGCTCATCCCACATTTTGCGGAAAGGCTCTATGAAAGCAGCCACTTCTTTCATTTTATGAACATTAAAATGATAATAGATTTCCCTTCCATTAGGCTCTTTTCGTAATAACTCACACTCGGTTAGTATTTGCAAGTGCTTAGATATGGTAGGTCTTGCGGTTTCAAAGTTTGAAGCAATGGCCCCTGCGGTCATGGCTTGTGAAGCTATCAATAAGATAATTGCTCTTCTTGTGGGATCGGCGATAGCCTGAAATACATCTCTTCTTAAATTCATAATGTAGCTATTTGGCTACAAATATAAATGTAGTTAAATGACTACGCAAATTTTTAAAAAAATAAGTGATTAGAAAGAAAAGAATGAGTACTACAGAGGAAAAATATGCATATGTTAGATTTTTATAATATTAATTGTTAGATTAATCTAACTTTGTTAGCTTTGCATAATCTTAATCATAAAGATTACCCTACAATGTATTTAGGCAACCAGATTTAAGAACTTAAAAAACGAAGAATAATGAAAATAACACAAACACTACCAGAATTACCGTACGAAAAAAATGCCTTAAACCCGATTATTACAGCAGAAACCTTTGACTACCATTATGGTAAACATCATGCCGCTTATGTGAATAATCTGGCTGCACTGGTAAGAGATACAGCCCTGGAAGAAGCCAGTGTCGAACAAATTATTCAAAAAGGCTTTGATGAAAACAATGCCGGATTATTTAATAATGCCGCGCAACACTGGAACCATACTTTTTTTTGGCATTGTTTATCTCCTGAAGGAGGGAAAAAACCGGATGGAAAAATAGGCGAGCTTATTAACCGTGATTTCGGAGATTTTGACTCATTTAAAGAGCAGTTTTCTACCACGGCCGTTAAGCTTTTTGGTTGCGGATGGACCTGGCTGGCTTTAAATGAACAACAGAAGTTAGAGATTTTACCCTTAAAAGATGCTCATACACCATTAACCGAAGGGAAGAAGCCTATTCTGACGTTAGACGTATGGGAGCACGCCTATTATATAGACTACAGGAATGCGCGCCCCAAATTTATTGAAGGTTTTTGGGAATTGGTAAACTGGGATTTTGCTAATCAAAACTTGAAATAAAGGCGTATTTGTATGGATAATGAAGAAAAGCATTGGGAAGAAATAACGTTGCTTGCGAATCAGCTTTTTGATAGAGGAGATTATGAAAAAGCACTATTAGATTATAAAAGAGCCTTAAAGTTGGTTGAAAAATTGAATGAGGATGTGCAGAATTGCTTACGCTTAAAAATACCTTTCATGCAAATGTATATCATATCCTGTAATAACCTGGCTTATACTTATGAAGAGCTGGGGCAATTAGATAAAGCAACAGGAATGTTTAAACGAGCTGTATATTATCTGCTGCATTTGCAAGAAGAAGAGCATTTGAATAAAAATGAATTGTATACAGCTCAACGAAGAGCGGTATTGACCTATACCGACTTTATTGATAAAAACAATATACAGAAACAAGAGAAAATGCAGCTGTTGGAACAGCTGAAACTGGAAGCTTCAAAAACCGAGTCAATAAAATAAATAAAATATCATGTGCAATTCGTTAAAAAAACTAATTAATCAGGAAAATGCGCAAACGGTTCAGAAAGGACCATTGAGCATAGGCGATAAGCTGCCTGATTTTTCAAAAAAAGCAGTAGTTGGTTCCGGTAAAGGAATTGACATTGTGGAGATTAAACATACCTATGCGTCTGAACAGGGTAAATGGCTGGTATTATTCTGGTGGCCTAAAGATTTTACGTTTGTTTGCCCCACTGAGATTATTGAATTTAACCAAATAGCATCACAGTTGGCAGAGCATAATACGTTGATTATAGGCGCTTCTACTGATTCTGAATATGTACATTTAGGATGGAGACAACAACATCCGGGTTTGATAAACTTAACCATCCCTATGTTAGCAGATACTTCTAAGTCGTTGGCAGAAGAAATGGGGGTGTTGGATAATGATGAAAAAGTGGCTTATAGAGCAACCTTTATTGTAGATCCGCAAGGGAAGATACAATGGTTAAGTGTATATCCCATGAATGTTGGAAGAAATACAGACGAGGTTTTGAGAGTATTGCAGGCTTTACAAACGGGAGAGTTAACTGCGTGTGGGTGGAGCCCCGGAGAACAAACTTTAACAGCTGTTTTAGAAACTGAAGTTTAATTTTACTTATTATCTGAACGAACCCAAATGATATGGGAATTGTTTTTAACGGGTTCGTTCAGATGAATTTTTTATGGATAAATTAGTATGTTAAAGAGTTGGTTGTCAGTTTTTAGAGTGTGTAAAATAATGAAATGGAAGAAATAACCTTACCCCATTCAGAGATATGGAAATTAAACGCACTGCATTATAAAACAGGCGAGGCCATATCTATAAGTGTAGATAGACAAAAGATTACTGCTATTCAATCATATCACACTCAGGATAAACCAGAAAGGCTTTTAGCTCCCGGTTTTGTAGACTTGCAGGTAAATGGCTATAAGGGGTATGATTTTAATAAACCCGGAATGGTTTCTGAAGACTGGGACAGTGTAATTGCAGAGTTTTATAAAGTAGGTGTAACCACTTTTTTCCGACTTTAATAACCAATTCAGAAAACAATCTGAGTCAGCTTTTTCATGATCATTCTAAAATATTAGAAGGGAATAAATCCATCGGAGGATTTCATTTGGAAGGACCCTACATCTCACCTATGGATGGGCCAAGAGGAGCACATAAATCTGGCGAAGTGAGGAAGCCGGATTGGGATGAGTTTTGCAGACTACAGGAAGCTGCAAGAGGTCTGATTCGGTTAGTTACACTCTCTCCGGAATATGAGGAAACACCTGGTTTTATTGAAAAAGCGGTAAGGGCTGGCGTTAAAATTGCCATTGGCCATACTTCAGCAAGGTCAGATCAGATTAAGGCTGCGGTAGAAGCCGGCGCTACATTATGTACACATTTAGGAAATGGATCTCACACGATGCTGCCAAGACATCCCAATTATATTTGGGATCAATTGGCAGAAGATTGCTTATGGGCCACGGTTATTGCAGACGGACATCACCTACCTGAGAATGTTCTTAGGGTATTTAACAAGGTTAAAAGAGATAAAATGATACTGGTGAGTGATAGTGTGGCGTTGGCTGGATTACCTCCGGGAAACTATCAGGCCGAAGTTGGCGGTGCAGTTACACTTACGCAGGCGGGATTATTACATTTACAAGGAAAAGAGCATACTTTGGCCGGTTCTGCTCAAAATATACTCGAGGGAATCCGGCATATTGTTAATATAGGAATATGCAGTCTGGCCGAAGCGATAGATAAGGCTTCTATATTGCCCGCCATGGTTATGGGGTTAGATAATTATAAAGGTTTGGAAATAGACGCTCCGGCTGATTTTTTATTACTAAACTGTTCTGGCTCGGAAATTACAGTTGAAAAAACATTCAAAAATGGGATAGAGGTTTTATAGGTCTCTAAAAAAGTGTTATGAGTTTTTTCCAGAAATGTATTGGGGATAAGATCTGGCATCAACACCATTTATCCCTCTCACGAATGCTTTTTGCGTAAGCATCAAGCTAATGCAGAAAGCATTCATGATCTCGTTATGTGTGGACTGGGTCCAATTTCTCTGTGCTAGCGGGCGGGATAAAATATCCATTTTTAATGATCTATTACTCCAAACTACAAATTCTTCAACTCCGCTCAGAATTATGAGAGAAGGGATGTTGATGATGATATCTACGGTACTCTCCTTCACTTAACGCTCATTTTAGAAGGTCAAAAGAAGCACTCAGCAATAGATTGTCATATATTATTGCAAGCTATGGACTATTGATCATGGACCATTAACTATTAAAATGTATCAAGCCCAGACAGTAATCCCCGTTTACCTAAATTTGGCCTTAACCCGCCTATGAAGGGTAGAAAGGGAAGAGGGGAAATACCTGAGTATTTAAATATAGCTTATTCACCCGTTATTCATTCATTATACATTTATTATTGTAAGCTTTTTTAAAGAGATTTCTTAGTGAGATAATAGAGGGTTTATAGAGGGTTCATAGAGGTAGAACTCTATAAAACCACTACTTTATCACTCCTTTATTTTTAGTTCAATACTATTATTAGTATATTTATGATATAACCCTCTTCTAATGAGGGAAATACTTTATAAACCTTTATGCATTATGGCAATACTTAAAGATGGTATCAACGGTCCGTTTTCGGGGAAAGTGGGCAGTATTGTAGGTTATCAGTTGAATGGTCAGACTATTATCCGTGGCTTACCTACCGTGGTCAGGCGTAAACCGACCGCATTGACTCTACTTAACAGGTCGCGGATGAAGGTCGTGTCACAGTTTTTAAAACCCTTAAAACCCGTGATTGATTTTGGCTATAAGAATACAGCTCCCCGGGGAAGTCGGGTAGGGGCTTTCCAGTCTGCACAATCTTATACTTTCAGAAATGCTATTGACTATGACGAAAACAATGTGCCGTATGTTAATCCGGAAAAGGTATTGGTTTTTAGGGGGAATTTGATGGAGCCCTCTCTTTTGGTAGTTACGCGTGAAGAAAATACTATCCATATCCAATGGGACAGTACGCAATACAAATACAAGCGAGGGATACTTTTGGTGGTGGCTTATGCTATTGAAGAAGAGCAGGTTTTATTTGATGAAGGCGGGGCTAAAATATCGGCAGGAACTTTTACCTGGAATCTGGGTGAGGAGATTTCTACTGCAAAATATCCGCACCTCCATATATATGTCGGGGTTTATGATGTGGTACGGAATGAGTTGTCGGATTCGGTATATGGTGGGTGTGTATAAGCATTTTTGTGATACAGTGGGCTCAAATGATAGCTTTATCATATATAATTGGGGCTGTATCAAGTTGATGTTTTGTTAACCTAAGTATTTAGATAAGATGATACAGCCCTTTGTGTTTTTTGAGTACTTACAGCTGGATGATACGATCAATTTGCAGGTCGTTTAGAAAGTACTCATCATGAGATACCACAATAATAGCTCCTTTGTAAGACTTGATGGAAAATATTAACTGATTTAAACTTTTGATATCCATATTATTGCTGGGTTCATCCAGTACAATAAGATCCAGATTTTCATTGGCTAGGTTTAAGCAGCAAAGCAGTAATTTTAGTTTTTCTCCACCGCTTAGGCTATCTACCAGATTATCCCATAATAAAGCAGGTAATTTGTACTGCACCAGATGTTGTTTGAGTATATGCTGCTCTAAATGCCTGAGATTGAAATTTTGCAATTGCTCAAAAACAGTGATGGATGGATGAAGTGGTGTATAAGACTGATCCAGGTAAATCCATTTCATCGCTGCCCTTTTTACTTGTCCTGTAAGAAGATTGGTTTCTCCTAGCAATGCTTTAATAAGCGTGGATTTACCACTTCCATTTTTGCCTTGTATGGCTATTCTTTCTCCGTTTTTTATCAGTACATCTAATGGCGATTTCCATAGGTTTTGTGTCCCGAAGGCAATTTGCAATTGTGTTGCTTCTATCAGTGCTTTACCCAGAGGGAAAGCGGTGTTTGGAAAGCGAAATGAAAGTAATTGTTCTTGTCCAAGGTTGGTTCTTGCTTCAGACAAAGTATTTGAACGCTCTTCCTGTCGTTTTTGCTGCTGTTCTTTTTTGATAGCCATGTTTTTTTCGGACTGACTGGCTAATCCATTGGCAATTATTTTGGGTATTCCTCCCTGTTTTGCCAGTTTTTGATTCCGCCCTTGTTGTTTCTGCATCCTATCATTATTAAGCTGTGCTTGTTTTTTTGCCAGTTTCAGATCTTTTTCTGCGTCTTTAACCAAATGAGTTAAAGCGGTGAGTTCTTCATTTTTAGCTTCCTGATAAAAATTATAATTACCTCCATATACCCTAAGGTTGTTTTTAGAAATCTCAAAGGTTTTTTGTTGTAAGTTTAACAGTTTTTTGTCGTGACTGACCACGATGATGGAGCCTTTAAAATCTTCTATTAGTTGGTAAAGTTTATTTCTACCCGTTGTATCTAAATGATTGGTAGGTTCATCCAATAGTAAAATGTCTGGCTGATGGATGGTAATTCCTGCTAAAAAAACTCTTGTTTTTTCGCCACCACTTAGTGTGCTGAGGGGGGTATGCAAATTTACCAGAGGTAAATCCCATTCCTTTAAGGCATCTAGTGAACGTTCCTGAATGGTCCAGTCATCAGCCAGTGCATCAAAAGTTTCCACATCGGTATTTCCATCCAATATAGCCCTCAATGCATCTAATTTATGATGGATATGGAGTGCTTCGGCTACTGTGAGTTTTTCCAGTTGCCCGAAATGTTGTGGGATATAGTACGGTTTTGATGAACAAATTAAATCGCCTTTGTAATCAGAGATAAGTCCGGACAGAATGCGTAGCAAAGTGCTTTTCCCACTTCCGTTATCTCCAATTAAACTAACTTTTTCATGTGTGGAGATATTGAAAGATATATTATCAAATAAAAGTTGCCCATTAGCGTGTGTATAGCTTATATGTTGTGCCTGAATACCCATGTATTAATGAAAGTTAAAATGAAAGAATAAATAGATTAAAATCCCAGATGGGAAACGTATTGTAAATCTTAAATTTTCACATGATTTCTAAGTAATTTTCCTTGTTTAAGGTAACAAGCAGTTAAACAACAGACCAATTGAATGAATGCCTACTTGGGCAATGAACAGGTCTATTGAAGACCTATTTACTTAGTTATTTTCATTGGAGTATTACATAATTTGTGTACAAATATACGATTTTGTGCACTATAAAAACAAAATTGGTCGAAAAGGAGTAGGGAATACTACTTGTTAAAGCTAAATAGCTAGTTGTTTAATTGAGAATATTAGCGTTTCTGCTCTTTGTATTGTCTACATTTTATTTAATTTAGTCGCCGAAAAGCTCGGCTTCAAAGTGAATTAACTTCTGTTTCTGAACAGAAGATTTCTTCAAAGATTCCCTTTAATGTAAGTCTGAAATTGATGACATTTCATAGATATGCTCAATGAGATTTTTATATAGGAAAGCTATTGGTAAATAACAAAATATAATGGAAAATAACGCAGGAAACGTTTTAAGAATAGGTATCGTTGGATACGGAAACCTTGGAAGAGGTGTTGAATTGTCTATACGTCAAAATCCGGATATGGAGTTGGTGGCTATTTTTACAAGAAGAGATCCTTCTTTGCTAAATATAGGACCCAAAGCTGTATCTATTTCAAAGATAGAGGAATATAAAGGCAAAATTGATGTGATGATTTTGTGTGGAGGTTCTGCTACTGATTTACCGGAGCAGGTTCTGCAAATTTCTAAAATGTTTAATACGGTTGATAGCTTTGATACGCATGCAAAAATTCCGGAGTATTTTGAAAATGTAGATAAAGTAGCTAAATCCAGTAATACTTTAAGCCTTATTTCTACAGGTTGGGATCCGGGTTTGTTTTCTATTGCCAGATTATTGGGACAAAGTATTTTACCACAGGGAGAGGAGTATACTTTCTGGGGGAAAGGACTAAGTCAGGGACATTCTGATGCTATCAGACGTGTGGCTGGTGTTAAAAATGGTGTGCAGTATACTATTCCGTTAGATAGCGCACTGGAGCGTGTTAGGGCTGGAGAAAATCCTCAATTAACAACGGCAGAGAAGCATCAGCGTGTTTGTTATGTTGTTGCTAATGAAGGGGCAAGTGTAGAGGAAATTGAAACTACAATTAAGACGATGCCGCATTATTTTGATCAGTACGAAACTACGGTTCATTTTATTTCGGAAGAAGAGCTTAAAGCCAATCACTCGACTATGCCACATGGGGGAACTGTATTCCGTACAGGAACTACAGGTACAGATACTAAACAGCGTATAGAATTTAGTTTAGCACTTGAGGACAATCCTGAGTTTACATCCAGTGTTTTGGTGGCTTACGCCAGAGCAGTGGCTAAAATGGCTGCAAATGGTCAAACAGGGGCGTGTACGGTATTTGATATTCCTTTGGGATGTCTTTCTCCTAAATCTGCTGCCGAATTAAGACGTACTTTATTATAGAAACCTATGAAAAATTTCACCATATAAATTTAAACAGGCTCTAAGTCTTTAATATCATTTAAATAAATAAAGGTGTTTGCTGTATTTGAATGCAGTAAGCACCTTTTTTATTTGTCCATAGTTCAGCAAAAGGATTTTGTTATCCTGAATTTACTTCAGGATCTGTTAGCTTAGGCAAAAGGGCTTATTGGTTTATACCTTTTCATATGCCCGCAGATGCTGAATCGAGTTCAGCATGACGATATCGATGATTTTGAGTCATCCTGAGTGCAGTCGAAGGATCTGTTTCAGAGGTGCTTATGAGGAATGTTTCTCTTCACTGTGTTCATCGAAATGATAATATTTTATTTTTGATATAGCTTCAAATTCATCATTCCTTAACACTTATTCCTGTTAAACTAAAATAAACCCCTACTTATACGTATTTATACCCCTCTGTATAAAGCCATTGTTATCAATTTAGGTAAAGCAAATCAATTATAAACATAGTATGAATAAAGCTTTACTTACCGGGGCATTCATGTTGGTGGCTGAGGTTTCTCTGGGGCAGTTGCGGTATGAGAATTTTGAATCAGGTGTACCAACTGATTATAGTGCCAGTTCTGCGAGTACAATTTCCATTAGCAATAACCATAAAAAATCAGGTGCAAATAGCTTACAGTGGAATACGAAACATAACGAGATACTCAGCATTAATAATTTACAAATTCCTGCTGCGGAAATTTATAATTATTCGGCTAATTCAGCACAATTCTGGATTTACTCAAAAGCAATTACCAATGATACGCTTGTTTTTAAATTTTACGATAATACAAATGCACTGAAAAGAGAGGCTCGTATTGTTTTAAATTATAAAGGCTGGCGGGATTTTCACAGAAGTTATCGTTACGATTATAATAAGGGAACCGAACAGCCTGGGTTTATACTGAACAAAATTACGGTTACTTATAGAGGTTATCAGGGAAATACGGGATCTAATCAGGTGTTTTTTGACGAAATGACTTATGCTGGCAATGGAGATACACGCATTCCGGGACCGCATAATGGCAAGGATTACCTCGATTTTCGTTTTACCAGTAATTATACGCAGGCTATATTGGCCTATAATAATCAGCCGGATATTCCCTTATCGGCAATAAGTCCGGCAGAACTGTCGGCGATCGAAAATCTTAAAGTCTTATATAAAAGAACTGTTGGTAGTGCAACCCCTGTACAAATAACAGAAGCAAAAAACTATGTAAATACATTAAATATAACGCTCAATACAGATGGAACGTTAAATGGGAGAGGAATATACGATATCTATAAGCTAGATACTTTACTAAAAGTATCTAATTATGTAAGTTATTTGAGCAGGGCTTATGTGAAAAATAATGATAACGATGCCTTAGCCAAATTAAATTCATTTCTATCATACCTGATTGATCAGGGCTTGGCCGAAGGTGGTCGTATAGTGATCCCATATAATGATTATAGCTCGGCAAGAAACTTCCCGATAGGCTTCTTAGAAGCTATTCCATTATTGACCGATCAGTCTTTGAGAGAAAAAGTTGTTAAGCTATTAAAGTGGTCTCACGAGTTCAATACTATTTATAATACGAATCCGGTACCGGGTTTAGAAATGGATTTTCTTCACATCAAATCTAACTTTTTGGTAGAGCTGGCTCTTTTGGAGAATACTAATGATGAGATAGCTCGCGACCTGAAAAGTTTTGGCCGTTATCTGGAACAGTTTACTTATAGCAGTGCAGGGGCAAGGGATGGCATCAAAGTAGACGGAGTAGGTTTTCATCACAACTCGCAGCATATTAGTTATCAGTATGCTTATGGTACATGGATAAGCCGGGCTTTCGAACTGAAGGGAACACCTTTTAAAATAAGTCAAACAGCTTATCAGAATATGAGCCGGGCCATAAAGACGCTTTTTTTAGAAACATCTAAAGGGGCTTTTTATCCAAACTCAGCATCAGGCAGGGGCCCGTTCCCTTCATCTGTTCCGGTTAATGCTGTAGCGTTTGATAGGTTGGTGCAGGTAGGTGGAGATTTGATTGGCGAAAGTATAGATCCGGAAATGGCTCGCTTCTATAACTATGTTTTTCAGGAAAATAAATACCCGGTTACAGCAGCAAATTACGATGGTTACTATCAGTTGAATTATGCGCAAACAGGTATTATGCGTAAAAATAACTGGATAGCTGTTTCGAGAGGGTTTACAGACCGTATGTTTGGTGCAGAGATATATGCCGAAGCAAACCGTTATGGACGTTACCAAAGTTACGGCGCTTTAGAGGTTTTATATGATGGAAGCCTGACAAGTACCGGTTATATAGCTGGAGGCGCTGGTTGGGATTGGAATATGATGCCCGGAGCTACCACAGTAAAATTATCTTACGAAAACCTGAAGCCAATACCTTCGGGTACAGCCTCCGAATATCAGGCAGATGCTTTTGCCGGAGCATTGGCCGATGGAAATACAGGAGTGTTTGGGATGAACTTTGTAGAAAATGCCGGTGCAAAATATGTAGGTAGTAACCTGAAGTTTAGAAAATCCGTATTTACTTTCGATTCGTTAATGGTATGTTTGGGAAGTACAATAAGTGCAACAAACTCTGCAGATCCGGTTATTACCACATTATTTCAGGGGGTAAATGCTGTCTCAAATCCTTCTATATATATCAATTCGGCAACACCTGTAAGTTCCGCTTACGATCAGGCAATATCTACCACAACTAACGGGTTATGGCTGGTTAATGGACAAACTACAGGTTATTACATCCCTAAAGGAAATGGGGATGTCAATATTTTCAGGGGAACGCAAACCACACCATTGCATACTACAAATAATGTAAGTAGTACGGCAAGTGCTAACGTTAGTAAAGCATGGTTTGCTCATGGTGTTAAACCAACAGACTCAAAATACCAGTATGTGGTAGTACCGGCAACAACTCCTCAGAAAATGGATGCTTTATCGATCAAGATAGCACAGGGAGAATTGTATCAGGTACTTAAACAAACCGACTCTGTACATGCGGTAAAATATATACCCGATAGTAGTATACTGTACAGTTGTTTTTTGGCACAGCCTAATATTAATACCGGTTTTGTAAAAGGAATATCGGGAAGAGCACTGTTGGCGGTTAGGGAAAAGGGTAGAGATACCTTGGTGGTTAAAATAGCAAATCCGGACTTGAACGCTACGGAAAATGCAGAAAGTACATGGATATCGTCAGTAAGCGAAGTAACGGTATCGTTAAAAGGTAATTGGAGAATTGCCGAGAATACCTCGAATGCAGGGATAGTTTATCAGGATAATCAGTTAGATGCAAGCTTTTCTTTAAAAGATGGTTTTGCCCAAACTTTGATACTGGTAAACGATGACCTTACAGAGGAAGAACATACTGGTGTATGGGACAACCCATCGCAACAATGGGTATACGATTTAACCACCGGAACCGGACTTTCTGGTTTTGGAACGCCACCGACCTATCAACAAGGAAGTTCAATAGTTACGGCTAGCTATAGCCATTCTATGTCATCCGCTGGTTCCCCAGGCTTTTTGCCTTATCCACCAACAGGAACAAGTAGGGTGCATATTGTTAATGCAGCAGGAGGTACTAACGGAACAATTGTACTAAACCCAGATGGTACACTCAAAATGTCGGCATCAGCCGTTTCTGGAATCAGTAAAGTTTCGGCATACAGTATTGAACAGGCTACGCCTGTAGCAAGCATGTTTTTTACCATTGCTTTTAATAGTACACCAACTAATGGAGCATTTATTTGGGCAATAGGAAATAGGGGAGTAACGAGTAATACTTTTAGTAATGCAAATAGTGTGTATAAGTCTGCTCCGGAGTTATTTGCCGCTTTGCAGTGGAATATAACTGTTTCGGGAATCAACTTCAACTTTAGAGAAAGTGCTGACGGAACGGGTGCAACTTATAAACTGATTAGCAATAGCGCCTTTAAAAAAGGAGAAAACTATGATGTAGAAGTTTATGCCAACAATTCATCGGTAACAGAACACTATACACGAAATGGAGAACACTATGAACTGCCTGCCGGAAAATTGAACATTTGGGTAAAACCTCATGGTAAATTGGTTCGGGCATCTCGGTTAATTTACAACGGTTCCGCAGCTATTGGTGCCTCTGGGGAAATGGTTAGCGGTGTAGTATTAAATAGCTATTTGTTTCAGGGAGCAAGCAGTACACTGCCATCAGCAAATGCCGCAGAAATAACCTTAGCCAACATGGAAATGAATTATGCTAAAGCAGATCCTTTGCCTGTTAGCATGCTCTCTTTTGAAGGTAAACCAGGCAACAATGCTGTTTTACTAAACTGGATTGCTGTTAGCGAAAAAAACACATCGCACTTTGTGGTGTATCGTAGTACAGACGGGCTAAATTTTAAACAGATTGCTACAGTTGCTGCTGCCGGAAACTCTTCGGAAGCCCTGCATTATTCTTTTTCTGACAATGAACTGCCTTTGTATAATCAGCAGCTTTATTACAGGCTGTTGCTAATAGATAAAGACGATGTGATAAGCTATGAAAGTACTATCGTAGTTAAATTATCGATAAATAAAAGTTACGACGTTTTACTGTACCCAAATCCTGTTCATCAAATGGCTAATATCAATGTGGTGTCGCCCCGTTCGGAAGTGATTAAAGTTGTACTTACTGATTTATTGGGGAAAGTGCTCTTCTCCAGATCGAATAATATTGTTGAAGGAGAAAACCAGATTTCGATAGATGTATCGGGCTTGCCTGCGGGAACTTATGTTCTGTTACTACAAGGACAAGAACGCAATAAACAAATGAAATTTTTAAAACTATAATAAATAAATCAAACGCTAAAAAATAAACAATTATGAAAAGAAAACTACTATTAAGCCTGGGTTTACTATTGAGCGCGGGCTTAGCAAATGCGCAGTTTAGTCCTTATAATAGAGAAATCAAACCAGTACTTGGAAATGGTGGATTTACTTGGTCGTGTGATGGAATCAGTAACAACTTTGCTGAAAGTGGGAAAATAGACAGCCCTCTTCCAACGCAGTCAAATGGTGTATTAAGATTAATAGGGACTACTAATACGGGGAAAATTGATTTTGTTAATTCAACAAGTATTTTTATCAATGCTACGGCATCCGGAGTAACTAAATTTTCTCACTATTCTTTAACAAATAGTAAATCTGTAGCAAAGATTTCATTTAAAATGAAAGTTTCACTTGATGCTAATGCTACAGCAAAGTCTGCTTCATCTATTTCTTTTACTATAGGTAAATTAGGATCTGGTTTGATGAGGAATTCTAGTTCTGTTTATAGAAGTTCTAATGAGATATTTTCTAGTGTACGTTGGTTGTATGCTTCTGGTAAATTTGATTTTCAATACAGAGAGGGATCAACAGCTAATACTACTTCAAATCTATCATTATCTAATACATTAATTATTCCTGAAACTGAATATCAATATGACTTCTTTTATAATAATTCTGATGCTAAAGTTGATTATGTTCATAACAGTATTGATTATGAAATTGAATCGGGGAAAATTGATGTTTTTGTTAATAATGTTAAATTAGGTACTATAAATAGAACAATAGAAAAATCAGGTAATGGAGCGTTGACAGATGCTTTGCCTTCTATAGCTTTACCAATCAATTCTGAATTAGATTCTTACATGTTTATTCAATCGGGGGGAGCGAATATTGGTGCTACAGATGGATATAGTATTAAAGATCTCTCTATTACTTACCCGTCAGCAACAGATCCAACGCTTCCAGTTTCCTTAACCTCTTTCAATGCTTCAAAAACTCAAAATGGTATCCAATTAAACTGGCAGACAGCATCAGAACAAAATAACAGTCATTTTGATGTTTTAAGATCAGCCGATGGGAAAAACTTTAATAAAATAGGGTATGTAGGTGCTAAAGGTGATGGCTTCTCAGTACAGCGTTACAATTATGTGGATGCTCATCCTGACAATGGTATCAATTATTATCAATTACGTCAGGTAGATAAAAATGGAGAAGCGACTACCTATACGGATAAAACACTTCGGGTTACTGTATCCACAGTTGACAACAAGTTGCAGGTAAGAAATATAGCTAATGGATTAGAAGCTAGTATTTATGTTGTACAAGCACAACAGGCAGAATTGACTGTCATCAATATTGAGGGAAAGCTAATGGCTTCACAGAGAATATCTTTACAAGAAGGGATAAATGTGGTTCCTGTATCGGGATTGGTATTGTCTAAAGGAGTGTATATGATCCGGGTAAAAGGAAATACAGCAGACCTGAAAACAAAGTTTATCAACTGAGGGTTATTTGAGATAGATGGATATGTTCTAAAACAGGATTAAACTTCAATTTTGAATAGAAAACACTTGTTAATTAATTATTACCCTTATTTCAACTAATTATTACCCCTATTAAAGAAGGGTTAGTGTTGAATTTTGATATAGAAAAACTAATTAAACAAAGGCTATACATTATAAAATAGTACTGTATAAACCTAAAAAACTATTATTAACAACTTAAGTTATGAGAAAGGTATCACTATTTATTTTTCTGATTTTGACTTACCTGAACTTGTCAGCACAGCAGACCAAGTTAATTACAGGTACTGTCCATGATGCAGAACTGAATGATGCTTTAATTGGGGTTAGTGTGTCTGTTAAAGGAAGCACTATAGGAGCCGTTACAGATGTAAATGGTAAGTATTCCATTAAAGTACCACAAAATGAAAAACCTGTTTTAGTGTTCAGGTATTTAGGGTATTCACCTAAAGAGGTAGCAACAGGAGAACTGACTACTGTAAACGTTAAACTTTCTAAAGAGAATAAGTCTTTGAATGAGGTGGTTGTTATAGGATATGGGGAGGTGAAAAGAAGAGATGTAACAGGTTCTGTAGCTTCTGTAAAGATGGAAGATTTGCAAAAAGCTCCTGTAGGTTCTGCTATTGAAGCATTAGCTGGTCGTGTAGCGGGTGTGCAGGTAAGTTCTGTTGGCGGTAAACCAGGGGGAGGAGTTAATATTATTGTGCGTGGAGCAAATTCTATTACGCAGGATAACTCTCCATTATACGTAATAGATGGTTTTCCTATGGAGGATGCAAATAGTAATGTGTTGAATCCTTCTGAAATTGAATCTATTGAAGTTTTAAAAGATGCATCTGCGACTGCAATTTATGGAGCGCGAGGAGCCAATGGGGTTATATTAATAACCACTAAAAGAGGGAAAGAGGGTGCTCCTCAGGTAAATTATTCAGGATATGCAGGAGCTCAGAGTGTAATCAATAAAATTGAGCTGATGGATCCGTACGAATTTGTGAAGTTAAATGCAGAGAGAGATCCTCAAGATATTAAAAAGACTTATTTAAGAGGAGATACTACTTTAGATTATTATAAAACTGTAAAAGGTATAGATTGGCAGGATGAATTATTTAGAACTGCATTTATGCAAGATCATTCTCTCTCTATTTATGGAGGGAATAAAACCACTAAGTATTCATTTTCTGGCAACTTGTTCGATCAAAAGGGAGTTATTATTAACTCGGGATTTGGTAGAAAGCAAGGTCGTGTTACGTTAGATCAAAATTTTGGTAAGAAATTAAAAACAGGAGTTGATGTACGCTATACATCGACTAAAACTTATGGAGCTAATCCTGCTTCACCAGAAGCAAATCACTCTGCTATGAATTATCTAATGTATAGTGTTTGGGGATATAGGCCCATTACTTACGGTGATAATAGAGATTTGATTGATGATTTGGTAGCGCCAGGAACTGACGAAAATAATGATTACAGAATAAATCCTATTCTCTCTGCAAAGAATGAGGTGAGAGATAATTATAATACCAGAATTATATTTAATGGGTATGCAGAGTATGCTATTTTACCGGAGTTAAAGTTTAAAATAACAGGTAGTGCTAACAATTCTGATTGGAGAAATGAATCTTTTAATAATTCAAAAACCCGTTATGGTTATCCAAAGAGTAATAACAAAGTTAATGGATCAATTTTATATACTGAAAGTGATACCTGGCAAAATGAAAACTTATTGACTTACAATAAGAGTATTAATAAGGTGCACAATATTAACGCTGTTGCAGGTTTAGTATTTCAGGAAAATAATTACAAAAGATATGGCGTTTCTGCTATTCTATTACCTAATGAAACCTTGGGTTTAGCAGGATTGGGGCAGGGAGTTGCACAACCGGTTACGTCAATTATTACATCATGGTCAATGATGTCTTATTTAGGTCGTGTAAACTATAATTATAATAACAGATATTACCTAACCGCATCATATAGGGCAGATGGTTCTTCCAAGTTCATGAAACAAAACAGATGGGGGTATTTCCCTTCTGCTGCTGCCAGTTGGAGGATTATCCAGGAAGACTTTATGAAAGATATAAAATTCCTTTCAGATGCGAAAATCAGACTTGGTTACGGTGTTACAGGTAATAATAGGGTAACTGAGTATGCACCTTATGCTGCATTGAATTTTGAAAATACAGGTCCAGCAAGTAATGGATACTATGCATTTGGTAATGCACTAACACCTGGCGTTTATTTAGGTTCTATTGCCAACCCAGATTTGAAATGGGAAAGCACTGCACAAAGTAACGTAGGTATAGACTTAGGAGCGTTTAAACAAAGACTAATTTTTACGGTAGATTACTACAAGAAAAAAACTACAGATTTATTGTTGAATGCGTCTTTGCCTTACAGTACCGGATATAGCACTGCATATAAAAATATTGGTAGTACAAGTAACGAGGGTATTGAGTTAAGTGTAAGCGGTGATGTGATTAAGAATAAAGAATTCAATTGGAATGCGTCATTTAATATTGCATTTAATAAAAATAAAGTTCTGTCCTTAACTCAAAATCAGGAAAGTCGTACCAGTACTGTGAATTGGGATCAGTTCTATAGAACTATTCCGGCATATATTGCAAAAGTTGGGCAACCGCTTGGGCAGATATATGGATATATATGGGATGGAGTTTACCAGTATGACGATTTTGATAAACAAGCAGACGGTTCTTATAAACTTAAACAGGGAATTACAAATAACGGTGCTGCTGTACAGCCGGGTGATATCAAATATAGAGATTTGAACGGAGACGGAACTGTAAACGATTTAGATCGCACAGTAATAGGAAGAGGATATCCTATTCATCAAGGAGGATTCTCAAATAACTTTACCTATAAAGGATTTGATTTAAACTTGTTTTTTCAATGGTCTTACGGTAATGATATCATTAACGCTAATAGACTGTGGTTTGAGGGAGGAGATAAAGCTTATTTAAATCAATATGCAACATTTAGTGATAGATGGACTCCTGAAAATCAGAGTAATACCATGTTTAGAGTTAGAGGGCAGGGATCTTATGCCTATTCTTCTAGAATTGTTGAAGACGGCTCGTATCTGAGATTAAAAACAATATCACTAGGGTATAAATTTCCTGTAAAATATTTAAAGGGAATGAATATCAAAAACCTAAGGGTATATGCGTCAGCTCAAAACTTATTGACGTTTACCAAATACTCTGGTTATGATCCTGAGGTGGCTGTTTATTACAGTGCATTAACACCAGGGTTCGATTATTCATCTTATCCTAGGCCAAAAACAATTGTGTTCGGGGTAAATCTATCATTATAAGGAGAGTAAATAATGAAAAATCATTTAAAATATATAATAAGCAAATCTGGTTTTAGAAGACTGGTAGCATTTGGTCTTTTTGCAATCACTACTCAGGGATGTTCTAGCTTTTTGGATAAAGAGCCCACTTTTATAGTGAAAGAAAACTATTTCAATAACGAGAATGATGTTAATATGGCTCTTACCGGTATCTATGATGTTATGGGGAGAGAGCAGTTTTATGGAAGTAGCCTGCCTGTCTATTTATCTATTGCTGATGATGGAGCATACTACAGAACGGCATATACATCAGGACCTGCAGTATATGTATTCAATGCGTCAGAACCATTAGTAGAGCAATTGTGGCAATACTTATATCAAGGAATAGAAAGAGCAAATGTGTTTTTGAGCAGAGTAGATGAAGTGAGTATGAGTGAGACGGATAAAAACGATGCGATAGGACAGGCGAAATTCCTGAGAGCATACTATTATTTTCTACTGGTTAGCAATTGGGGAGATGTGCCATTGAAAACGGTACCAACCCCATCTGTAAATACAGTCGATGTTCCGGCTACTCCGCAAAAAGATGTATATAACTTTGTTGTAAAGGAAATGGAAGAAGCAGAGGGAATGGTGAAGCCTATAACTGCATATGGACACGCAGGGAGGGTTTCTAAGTCGGCTGTCAGAGGTATATTGGCTAGAGTTTACCTGAAAATGGCAGGTGCACCATTAAAAGATGTGTCTAAGTACGCGGATGCTTTAAAATGGGCTGAAAAACTGGTACACCCATCTAATGGAGATTATCAGCATGCTTTGGTTTCAGATTATTCAAAAGTCTTCAAAGATATGGCGGGGGATAAGTACAATATAAAAGAATCTATCTGGGAAGTAGAGTTTTATGGAAATAATTTTACGGACTTTGAAGCGGGAAGAGTAGGTAATTTACAAGGAATTCAGTGTAATGATGAATCTAAAGGGTTTTCATACGGTTTTGTAGTTGCTACGAAGAAGCTGTATGAATCTTATGAGAATTCGGATGAGAGAAGAGATTGGAATATTGCTACTTATAAGTATGTACATGTTAATAACGTAGTTACAGATTCTACATTTTACCCAAATACGGATATAGAAAATAGAATGGCAGCTAAGTTTAGACGCGGTTATGAGACTTATAGACCTAGAAATAAAAACTATACTCCTATTAATTTCCCTGTATTACGTTATTCTGATGTATTATTAATGTATGCAGAGGCCGAAAATGAAGTCAACGGTGCAACATTAAATGCTAAAAATGCATTAAAAGAAGTAAGAGACAGAGTACATGCTTCGGATATAAGTGCAACATTAGTTACACCTGATGACTTGAAAAAAGCAATAAAAGAAGAAAGGTTTAGAGAATTGTGTTTTGAAGGACTTAGAAAGTATGATTTAATAAGGTGGGGCGAATTTGTAGATACTATGAATAAGCTGGGAAGTGATATCAGAACTTCAGGAATGGCAAATATTAAATATACAGCATTGGCAGGAGAAAAGGTTACTACGAGGAATAATTTACTGCCGATTCCACTTTCCGAAATTTCATTAAATGGAGGAGTACATCAAAATGAAGGTTGGTAATAAAGAAAACAAGCATATGAAAAAGATATTTTTATATATAGCGGGTATTGTCTTATTAGCTTCATGCGACAAAAAAGAAGTAGTAAAGCTTAATTTTGACGTGAAGACAGATAAACAAGAATATAAATTAGGAGATTCCGTAAAATTTATATTATCCGGTAACCCAGATCAGGTGGTGTTTTATTCCGGAGAGAATGGACATAAATATGATTATAAAAGCAGAACTGAGGCAGAAAGTAATGAAATTACTTTAGAATTTGCAACAAACAGACGTTATGGTTCAGATGTAGATCAACCGCAGTCTTTCCGGGTCTTTGCTTCTCAGAAGTTTAATGGAATATACTCAGAGGAAAATGTTAAGGAAGCATCTGAATGGACAGAGATAACCAGTGCATTTACACTATCTGCTATTATGGGTAATGATAATTATACTCCATCCGGAGCTAAAAATTTGTTGGATTTAAGTTCTTTAGGTTTGAATATAGATAAAACCAAGCCTATTTACTTTGCCTTTAAATATAAGGGAACAACAGGTACTACACAACCAAGATGGTGGGTGAATAAGTTTGATGTAAAAATGAAGACAAGTGATGGGGAAGTGCTTACAGTTACTACTATAGGAGATGCAGGTTGGAAAAATGTTAAATTTGGTAACTCCCCCGTTTTATGGACATTTAATTCAGATAATACAGTTAAATTTCAGGGAGGAGGAGCCGCGGTAGGGAGCAACGAAGTTTGGGCTGTAACAAAAGCAATTAAATTAACTTCTGTAACGCCAGATGCGGGAAAACCACTAAAAAACATGACTACTAAATTAGATGGTTATTCATATTATTTTTCAAAGCCAGGTACGTATAAAGTAACCTTTGATGCGTTTAATGTAAATATTTATGGAGAAAGCAGGACGGTTAAAAGCATAGAAGTTAAAATTAACCCATAAAACATCAAATAATTATTAAGAACTGTCTAAAAACATTCTTGCCCTTCCATGATGTTGTGGTTTAGAGATTTTTAGACAGTTTCTTCAAGAATAGAACAGAATAAATTACATATACAAATTACCGAGATACGAAATGATTAAGAATTTGATAATTGCATCTTCGATTGCAGTTGGTGGGACATTATTATCATCATGTGGTGGAAACAAAGACATGGTAAAACAAGATTTTGAGGTAGCAGAAAAGCAGTATACCATCATGTTAGATCAATCCAAAGATCTTACCAGTTTTCCAAGAACAACCAATCCGGATGGTTCTGTAAAAGGAACAGATATTTGGGATTGGACACAGGGCTTTTTTCCAGGTGCATTATGGTATATTTATGAGTTTAATCAGGATCCGAAGTGGAAAGCTGAAGCCGAAAAATGGACAGATGCTTTGGAGCAAGCTAAATTCTTAACGCAGCATCATGATGTTGGTTTTGTAATGTATTGTTCTTATGGAAATGCAGTACGTTTAGAGAAAGATACAGCGAAGATTAATAAATATAATAAAATATTAATCCAATCTGCAGAATCTGCCTTAACCAGATACTATCCTAATGTAGGTTTAATCAAATCATGGAATGATAAAATGTCGTGGGATGGAAAAACACTTTGGACTTATCCGGTTATCATCGATAATATGATGAATCTGGAGTTGTTGTTCTATGTTTCTAAACTTACAGGAGATCCTAAGTATAAAGACGCAGCTATATCGCATGCAGATAAAACTATGAAAAACCATTTCAGAAGTGATTACAGTACCTATCATGTTGTAGATTATGATGCCAAAACCGGAGAGGTATTACATCAGCAAACCAATCAGGGGTATTCAGATAATTCTACATGGTCTAGAGGACAGGGATGGGCAATTTATGGCTATACGTTGATGTACCGCGAAACAAAAGATCCTAAGTATTTGGAGCATGCTAAAAAAGTTGCAGATTTCTTTATCAATCATCCGAATCTACCGAAAGATAAAATACCTTACTGGGACTTTAATGTAGAACAGGAAGGTTATACTCCAGACTGGGATTATAAAGGACAAAATAAGTTAAATTATATTCCAAGAGATGCTTCGGCTGCATCGTTGGCAGCGTCTGCTATGTTAGAATTAAGTACTTATACAGGTGAAGAAGGTAAGAAGTATTTTAATGCAGCAGAAGAGATATTAAAATCTTTATCAGGAACAGAATATTTGGCGGCACCGGGAACAAATTCTGGTTTTATATTGAAACATTCAACAGGAAGTTTTCCGCATAATAGTGAAATAGATGTACCGTTGATTTATGCTGATTATTATTTTCTGGAAGCGCTATTGAGATATAAAAAGATCAAAGGATAGTATTAAGTAAAAGAACACACCTATAAACGCCGCAACTGTCGGGGTCAGGTAGCTTTAATGCACTTTACTCTACCGATGGTTGCGGTTTTTTAATGACAGGACATGAAACAGAAGTTTATTATTGCTGGTTTGGTAACCGCCATATACACGGCAAGTTCATTTGCCCCACCATCAAAAATCTACAAAAAAGGTTGGATAGATCTGAATAAAAATGGAAAAAAAGACATTTATGAAGATCCATCCAGAAGTGTAGATGATCGTGTAAATGATCTGATTGCACAGATGAACCTGAACGAGAAAACTAACCAGATGGCTACTTTGTATGGATATAAACGTATTCTTAAAGATTCGTTACCTACAGCCAATTGGAAAAATGAGATATGGAAAGATGGCGTCGCAAATATAGATGAACATTTAAATGGTTTTATCAATTGGACCCAGCTAGAAACTAAACTTGATCTGGTAACCGATATGAAAAAACATGTTTGGGCAATGAATGAAACACAACGTTTCTTTATAGAACAAACGCGTTTAGGAATTCCGGTAGATTTTACCAATGAAGGGATAAGAGGTATAGAAGCTTATGAAGCTACGGGCTTTCCAACACAGTTGAATATGGGGATGACATGGAATCGCCTGTTGGTGCGTAAGATGGGAGAGATTACAGGTAAAGAAGCCCGGGCTTTAGGTTATACCAATGTTTATGCACCTATTTTAGATGTAGCCCGCGATCAGCGTTGGGGGCGTTTGGAAGAGGTTTATGGAGAAGATCCTTATCTGACAGCGCGCTTAGGAGTGGAAATGGCTTTAGGAATACAGGGAGCGGGTGCTGCATCAACACCTAAGCATTTTGCCGTTTATAGTGCTAATAAAGGAGCAAGGGAAGGACTGGCGAGAACAGATCCGCAGGTTTCGCCACGTGAGGTAGAAGATATTTTATTGTATCCTTTCCGTAAAGTGATCAAAGAAGCTAATATAATGGGGGTGATGAGCTCTTATAATGATTACAATGGAGTTCCGGTATCGGGAAGTAAATATTGGCTGATAGATAGGTTGCGTACAGATATGGGGTTTACGGGTTATGTGGTAAGTGATAGCGATGCGCTGGAATATTTGTATAACAAGCACCATGTTGCTGCGGATTTAAAGGAAGCCGTTTATCAGGCTTTTATGGCTGGAATGAATGTGCGGACTACATTTAGAACACCGGATAGTATTATCTATAATCTGAGAGAACTGGTAAACGAAGGTCGTATTCCTATGGATACGATAGATAGTCGTGTGAAAGATGTATTAAGGGTGAAGTTTAAATTAGGATTGTTTGACGAGCCTTATGTTAAAAGCGCAGAAAACACCTTAAAGTTGGTGAACAGTGCAGCACACCAACAAATAGCATTACAGGCTTCGAGGGAAGGTATTGTGTTGTTGAAAAATAAAAATAATGCATTACCCTTAACAAAAAATATAGGTAAGGTGGCTGTTATTGGTCCCAATGTGATAGATAATGACTATGCGCATACGCACTACGGACCATTGATGTCTAAAAGTGTTAATATGCTGGAAGGGATCCAAAATAAAATAGGTAAAGACAGGGTGTTGTATGCCAAAGGGGTAGAATTGATAGATAAAAACTGGCCTGAAAGTGAAATCTTTCCGGAAGCACCAGATGCAGCGGAACAGGCTATGATAGATGAGGCTGTAAAACAAGCTAAAGCGGCCGACTTAGTAGTATTGTTTATTGGCGGGAACACCAAAACAGCGGGAGAAAATAAAAGCCGTACGTCTTTGGATTTACCAGGACATCAGCTAGATTTAGTAAAAGCTATACATGCTACCGGTAAGCCTTATGTAGTAGTGTTGATAGGTTCACAACCTGTATCTATCAACTGGGTAGAAAAATATGCGCCAGCTATAGTTTATGCCGGATATCCGGGTGTACACGGTGGTACGGCTGTGGCCGATGTGCTTTTTGGAGATTATAATCCAGGAGGAAAACTGACGTTGACCTTTCCTAAATCTGTAGGACAATTACCTTTAAATTTTCCAACCAAGCCCAATGCACAAACAGATGAAGGTGAAACAGCAAGGGTGAAGGGACTGCTTTATCCGTTTGGGTATGGACTAAGTTATACGCAATTCCAATATAGTAACTTAAAGATCAACAATCAGCTGACTGCTCAGGATAAAGTTCATATTAGTGTAGATGTTACCAACACAGGAAAAGTAGCAGGAGAGGAAGTCGCTCAGTTATATATCAGGGATGTGTTGAGTTCTGTAACTACTTACGAAAAGTTGCTGAAAGGATTTGAAAGAACATCGCTTAAGCCGGGCGAAACAAAAACAATCCAGTTTACTATTGAGTCAGACGATCTGAAACTTTGGAACAGAGATATGCAAAGAGTGGTAGAGCCGGGAGATTTCAAAGTAATGGTAGGTTCGTCATCAGAAGATATCAGGCAAACAGGTATATTTACGGTATTATGAAAAACTTGAAGAGTAATAAGTTTGTAGTTAGATTATTGATGTTGCCTATGCTCATGTTTAGTCATGCGCTTTGGGCACAAGTGCAGAGCCCGGTTATTCCAAAGCCTCAGGAAATTGCATTTAAGCAGACCTATTTTAATCTGAGTAATGGAAGCGCTATTCAGATTCGCCATGTTGTAGGACAAAAAGCGGCTTATTATTTACAAACCGAAATATTAAAGCATACCGGGGTCACCTTAGAAATAAAGAAAAATGCTGTAACAAACATAATTTATGTACAGGCATCTTCAAAGGAACTGAAAGGGAACAGCTATCAATTGTTGATGTCTGCTAACCAGATAACTGTAAAAGCTGCAGACGAAGAAGGATTTTTTCTGGGAACAGTAACGCTGTTGCAGTTGGTTAGAAATACCCCTGTAATTGATCAAAAATTAAAACTAGCCTGCTGGGATGTAAGCGATAAACCATTGTATGGATGGCGTGGTTTTATGCTGGATGAATCGAGACATTTTTTTGGAAAAGAAAAAGTTAAGGATATCCTTGATTGGATGGCTTTTTATAAGCTGAATAAGTTTCACTGGCATTTAACAGATCAACCGGGCTGGAGGATAGAGATTAGAAAATATCCACGTCTGACGCTGGTAGGGGGGATAGGTAACTATTCAGATCCTTTAGCTCCGGCACAATATTATACGCAGGAAGATATTAAGGAAATAGTGCGTTATGCAGCCGAAAGGTATATTGAGGTGATACCAGAAATAGATATGCCGGGGCATGCTACAGCAGCAAATATGGCTTATCCGCAGTTTAGTGGTGGTGGTTCTGAAAAATATCCTGAGTTTACCTTTAATCCGGCTAATGATGCTACATATCAATACCTGACAGATATTCTGAAAGAAGTAAACGTACTTTTTCCTTCTCAGAAAATACACATAGGTGCAGATGAAGTACATTTTGGAAATCAACATTGGCATAAGGATGTTTATGTGCAAAAGCTAGTCAAGGAAAAAGGCTTTAAAGATTTGAAAGAAGTAGAGCATTATTTTTTGAACCGTATGGCAGATACATTATTGAAAATGGATAATGAGATTTTGGCATGGGATGAAGTTGTAGGTTCGTCTTTGCCAATAGAAAAAACTACTGTCTTTTGGTGGCGACATGATAAAAAAGATGAATTGAAAAAGTCTTTAGAGAAAGGGTTTAAGACTGTATTATGTCCGCGTTTACCCTTGTATTTTGATTTTGTACAGAACGAAAAACACAGTATAGGTAGAAAATGGGCGGGAGGTTATGTTCCTATAGAAAGCGTTTATAATTTTCCTACCGAAGACATTCTCAATTATCCGAATGCCGGGAAATTGATCCAGGGAATACAGGCAAATTTATGGACCGAAGCTGTGTCTACAGAGCAACATCTGGAATATATGCTGTTTCCACGTATAACGGCGCTAGCCGAATCTGCCTGGACACAGCCACAGCATAAAGATTATAGTGATTATCAGGGTAGGTTGAAAAAACATCTTTCTATATATGCTAAAGAAGGACTTTATTATTACGATCCTTTTAATCCCGAAAAGTATAATGAATTTTTAGGACCTGTACAAAGGTCTCAAATGATGCCTGGTACAGATGAGCTTACTAAACAGGAAATGAATAATAAATAATATGTAGAGTGTATTTTGTCTTCTATTATAGGCTTATCTTCTTTTAGTGCTATTTATGGAAGAAGACATAGGGTCAACAACTTTCTTTTTTCAGCATCGTCTCAGTGTGGACGATGCTGATTTTGTTTTATCCTCCCGCACAATCTTGCCTGTTCTGGGTGAGCATTTTCTTTTTCTTGATGGAAGTACTTAGCAATGGGTTGCTTTGCGCTATTACAAGCTATGGACTATTGTTCATGGGCTTATGCGACACATCGTTCTTTCAGAGACGATGTTGGTAAATAAGACTAGTATATCCTCAAAATTAAAATTGACAAAAATCTTTTTTCCTTCTTCACTTCTTTCAAATAGTTGGTTAGAAAGTAAACAAAAAGTTACCCACCGTTAAAGAGAAGTTACCGTCCTTTGTATAGAGAAATACATAAAACAAATTATTATGTATAGCCCCTATAAGGGCTCTATGGCATTATTATAATGTCATCACACCTGTAATGTTAAGATAAGTATAAAAATAAGTTAAAGCTGTTTAATGGAATAGTGAAGGCGGTTATTAGTCAATATTAAAACAATATTAACCAAAATTGAAATACTAAAAAACATATAGAAACGATATTCGCTATAGCATTAAGCTAACACACCTAATTAAATAAGTAATAGTGATAGAAGGAAAATCTAAATTATAAATCTATATGAAGTATTTCATTTACGCTCTGGTAACTTTTACGCTCTTATCTTGTAATAAAGAGCAGATTAAAAAAAGCACTTCGGGATCAAAAGATTCTGAAATTACCAAACCAAATACAGCTATAAACTCCAAGCTTTTTGAAGTGATTAATCTGGATTATCCGGGATTAGAAAAAGCAAAAGCACTTTACGAGGCTGATAAATATTATGATGCAGCAAAGGCTGTTTTAGAATATTACAGGATGAGAACCAATGTGGTTAATCCTAATATTTCATTGATAAACGTAACGGCAACAGAAGACGATAAACTTAAGGCAGATTACGCCTTAGATAACTACCGATTTTTTGTAAACAATTATTATGAAGATGCGGCGAAGAAAATGCCTTATTCTTTAAATAATGCTGGCAAAATAAACTGGGCTTTTGTGCCTAAAGGTGCCGATGACGAATATCAAAAGCAATTACACCGACATCAATGGTTTGTGCCACAAGCTAAAGTATACCGTACATCAAAAGACGAAAAGTATATCCAGTCATGGATTAGTGTATATAAAGATTGGTTAGCACAAAACCCGATGCCGGCAACAGGTACTAATAATACAACCTGGTGGCAGCTTCAGGTTGCCGAACGTGTGTCTGTTCAGACTCAATTGTTTGATTACTATAAAAACTCTATCAATTTTACTCCAGAGTGGTTCTCTGAATTTATGGTGCAGTTTGCAGCGCATGCAGATTTTCTGGTGAAATATCCTTATCCTGATGGTAATATCCTGATTTCGCAGGGAAGTTCACTGGCTTATGCAGGGGTGTTATTTCCTGAGTTTAAAAATGCGTCTGAATGGATGAATACAGGATTCCAGACCCTGAGTGCAGAGGTACAGAAACAGTTTTTGAGCGATGGAATGCACTTTGAGTTGGATCTGAGCTACCATATAGCAGCTATAGCAGATTTTTATGAAATTATGAAACTGGCTGATGCAAACAGACAAATTGTTGGCAGTATAGGGACAAACTTTAGTCAGTATCTGCATAAAGCAGCACAGGTGGTTATGCATTTTACCTATCCGCACTATTTTGTGGCATCATCATCTTCCTTATATCCTTATTATGTGCCAGGTTTTAACGATACCAGACAAAACTCCTGGACAAGATCTGTCTTGAATAAAAACTTTGTAAGGTATAACGAAATGTTTCCGGATGACAGTGAATTACTTTATATGTCTACATACGGGAAAAGAGGTACAGTGCCATCTTCAGCACCAAAAGCATTTAGTACATCTGGATATTATATGTTAAGGAACGGATGGGATAAAAATTCTACCATGATGGTGCTTAGTAATAATTATACTAATGATCCTATCAGTTCGTGGAGCCATAACCAACTGGACAATGGTACGTTTGAGCTTTACCATAAAGGCCGTAATTTCTTCCCTGATGCAGGCGTTTATGCTTACTACACTACAGGAGGAGATAACAGTGCCCGTAATTGGTATCGTCAGACCAAGGTACATAATACTATGACCTTGGGCGGAGCCAATATTACAACAGGGAAAGGAAAGTCTTTATTGGTGACTTCTAACGGACAAACGGATATTGTAGCGACAGAAAATCAGGCTTATAGCAATTTAAAACACCGTCGTTACGTGTTCTTTGTTAATAAAACATTTTTTGTTTTAGTGGATGAAGGTATTGGATCTGCAGCCGGAACGGTAAATCTGAATTTTAATTTGTGCGAAGGAACGGATAGCGAAGTGAATGTAACAACCGATAAAAATGGCGCATACACTAGTTTTACTGATAATAACAATATGGCAATCAGAACATTTTCTGATTTAGCGCTATCCACAACAGCATCTAGTAGTAAAGTATCATACGCATTAAATGTAGAGGCGGCTCGTAAAGCTTATTCTGTAAATATGACAAAAAGTGCCGGACAAACAGCGCGCTATATAACCGTATTGTATCCAAGTAATCAGGCTTCGGCAGTGCAAATGAATGCTGTGTTTACACAACCTTTCTCGGAAAATGGTGTGGCCTTAGAAGTAACTGTAGATGGCGTGAAATATAATCTTAATTGTAATCTGTAAATAATATTATTATGGAACCAATAAATATAAAACTCAAAATGAAAAGATCCCTTTCGTGGGTATTGGTCTTGTTGCTAATTACGGCGGGATGTAAGAAGACTGAAATTGTAGACGGGACAGAGTTTACGGTTTATTATACGGGAATGACCGATATAGGTCCGTCCATGAATGGAATTATTGCTGCCCCGTCTTATATTGGAGGGAAACCGGGCGACTTTGAAATTGTAAAAATTACATTAGATGGAGAAGATTATACGGGTAGTAGCAGCTTTGAAATCAACAAAGATAACGGAGGTATCAGCATTAAAGAAACTACAGGTATGCCTGTTGGTTTGTATAAATTAACTATCAGCTGTTATTCTAACGGATCCAGGTACGAATTTAAAGATGCCGTGTCTGTAAATATGATGCGACCTGTACCTGATGGTATACAGGTAGTACCTAATAAGCTGACAGCAAGTTATTCTGATGTTATTGATGCTAACAGTACTGTAGAACTACCAACAGCACAGGTAACCACAGATAAAAATCACGTATCTATCAGCAAATATGAGATAGCAAAAAGTGATTACTCTAAATACTTTGCAATTTCATCAACAGGGGTAATTTCTATAGTAAGAGGAGATGCCGGCTTATTACCAGGTAAATATGTGCTTTCTTTAAAGTTGACTACAGGTGCTTCGGGAGAAGATGAGGGGATTTTTGAAAATGCTGTTGAAATAGATATTACTTCTAAGCCATTGGGTTTAACTTACGATCCGGCTTTAGGTAAATTAGAAGAAGAGTCGGCTTTAAGCGGAAAAACCTCTTATACCAGCAAGGCTCCAACACTAAAGGGTTCTTTAGATAATGTACAGTACAGTATTAAAAGTATCAGTCCGGCCACTAATAAGATTACCATTAATGCGCAGACAGGTGTTATTTCTGTGGCAGAAAACCATGGGCTTACATCTGGACAGCAATATAAAATTAGTGTAAATGTAAAAAATGTATACGACCAGACAGGAGTAGATTTTGCCAATGTATTTGAACTGGATGTGGTAGAATTTATAGAACCGATACAGAGTTTTACTTACCAAAATAAGAATGCTACACAAGCAGTTGCTTTCTCTGTAAGTCCTGATGCCGCTTTCAAAGGAGACGAAGTGAATTTCGGTTTTGTAGATCTTCCTGCAGCATTGCAAGGAAAAATAACCCTGAATAATCAAGGCGTAATCAGCGCTGTAAAAGGAAATACCATTCCTATGGGGACTTATACCGTAAAAGTGAAAGCAAGCAATCCTAAAGGGGAAACAACAGCTTCGTTTACATTAACTGTAGCTGCAAACCCTAATTATTTTACGTATGTAAGATATGGCAATAACCTGAATCTTACGCCAGCTGAGAACTATGCGAATCAATTCCGTATAGCTGCGGGTACCGCTACATCAGGCTTTAAGAGCAAAGTTCCTGTTACAGATGCAGGTTCAGGTATTAGCTTAACTTATGAAATCAGAGGTATACAGCAATCAACTGGTACAACTATCGATGCCTCTACAGGTGTTATTACGATAGGAACTATCAATGCGGCAAACTGTGGTATATTTATGGTTACAGTTACTGCAGGTAAAGGTACACCTTCAGAATTTTCGGTTCAGACACCTGTCTTTTTCCATAATTCGGAGCCGGTAGCAGTACCTAATAGTACAGAAAAAGCATTGGTTGAGTATTCACCGTTTGTTTTTCAAGTCAATCCAAATTCGGGAGGAAGATCCGTAGCACCAACTATTACAGGTATTAGCAATATGTCCAAATTTTTTATGGACTATAGACGTAACTTCAATTATTATAATTTCTTTGGTAACCATGTGAGTGGGCAATTAACTAATCCACCATCGCCAGCAGATCTTTTTTTAGGTCTTCTGTGGGATAACTATGCTGCTGTAAAAGGTGTTAATCCAAATTATGGCTCTAAAGACCCGGTTTCCTATTATAGCAATGCAGATAATCTTAGTTTGCCTTTAGCATACGTTGCTCCGAATAACTATAGTGTAGTGGTTAATCCGAATAGATGGATTGCTGATGGTCAACCCGCAAATGGTGTAATGACTGGGCAAATCACATTTGCAAATGATAATGCGGCGAATAGCATAAATAATGGAGGTCAAATATTCCCAATTGTTTTATGGTTTGATACGAAATTTTAGAAAGGAACAGCAATGTATTATAATATGATAAATAACGCAGGAGTGTATAAACAGCTCATCATGTCCGTTTTGGCCTTGATGTGCTGTATCAATATTTATGCACAACAACAGGTAACCTTAAGAGGTAAGGTGCTGGACGATAAAGGGGCTCCGTTAAAAGGAGCTACTATCTCGGTTATTGGCAAAACCAGTAAAACATCAACAGGTGAGAATGGAACTTTCTCATTGAAGGTGCCACAGGGCGAAACTTTAATGGTTACCTATGTAGGTTTTATAGAACAAGCTATTCGTGTGGGAAGCCAAAATGATCTTATTCTGAGGATGCAACCCGAAACTGCATTTTTACAGGAAGTTGTGGTGGTGGGATATGGAACCGCTAAACGTGAAGATGTGACAGGTTCTGTATCATCTTTAAAGGGAAAAGATGTAGAAGGTTTTAAATCAGGTTCTGTTCTGGCGGCAATAGGCGGTAAAGTAGCGGGTGTACAGATTACGCAGTATGATGGCGAGCCGGGATCTGGATTTAATGTTAATATCCGCGGTATTGGTACTTTAACCGGAGATTCTTCTCCGCTTTATATCGTAGATGGTTTTGAGGTTAGTGATCTTAACTTTATTTCTAATGCAGATATAGAGTCTATGGAAGTACTAAAGGATGCATCAGCGTCAGCTATTTATGGAGCAAGGGCAGCTAATGGTGTCGTGTTGATTACCACTAAATCAGGTAAGATAGGCAAACCAAAAATAGCCTATTCAGTAGCAAGTACTAATCGTCAGATAGCGAATAAATTAGATGTACTAAGTCCTTACGAGTTCGTGAAATTACAGGCAGATGTAAACAGCGCTTATGCTGGTACTTATTACAAACCAGGGATGGATGATAATGGAAATCCTTACAAGTATCAATCAGCAGAAGATTATATAGGTGTTGGTGGTATAGATTGGCAAGATGAAACCTTTAGACCTACCTGGTCTAATGACCATAACCTAAGCGTAAGTGGAGGTGTAGAAAATACTAAATACAATTTCTCTTTAAATAAATATGACGAGAACGGAATTTTCAATAACAGCGGGTTTGGAAGAACTACTGCTAAAATGAGAATTAACCAAAAACTAATAAAGCAAATAACTGTTGATGCTGCCATTAATTATGGTAAAACAAATAGATCTGGTGTAGGTACAACGGCAGATAATGGACGTTTTAATATGTTGGCTCAAATTCTGAGTGCTCGTCCTACCGGTGGATTAAAGATAGATGACGAAACATTGTTGACCACAGCCATTGACCCCGAGATGTTAGAAGATGGAACAAGTTTGGCACAGGTAAACCCGGTAATGCAAACACAATCTGTAGTAAATAACAGGGGTTCGGAACAGTGGTCTACTAACCTCTCTGTTAACTGGGAAATTATGAAAGGTTTAACTTTCCGTTCGGCGGGGACTTATAATACCACGAATACACGTAATGACCTGTTTTACAAAAATGGTTCTAAAGAGGCGTATCGTAATGGACAAAAACCTTATGGACAAACACAGATGGGTAAAAACGTTAGATGGACTAATTACAATAACCTGACCTGGAAGAAAAAGATCGATAAGAAAAATCAATATGATATTATGTTAGGTCAGGAAACATCTTTCAGCAGTTCAGAATATTTGTTAGGTCAGGCCATGGATTTTCCGTTTGATAATTTAGGAAACGATAATTTGGGAGTGGGGGCTACACCAAGTAAAGTATCTACAGATTATTACGATAAAAAGCTTTTATCATTCTTTGCTAGGGCAAATTACAACTACGATAATAAATATTTGTTTACAGCAACGATGAGGGCTGATGGTTCGACCGTGTTTTCTGATAAAAACAAATGGGGATATTTCCCATCTTTTGCAGCAGCATGGCGTATTTCTCAGGAAGATTTTATTAAAGACATCAGAGCTATTTCTGATTTAAAACTTCGTTTAGGATGGGGTGTAGTTGGTAACGACCGTATACCAAACTACTTATCATTGGATTTGTACGATCCTGTTAAATATGGTATAGGTAATTCTATATATACCGTTTTAACGCCAAAACAATTAAGAAATGAAAACCTGAAATGGGAAGGTTCTTCTACTGTTAATATGGGAATTGATTGGGGTTTTTTGAATAATCGTTTAACCTTGGTTACAGATTTCTTTATTAAAGACACTAAAGATCTTTTGTTAGCGCAATCACTGGCGCAAGTTACTGGTTTCTCTTCTCAATATCAGAATATTGGAAAAATCAGAAATAAAGGTGTGGAGTTAAGCATTACAGGTAAACCTATTATCAAGAAAGATTTTTCGTGGGAAACTAACTTCAATATATCCTTTATTGATAATAAGCTGGTATCGTTACAATCAGGAGTTAATGCAATGTATTCACGTTCTGGTTTTGATAGCAATTTTACAGAATATGATTACGCAGCTATTGTTGGACAATCTTTGGGTTTGATATACGGTTACGAGTTTGATGGTATCTATCAACATAGTGATTTTAACACTACACCGGATGGGAAATTGGTGTTAAAGGACGGAGTAACCAATAATGCGCGTCTGACCAATCTGGCACCTGGTATGGTGAAATATAAAGATCAGGATGGAGATGGTGTAATTACCACCAAAGACCGTACGGTTATTGGAAATGCTATACCAAAATGGTATGGAGGTTTTACCAATACATTCAATTATAAAGGAATTGATTTAGGTGTGATGTTCCAATTTAACTATGGTAACGATGTTTATAATGCCACTCGTTTATATGCTACCCAATCTCGTTCGGGCAGACGTAATATGTTGTCAGAAGTAGCAGACAGATGGACACCTACCCATGCTTCTAATAAAGTACCATCTACAAATGGATATGTGACCAATGATGTTTACTCTCGTTTTGTTGAAGATGGTTCTTTCTTAAGATTAAAGAGCGTTTCGTTAGGTTATACCTTACCGGTTGATTGGTCTAAGAAAGCTTATATGTCGAGAGCAAGGGTGTTTGCATCTGCACAAAACCTGTTTACCATTTCGGGATATAGTGGTTATGATCCGGAGGTAAGTACTTCTGGTAATAATCCAATGACTCCGGGGCTGGACTGGGGAGCTTATCCTAGAAGCAAGGTGTTTACATTCGGATTAGAAGTTCAGTTTTAATTAAAAATCGAAGAAGAAATGAAAAAAGTTGTTTTTTATATACTGACATCGGCCATGTTCATGATGAATACTTCATGTTCTGATTACTTGGCTGAAGAATCTAGAACAAGTATAGACAAGAATAAGTACATGTTGAATGCTGCTGAAGCAGAAAATGTGTTGTTGGGTGTTTATCGTAATATGGTAGCTGATGAAGTTTACGGTTATAACCTGTCTATTTTGTTTACGCTGGGTACTGATATAGCCCAGGTAGAGGGTAGTACCAATGAGAATTTTCGTATTATACCTACCAACTCTTTCTCTCCCAATCAATCAGAAGTACAGGGAACATGGGCAACATTGTATAATTCTATCTACAATGCCAATGATTTTCTGGAGAGTTTAGAACAAAAAATGGTTGATTATTCCAGTAAAGATAAAGAGCTGGCTACGGTGTACATGGCAGAGGCAAGAGGCTTGCGCGCATTGTATTATTTTGAGTTGTTGCGTCGTTATGGCAATATTGCATTAATGACTAATACGGCTATGTCAAAACAACCACCTGCTACTTTTGTGCAGGAAGATCCGGTAAAAGTTTATGAGTTTATAGAGCAGGATTTGAAATTTGCCATAGATAATTTACCGTATGCTACAGATGATAAACTAAGGGTAAATAAAAGCTTTCGTTTATCAAAAGGTTCGGTGTTAGGTTTGTTGGCAAAGGTGTATGCTACATGGGCAGGCTATCCAGTGAAAGATGCATCTAAATGGGAGATGGCCGCCAAAACAGCTCAGATATTAATAGAATCTAACAAGCATGGTTTACTGGATAATTACGAGCAGTTATGGAAAAACTCAGGAGCCGGTATCTGGAATCCGACAGAAAGTTTAATAGAAGCTTCTTTCTATTATCCAACAGCTACAGGCGGTGCTTCTGATCCGGTGGGACGTATAGGAAAATGGAATGGAGTTAGAACAACAGCAATAGCAGGAGAGCGTGGTTCTAATGCTGCAAACGTAAAAGTAGTACATACTTTTGTGTTAGACTGGAGAGGCTATCCAGAAGATTTAAGGAGAGATATTTCGGTGGCAAACTACCAGTACAATCCCACCAAACAATTATGGGTAGGAACAGATGCTGCTGCAGCTGCCAATGATGCAGACCCTACAAAAGCTCAAAAAGCAAAGCAAAACTACACTCCTGGTAAATGGGATACAGAAAAATACGTTCCACAAAGTAATAAGTTAATCAATAACGATAAATCTAATGTTAACTGGTATGTTTTACGTTATGCAGATGTATTGTTGTTATATGCAGAAGCATTGAACGAATGGAAACAAGGACCTACAAATGATGCTTATACCGCCATTAATATGGTTCGCAGACGTGGGTACGGACTTCCTGTAAGTGCGGCAAGTAATTTAGCTGATGTGCCGACAGGTTTAGATGTTCAGGGTTTTAGAGACGCTGTTCGTAAAGAAAGGGCTTTTGAGTTAGCTTTTGAAGGCCATAGAAGGTTAGATTTAGTACGTTGGGGCGTTTATTACGAGACTGTTAAAGCTACAGCACAAAGATTAGGAATATGGTGGATTACTGCAGGTTCTCCAAATTATGCCGTAGCAACACCAGGTTATACCAAAAAGAATAAACATGAGCTTTTCCCTATTCCACAAAGGGAAATGGATATTATGCCACAGTTTGATCAGAACCAAGGTTGGTAAAATAAAAAAAGCCTGAGAAATTTCTCGGGCTTTTTTTATAACTAAATTCTATTCTATATAGACAAAATAGGTACAGCAATTATCAGTTTTTCTCAATACGGGTGAGTGTTTACTGTTCTATTAAACAGCAAAAGATTTTGTCTGAAAAAAATATTCTAAACTAGGTTTATATTTCAATCAAATTATTATATTTGCCTCGTAATTATTGAAAGACCTCTCTAAAAAGAGTCTTGATTTATAAAGAAGTGGCGAGAGACAGGCTCTATAACCCACTGGCAACCATCAAGAGATTGAACGGTGCTAATTCCTGTCCCCAATGGAGGGGAAAATATAAATAAGAGACATCATGAAAATCAAAAACATCACATTCTACACAGAATTAGATTGCCTTGTAACTATTAACAATACCTGCTGTTGTTGTAGTACCTGTATGCAGATGTACTAAAATCTAATTTTTATAAAAGTACAATTCTCCACATTTCTGTGGGGCTGTTGCTGCTAAATAAAATTCCGCAATTTTCAGGAGTTATTATCCATTCAATTATATTTTATTTATTAAAAAATGTCAGAATTCGTAAAACAATCATTAGGTAGCCTTATTCAGGAATTAAAAAAAGATGCAGATAAAGCACAAGTAAGTTTTGAAGCTACTTCAGTACTTGAAGAAGGTGTAAGTGTAAAGAGTACTGTAAGACAATTTGAGTTTAAGTTTGATGAGCCAGAGTTATTGGGAGGTAAAGATGCTGCGCCTAATCCGGTAGAATATGTACTAGCTTCTTTAGGTTCATGCCAGGCAATTGTATACAGAGCATTGGCTTCTTTAAAAGGTATACAATTAGATAGCGTAACGGTAAAAACTAAAGGAGATCTTAATTTACAAGGTTTTTTAGGTTTGGACAGTACGGTTCGTCCGGGCTATGAAAAAATAGAGTTTGAAACAATTATTGTATCGGATGAGAGTCCTGAGAAACTCGAAAGACTAGCTCAACAAGTAGATGCTATTTGCCCTGTTCTGGATATTATTTCTAACCCTGTAAAAGTGCAGGGAAAATTAACTATTCAAAGTAAACACGAATTGGTAGGTTAATACCTTCAAGAAAAAGGCGACTCCTATTGCAGGAGCCGCCTCATCTTAAAACCACTAAATCAAAAATCTGTATATCTGTCTTTAAGCTATTATTAGTTCAAAGCATTAATCATATTAATCAGCTGGCTTTTAGAAGTTGTTTTTATATCTTCAGTTCCTATAGCTATTGTTCCATTAGCAACAATAGTCGCTTTTTTGATAGCGTAAGCAACAGAACCATTGTTTTCAGACATAAATATTACGTGTAAGGTTAAGCCTACAGGGATAAAGCCATAATGCTCAGAGAAGAAATGATCTTGCATGTCGTAAGTGTCTAGTTGAGCCAGAACGTTAGGCTCGCCTTCATACGCTAAATATATACCAGCATTATCTTTATTGTAAGCTGAAGGTACGGTAACTTTTATCTGTGTTTTTGGACGCGCATCGCTGTAGAATCTATCCACATTTGTCCAGCCAAATTCATTATCCCATATAGCGTAGGTAGCTCTTTCAGTATTTATATTCATACCAGCTTCTTTTCCATGATTGCCACCTGTTTCGTCCCATACCAGGTTACCCTCCTGATCAATGGTTCCTCTCCACAATAGCATATCGGTATCTATTGCTCCGGTATTGTTTGCAGGTACAGATACGTTATAAGAACAACCAGGTTTTACTTCTTTATTACCTTGCATAATTTTTATATTGTATTGTCCGCCGGTAACTAAAGGAGACACATCACCATTGTTATTTCTACCCATTACCGGTTTATTGGCTAATACCATGCTGCCTCTGTCAAAAATTTCTATAAAAGAAATAGTTACGTTACCAGTTACAGGGTTGTTATTTTCATCAACCAGACAATTAGGGCTGATTTTTACTTCTACGCCTTTTGCGGAGGTGAAGTTAATTCCATCTTCTGCTTTGAAAACTTGGGTTTGTGTCATGTCTTCCAAGGTTTTTTTTCTGAGTTCCTGAAAACTGGCAGCAGAAGGGGCGGCCAGATCTATTTCAGGTCCTGATGAATTCTTTTTACAAGAAGTAGTGGCTAGCAAAGAAACACCGATCAATGCTGTCATTAATTTGGATGTGAAATTCGTTTTCATAGTATTAATCTTTTAAGTTTTTACAATGATTTATTACTATATAAAACCAATTAAATAATTGTTACCCCATGACATGAATTTTTTATCAGCGGGTTATAAATTCCTTTTTTAAACAAAATGGTTTTTAAACTGCATCACCAGTTCTTGTTCTCCGGTATCCTGGTCTGTTTTTTCTTCTATAATAGTGAATCCCTGTTTTTTGTAAAAAGCAATTGCGCCTGAATTTTTAGCAAATACACCTAGTTCTAAAATAGGGAAGTGTTCTTTAATGAAAGAAATTAGTTGTTTTCCAATACCTTTACTTCGTTGTTGTTGCTCAATAAAAATAGCTGCAATATAATTATCAACCATAGATATAAAACCAATAACTTCATTGTTTTCTTCATAAACAAAAGTTTGACTGTTAGGTAGGTATACATCTTTCATGTCTTTTATTTTGCTGTGCCAATATTCGGCTGCTACAAAATCATGGGCAAGCAGAGAAGTATTTAACCAAATATTTAATACTGCGGTCTCATCTCGTTTTTCTAAATTTCTAATTTTCATGATATATCCTTTTAAATACGAATGATACAAAATTAAGGGAGCCAATGTCTAAAGCACTTAACTTAAGCTAAGAAATAAAATAGATCAGAAAATTTATAGATGTTATAATAAAAGGATTCATTTCATGATAGGAACACCTTCTAATTTGTTTGCAGATTTAAAGTTATATTATATATTTGCCACTCGGTTAATCAAACAGTTCGGGATGTAGCGTAGCCCGGTATCGCGCCAGCATGGGGTGCTGGAGGTCGTCGGTTCAAATCCGGCCATCCCGACTAAGAAAAAGCCTTTAACAAAGTGTTAAGGGCTTTTTTGTTTTTGGTGAGAAATGGAAGATAGGTGGATTTTTCGGGGTTTTTGGTGAAATGTTTACACCATTTGTTTACACCAAAAATAATCCCAAAAGTGCTTTTACTGTCATAACAGCGCAGTTATGGTAACATTATCAATTGTTTTAAATACCACAAAAAAAACAGTTAAGGAAGAATATCCAGTTTGTTTGAGAATTACCTATGAAAGGAAAAGTAAATACGTTGCAGTAAATACAATCATTAAACATTCTTTTTACAAATTTAAATGCAAGAAAAGTGAATGGAAATCAGCAACTATAGAAGATGGTGGATTTGGAAGGTTTGCTAAATCAAAAGAAGATTTTGATATTTTAAATGACTTGTTATTAGATGCTTTAAATAGGGCTAAAAAACTTGCTAAGGACTACCAACGAAAGGATATCGACTTTACTTTTGATATGTTTATAAATGAACTGACAGAGAATAAGAATGATAAGAAAATAAAAATCAATTTGCTCTCTGCATTCTATACAAAAGTTATTGATGATCTGGAGCAGCAGAATAAGATTGGACTGGCAACCATTTTTGAAGATACACGAAATCAATTACTAAAATTTAAGCCAAATGCTAAAATAGTAGATGTAAATCTTAAATTTTTAGAAACCTTTGAAAACTATCTCCGATATGAGAGAAAGAATAAAGATACCACCATTAGTGTTAAGATTAGGAATCTCCAAAGACTGCTCAATATTGCTATTGAAGAAGGTTTGTTTAAGCGAGATAATTACCCTTTTGGAGAGAAAAAATATTCTGTAAATAGAAGGCTTAATCACAAGACAAAGAAACGTTCAGTACCTATAAACGTGATATCAAAAATAAAGAATTTGGAGTTGGAAAAAGGTTCTGCTTTAGATTTGGCAAGAGATATCTTTATGTTCAGTTTCTATACAAGAGGAATGAATTTTATAGATATTATTGGACTTACAAAAAACAGCATTATCGATAATGAAATCTATTATATAAGAAGTAAGACTAAACAACCTTTTTATATTCCCATAAACGAATATATCAGTGCAATTATAAAAAAGTACGGCGTTAACGGAGATTATCTATTTCCAATATATAATGATAAAATACATGTTACCCTAAAGCAAAAATATACGAGAAAGAAAACAGCATTAAAAAAGGTTAATGCCGATTTGAAAGAAATAGCTAAATTAATAGGGGAGCCAAATATAAACTTAACAACCTATGTAAGTCGACATAGTTATGCTACAAATTTGAAACATGCAGGTGTTGCTACTAGCTATATAAGCGAAGCCTTAGGTCATCAAACAGAAGAACAGACCCGAACTTACCTGGATGAATTTGAAAAAGGAGTTATTAGTGAGTTTGAGAAGAAAATATTTGATATATGATAATAACCAATTAGCAGGGTGTTTATACATCCTGCTTTTTTTATATTGATTAAGGTAAAATCAACCTAAGAAAAATTAGCCAATAAAATATAGGTATATATACCCCTGAAAATCATTGTCTATTCAAGTTTCCTTTTTTATATAGAAAATTGAGTAAGAGAAAATCCCTAGCTAGTAAAAATGGTAAAAACCGAATAAAAGGACATGAAATTATTGGTCATCGATTTAAGATAAATTAGGGTCCGTTGTTTGGGACAGTTTTTTTATTTTTATAAGCCGCTATAAATTTACTGTCCCAGCATTCTTGAAATTTTATTTTTTTGAAAAAGTGTCCCACTGTAAGACATAAAAATATTTTTTTTATTTTTTTAAAATTTCCAATCATTATTTTGCTATCCCCCTATATATTGCACACGGAACGTATAATCCTAATCATACCCTTACCCTTGTTTTGGGGAAATGAATAATATATCGGGCAGCAGAACGCAGGAGAAAGAACCCGGATCCATGAAAAATATTATTTCCCCAAAACATTGTCATTTATCATCTACTCTTTAGATGCACCCCAAAAATCTTTATTCCAAATGATTGGGTTTAGGGTAAAATATATTTTAGGACACTAAATATTTATCTTTTGGCCCTTAAAATTCACTGTCTTTTTTTTCTGATAACTATTTATTGCAAATTCTTTATAAAGCCTTGGTCTGTTCGATCGGGGCTTTTCTCATTTCATAACTTTCTTAAACTTTTCAACCATGATTTTCTTTGAATTCTATCAACTTATTGTTCCCAAGCAGATACTCGAGACTAAATATCCGGGAGGATTGGAACATTTCATAAAAGATATTCCTAACGGGACCTATACTGAAGATGCCAGACTGGCCAGTGCAAGGTTTTTGAAACTGGAGGAGATCAATGCTTTTGTTGACCTATTGGCAGGCAAAGGTCTGCATTTCCATAGACCGGAATTCTATTCCAATGATTTTACGGTATTTACCGCTACAGGGGCATGGTGGAAAGCGGATTGGCTGAATGCCAATGCCATGATATGCTTTCTTAAAGAATGCTAAGTTTTTTTAGCTAATATTACATAAAACTCTTTATTTTGCAGTTTAATTTATTGAATGACGAAACAGACATAATATAATAACTACATATTATTAAGATATAAGCGTTAGCTAAAGTTCTTGTAAGAAGAAACCTGAGAAATTTCAAAAACGTAAACAAGGACAGTTAGAATAACGTCTCATGCAATAAGCGTGGGGCGTAATCTATCTGTTGCGTTGGGTTTTCTCAGGACCTCTTCTTCAGATCTAAGGTTACAGTCCTGCGCTTATTGTATTTATAAACCACTGGTGACGGGCCTGCATCAGTATTAAAAACAAATAGATTTATTAATGAAAAAGATTTTAATGTTGGCATTTACTGCTACGATGATGCTTGTTGCTTGCAAAAAAGACAAGGGTGGTGATGAACCTGAAACTATTCCTACTTGTGCTACTGTTAAAACCGTGGAAAGACTTGGAAATTCGGTTTACAACAACACTAATGCTATTAAATTTGATAGCCAGGGGAGAATAAAAGAAGAGAACGATACATTTGAAAGTTTTTTATATGAGTACCAGTCTGATAAAATAACCGTTACCTACAGCTATCCAGGCAATGAGTATTTAAGTACTCTAACACTTGACAATAAAGGAAGAGTAACTAAAATTGATAATCGCTACGGAACATTTGAATATGAATACAACAGCGATGGATATCTTATTAAAGAAACATCTACTGAAGCTGGCTCAGCTACAACATCATTCACTTGGGAGTCTGGTAATCTTGTGAAAATTGTCAAGACCAATAATGGCACTTCTTACACTACAAACATTACTTATAGTAATGATGTAATTACCGACAAGCTAATTGCAGCAAATGTTTATGATAATATTTATGGTTTTGATACATTTAGACTGTATCAATACTTTGGTAAACATCCTAAGAATGCTCCTATTCTAGAGCAGAATAACAACACTAATTCAGGATACACAGCTAATTATTCTTATACAAAGGATAACAACGGAAAAATTAATGCTTTTAACATCGAAAGTATTTCTACAAATAACCCATACGAATGGGGTGTATCTGTTGATTACAACTGTAAATAAACATCCAATTACAACAACATAGAAGAAGCCACAGCAATGTGGCTTTTTTATTGAGCATCGATTTCAATCCTGATATCTTACCTCACCCACTTTTTGTCTGCTTACGATGGGATAAGGTAAGAATCAGTCTTTCGGTTAGGAAGAGGGCATGGTAATCCCTACAGATTAAAAGGTGGTACTTTCAGTTTGGGTTCGGTGTCAATCGGTTCAGCCATTGCAAACATGATAGGTAAAAAGGCATTCCGCAACGACTAAGAACGCATATAGGTTGCCAAATCCGGTTTCGTTGATCAGTCTTACAGACAAATCAACTCCACTGTTCACTATCGTTCAGGATTTGTCATCCTATCTGCAATGTTCAAACGAGTTGCTCCATGGAAGCTCTCCTTAGAATTATTGATATTCACTCCGTTCATTCTCTAATAATTCTAACCGCTTCCCACTTTTCAGCTCGCCTGCGTCTTCGAGAAAGCTGCGTGTCCGTCATGGTTATTGTAATCCTTACGCTCATTCCCCTTTAAACAATAACACACGCCAGACACTTGTGTTAAAACATATTTTGTCGTCGTTCTTTGAACTTTCCCGACAAAGACTTTCTCTCTTCTCGCAAGCGGCGAGCAGGGGCAGTGCCTAAGATTTAAGTTTAGTGGTAATGTTCTATTGATATCATACAGGAGGCACTAACTCAAGATAACAGATTTAACGAATGTGTTAATTCATGAAACCAACTAAAGCGGTCTAACTTTTTAAGTCAATAACTCTATAGCTCATCTTTCAGATGCTTTACTTCAAAGGTTTCAACTCGTATACGTCTCGTCATTTGCTCAGAACTGAAAATAGAGATGGAATTACTTGAAATAAATAATAATATTTTTAATTTGTTGTAAAATTCACATATTCGAATGACAGTAATAATAATTATACATATACAACCAAGTTATGGAGGTGATTCGATTACACAGTAGTCTAAAGTTTTAAATATCATGGTATCTAATAATAAAAATATTATACAATATATTTCTTTAACGGCAGTGATTGCACTATTTATCGCTATGTATCTATATATTGAGAATGAAAGAAAGATGAAAAAAATTTTAGAACTTGAGGAGGATAAATTAAAACTAATTTTAGATTCCCTTAAACAAAACCCAAATTTAAGTTTAGAGGTAAAAAAGCAACTTGAAAAACTAATCACTGAGTTCGAGAATATAGATATTAAGGTTTCTAATGAATTAGCACAAGCACTTCAGTTATTCCAAATAGGTCAAACTGAAAATGCAATTGAAGATTTAGTCAAAATTATTGAACATTTGTTAAGAACTCATTATCAAAATAGCCCTGAATATAAAAAATGGCTTAAAGAAAACAAGAAAAAATATGACCTACATAATTTGCTTACATTTTGTAAGACTGACAAGAAAATAGATGATATAGAATATCAATTTTATATAGCTATAAAAACTATCAGAAACAAAGAAGACCATACACTAGATTTAAAATTAGATGATTATATAAATGCATCTGGACTTATTGCCGCAATTGGAGGTGTTTTTAAAATTGCATCTATAGTTTATCCTAAAAAACAATTAGTTGAGTTGCTTAATTAAAAGAAATAATAAGAACTTATCTATGCTCGGAGCTGCTGTTGAGATTTAGCTAAAAATAAATTATATCAAAACAAATTGAAAGCAGGATATCTTATGATCATACAAAAATGAGTATTTATAAAATATGGTTATTTTTAAAATTTGGTAATAGGACAAATATTAAAAAGCTCTATGAAAATGGAACTATTTATATGAATCCTATCCAATATTTCAGAAAAGAAGAAGACGGCGAATTAAGAGGTGATTCTTATGAGGGCGCAATTAGAATCCATAACTATTTACCAGGACCTTTGAATATTCCAGAAATTGGATTTAAAGGAAATCACTTAGGTGTTCATTTAAAACATTCTAATGAGGAGGTCTTTGGGAATATCTATAGTTTATATTGTGTTTCTTCACATGGTTGGAAGCATCCTTCAGCATTTAACATAGATGAAAAAGTAAAAAATTTTGGTTCACATTGCTTAATGATTAAGAAACCAAAGATTTTTATTTCAAAAATGGAAAACCACTTCAAAAAGAACAAAATGAAATTTAATCATAATTTCATTAGCTATTACGATAAAACTAAAATAAATAGAGAAATAACACTTTTTGAAAAATCTTTAGAGTTTGAATATCAAAAAGAATTTAGGTTTTATTTAGAACGTGATTCTATTGACCCTTTTGTTTTTAACATACAAGGTTTGAGAGATATTTCAGAGATTTATACTACTTCTGATATTTTAGAAGGATTAAAATTAGAAATTAAAAAAAAATGGTAATAAAGAGTAAGCTCAAGAAGGGAGATGTGGTTTACGCGAAAGGGAAAGAAAATATAAAATCACATTTGCATAAATAAAAGAGAAGCTGAGGTACTCGGACACTTTACAATTTGGACAATAAACCCAAAATGGAATAAATAATTATTATGATTAGAAACCATCAATTTTATGAAGCTTATTTAAATAACCATTTTAAGATTAAATCTAGAACTGCAAAGTATTTTCTAAATATGGGAAATGAGCAATTAAGAAGAGCTTTAGTTTTGATGGATATTCCGACAAATGAAATTGAATTCCTTAAAACAGTTAAGATTGATTTAGTACAATCTTTTTATCAATCTATAGAAACTTTATTTGGATTTATACATAGCCTAGAGAATATTGAAGCACAACTTGATTTACCAAATTATTTAATAAAAATCGAGATTGGAGAGTTACATAAATTTATAAAATCATTCGAAGATTTTAATTTTGCATTAGAGTATTTAAATAAAGATTTACATACACCTAATAATGTAATTCCTAAGTTTCAATATCTATTTTATTTTGCGTCATTAGTAATCAGTGACTTTCCTAAGGAATATATGGAAAAAATTAAATCTGAAAGTAATATAAACGGCATTGCCCTAGTCCTTTCAGAAATAGCAAAAGAATTTAATAAAGAAGCTCATAACTCAATTAAGCATGGCTTACGTTGTCTTATAGTAAGTAAACTTAATATGCATTTTGATTTTCCAAAAGAATTAGAAGATATTAAAATGCCTAATAATTGGAAATCAGAAGATGATACTCTTCTTTACTATTCAAGAGAGAAAGGTCAAAATAAAGCTGTAATTGTTCTAGTCCCTTTTTGTGTTGAAAAGATAATTTATTTGGAAGAGGAACTTTCTAAGTTGCTTAATAGTTTGATTGATAATAGAAATATAGTTTTAAATAAAAAGGAAGATCTAGAGTTTTATTTTTTTAGTTCTAACAATCTTTCAAACAATTCATTTCTTACCTCTTCTAATTTTAAATCTATTAGAATAAGTGATTCAAAGTAATTTAATAGATTAAGGTTTTAAATCTTTAAATAATAGCCATAATTTTAGTGATCTTAACATAGAAGTGACATCATCAATCATTCCATCTAATTTAAGCTTGTGGTCTGAACACGTTTAAAGAAATTCCGGCATAAACGCTCCTGTGGCATTTACGCTCAAACCTATTTATTCCGTTGCTTCTTTACTTAGTTCAGCCCAAAGCTGATACAGATTCCATAATTAATTCTTTAATATTTTAATCATTTCAAATTATGGAACAAGAAAATGCCTTATTAGAGGTAAGCGAGATTCAATTGGTTTATAGACCTAAAGTAAAAGCATCGGAAAGGATACGTGTTAATGACGCAAAAGAAGCCTATGGAGTATTGATGAAATCCTGGGACATGGATAGCATAGAGATTATAGAACAGTTCAAGATGATCCTGTTAAATACAGGTAATAGGGTTTTGGGAATAAGCCATCTCTCTACAGGAGGAAGAACGGGAACACTGGTTGATTTAAAGGTTGTATTTGGTATTGCATTGAAAGCTGGAGCTTGTTCATTGATATTGGCTCATAATCATCCCAGTGGTAACTTAACGCCCAGTGAACCGGACAAACGGTTAACGGAACAGATTGTAAGAGGTGGGAAATATTTAGGCATTGCTATACTGGATTGTAATCTTACCCTAGCTAGCTACACCCAAAACTAAAGAATTCCAATCAGAATTGCTATTGCTATCCTGTTGGAATGTGGGAAACTCAGAGAGTTTTCCATATTT